>CAMAVI010000077.1 GCA_945861625.1 Candidatus Sulfopaludibacter sp. SbA3
CCGCCTTGGGGATCTCTTGGGCGCTGAAAAACAGCGCCGCTTGCTTCGGTTTGCTCTTGCCCATCGCCATACTATCTATGACGTCTGAAACATTTCACCGGTCACATGCTTAGGAGATGTTTCTCGACTTTTACCACGGGCTGCTAGGCAAGGCTTGGGCATCGTAAGGCCTCCCGCAAGGAGGAAATGGACGATTTCAGTCGACCGCTGCTGGCGAAACAGCAGCCGGACGCCGCCTTCCGATAGTGGCGGCAAAAACGGGGCGCCCCGAAAATCGGATCACATCGCGGAAACCAACATATACTTACAGTGGAGCTGGCAGTAGAACTAAACCGCCGGCTAGGTGACCACTGCCAGCATGAACGGTGATTCTCTATTGCTCGGCCTCACGTGGTACGTGGTCTTTCTTCTTTCGACTACGTGTCACGAAGCGGCGCATGCGCTCGCGGCCAAACTCGGCGGTGACCTGACCGCGTTTCACGGGGGACAAGTGTCTCTCGATCCCATTCCCCACATCCGCCGGGAGCCGTTCGGAATGGTGATCTTCCCCATACTTTCCTTTCTTGCGGGAGGCTGGATGATGGGATGGGCCAGCGCGCCCTACGATCCCTTCTGGGCGAACCAGCATCCCCGGCGCGCCGCCTGGATGTCGCTGGCCGGACCGGGAGCCAACTTTGTCCTCGCCGCGCTCGCCGCTTTATTGATTCACGTGGGCATTTGGACCCACGTGCTGGCGCCGCCGGATTCGGCAAGTTTCACCCACATTGTCGCCTCCGTCAAACCAGGAGCAGCGGGCGCGGCCAGCCTCCTCAGCGTACTGTTCTCCCTGAACCTGCTGCTCGGCGTTTTCAACCTCTTGCCCGTCCCGCCGCTCGACGGCTTCGGAGCGCTCGGATTGTTGCTGCCCGAAGAAGCAGCCAGAAAGCTTCAGAACCTCCCGCGTCAGATGCGGGGATTCAGCATGATCGGGCTGCTCATCGCCTGGCGGCTGTTTGATCCCCTCTTCGACCCCGTTTTCACGCTTGCCCTCGGCGCGCTCTACCCCAGCTATGGTTTTTAGTCCTCCTCGCGCCAAAGTACTGGTGTGAAAATCGCGCGGGTCTAGGTGACCTTAACCACGGCGGTAGCCCCCAGCCCTAGTGTCTTCCGGGCCCACGCCACCGATGATGTGAAGTAGGAGAAACAGAATGCAAACACGTTTGTTCGCAAGCCTCGCGGGAGGACTTCTGGGAGCCGCTGTCGCATCCACGGTCAATGCCAGCCTGGAACTGAGCCCGACCGTTGCCTGGGTGGGGTGCTCCGCGATCGGCGTGGCTCTCGGCTACGTCGTCAGCATGCTCTGCGATGTGTTCGCCATGCCTTCCGTGGATCAGAACTAATTCGCGATCTTCCCGCCAGTGAGGAAATCACATCTCGGCCGCTTCCTTTCGCGGACCAACCCGCGCCCGCACAGTAGAATTGTAGGTAGACCCCCTTTCCATGATTCAACTGCAAGGCGCCGGGAAGCGTTTCGGCCATAAGCTCCTGTTTGAAGACTGCAACTGGCTGATCACGCCGCGCGAGCGCACCGGCCTGGTCGGCGGCAACGGCACCGGCAAATCCACGTTGCTCAAGATCCTGTGCGACATCGAATCGCTCGACTACGGCAGCATCAGCTTCACCAAGGGCATGAGCATCGGCTACCTGCCGCAGGACGGCCTCGCGCTCACCGGCCGCACCGTGTTCGCCGAGGCCATGAGCGTCTTCGACAACCTCCGCGCGATGGAGACAGAGCTCGAAGACCTGCACCACAAGATGGCGGAGCTCGACCCGGCCAGCGCCGACTACGCCGCCGCCGCCGACCGCGCCCACTCCATCGACACCGAGTTCCGCAATCGCGACGGCTACGCGATTGAGTCGCAGGTAGGCATCGTGCTCGATGGCCTGGGCTTCCGCAAGGAAGACTGGACGCGGCGCACCGAAGAGTTCTCCGGAGGCTGGCAGATGCGCCTCGCACTGGCCAAGCTCCTACTGGAGCGTCCCAGCCTGCTCCTGCTCGACGAACCGACGAACCACCTCGACCTGGAAGCGCGCAACTGGCTGGAATCGTATCTCACCAACTATCCCGGCGCCTACGTGCTGATCTCGCACGACCGCTATTTCCTGGACGTCACGGTCAACAAGACCGTCGAGATCTGGAATAAGCGCGTTCACTTCTACAGCGGCAACTACGACAAGTACATCGCGCAGAAAACCGAACGCCGCGATCAGCTCACGGCCGCCTACAAGAATCAGCGCGAGCGCATCGAGCAACTGGAGGCCTTCATCAACCGCTTCCGCGCGCAGGCGACCAAGGCCAAACAAGTGCAGTCGCGCATCAAGGAACTCGACAAAATCGAGCGCATCGAAGTGCCGCCCGACGAGCAGACTATTCACTTTTCATTTCCGCAGCCCAAGCCCAGCGGACGCATCGTGGCTGAGTTCAAGAACGTGTCGAAGAGTTACGGTTCCAAGTTCGTATTCGGCGACGCCAACTTTGTGATCGAGCGCGGCGACCGCGTCGCGCTGGTCGGCATCAACGGCGCGGGCAAGTCCACCATGATCAAGCTGCTCGCCGGAACCGAGCCATTGACCACGGGCAGCTACACGCTGGGCCACAACGTGCTGCCGGACTACTTCGCGCAGGACCAGTACAAGGAGTTGGACCCCGAAGCCAAGATGCTCGACGACCTGAGCGGCTCGGCGCCGCGCCACACGCAGACCCAACTGCGCTCGCTGCTCGGCTGTTTCCTGTTCAGCGAAGACGATGTCTTCAAGAAGATCGGCGTACTTTCCGGCGGCGAGCGCAACCGTTACGCGCTGGCGAAGATTCTGCTGGCGCCGTCGAACTTCCTATTGCTCGACGAGCCCACCAACCACCTGGACATGCGCGCCAAGGACGTGCTGCTGGAAGCATTGAAGGCCTACACCGGCACCGTGGTCTTCGTTTCGCACGACCGCTACTTCATCGACAACCTGGCTGCGCGCATCTTCGAAATTCAGGAGGGCCACGTACACGTGTTCCCGGGCAACTACGAGGACTACCTGTGGCGCAAGTCCGGCGGGCCAGAGGCGATCGCGGTGCAGCAGAAGGCGGAGACGATCGCCCCGGAACCCGCGGCCGCCTCGGCAGGGGACGGCCTCAAACGTGACAAGCCACGCGTCAACCCGATGAAGGTGCAAAAGTTGCGCGAGCGGCTGAAGGAAGTGGAACACGAAGTCGCATCACTGGAGTCCGCTATCCAGCAGCACGAAGCGGCGCTCGGCGATTTCAAGAGCGTGGAGGAAACCACGCGCCTGACGGCGGCGCTCGCGGCCTGCCGGGGCCAACTCGAAACCCACCTGGCGGAGTGGGAGCAACTGACCGCGGAAATCGACGGCAACTAGTTTCGCGCTCGTGCATCAGATGGAGGGTAGCCATGGTCAAGATTCTGGGAATTTCCGGCAGCCTGCGGAGCGGATCGTTCAACACGGCATTGCTGCGGGCCGCCGCGGGGCTCGTCGAAGGTGATACGCAGCTCGACATTGCCACCATCCACGGCATTCCTCTCTACGACGCCGACCTCGAAGCCGCCGAGGGTCTGCCGCTTGCCGTACAGGAACTGAAGAACCGCGTGATGGCGGCGGATGGGCTGCTGCTGGCGACGCCGGAGTACAACAACGGCATCCCGGGCGTGTTCAAGAACGCCATCGACTGGTTGTCCCGGCCAGACGCAGACACCGCGCGCGTGTTCGGTAACCGGCCCGTCGCCGTGATCGGCGCTTCCCCGGGAAGCTTCGGAACCATCCTCGCGCAGGCTCACTGGCTGCCGGTACTGCGGACGCTCAGAATGCGCCCCTGGTTCGGCGGACGCCTAATGGTCTCCCGCGCCAGCACGGTATTCAACGAAGCCGGAGAGCTGACCGAAGAACGTGTCCGCGCCCAACTGCGCGATTTCGTCAACGGCTTCGCGGGGTTTATTCAACAAGAGAGATAACTATGTCACTTCGTCCCATCAAGCGTGTCACCCAATCCACGCCGGCACTCGAAGGAGCGGGCGTGCATCTGCGGCGGGCCTTCGGCTTCGGCAACACGTCCGACTTCGACCCGTTCCTCCTGCTCGACGATTTCCGCGGCGACACGCCCGCGGATTATACGGCCGGTTTCCCCTGGCATCCGCATCGCGGCATCGAAACGATTACTTACGTGCTCGCGGGCACCGTCGATCACGGCGATAGCCTCGGCAACAACGGCACCATCGGCGCGGGCGACGTGCAATGGATGACCGCCGGCAGCGGCATCGTTCACCAGGAAATGCCCAAGGGCGATCCGAAGGGTCAGATGCACGGGTTCCAGTTGTGGGCGAATCTCCCGTCATCGCTCAAGATGACGAATCCGCGCTATCAGGAAGTGAAAGCGGGCGAGATCCCGGAGGTCACCGACGACGATGGCACGCGCGTGAAAGTGGTGTGCGGAACGTTTTGGGGCAAGACGGGACCAGTGGAAAGCAGCGCCGCCGATCCCATTTACATTGACGTCTCGGTGCCCGCCGGAAAGCGCAAGACACTGCCGGTAGAGACCACGCGCCAGGCCTTCGCTTATGTATTCGGCGGCGCGGGAAAATTCGCGAACGCGTCGGCTCCGCAGGCGACGCCGACCGAAGTTGGACCAAACAAAGATGGTATGGATATTGGCAATCGCTCGCTCATCCTGTTCGACACCGGCGACGAAGTCACCGTGCAGGCAGGCGACGAAGGCGTTCGCTTTCTGCTCGTATCAGGAAAACCGTTTCACGAGCCAGTGGCCTGGCGCGGCCCGATTGTGATGAACACCCAGGAAGAGCTAAGGCAGGCGTTTGCTGAGTTGCACGCCGGAACCTTCTTGCGCTGAACGGGATCACGCTACTCCGGGGTGCGGGCCTTCGACAAATCGTAATCGCGTTTCGTGCCGTCGTGATGGAATTCTCTGGCCGATTGGAAAAACCCAATCGCCGATAGGCGGACGGTGATTTCCTCGCCGCCGGGATTCTCCCAGTACCAGCCGTGCAAGCCGGCGTAAGGCGCTACGTACGCCCCCTGCTTCCCGGCCGCTTCGCCCTTTTCAAAACTTTCCGAGGCGTCTTCTGGTTTGCCGGCCGGATCGGTGTGGAGATTGAAGATGACCGGCGCGGAGGCCTTCCAGTCATACAGCATCGAAGCGCCCGGTTCGAGTTCGTACTTGAACTCGATGTACTCGTAGGGCCCCAGCTTGAATTCGCGAGCGTCCATTTGGTAGCCGGCGGGCTGTGGGAACACGGGCCCCCGGGTGGAAGCCGGCGCGGCACTCGCGCCCGCGGCACCGGACATACGGGTCAGCCCCAGCACGCCGCCGATCCCCGCGGGGTCAATGCCGTACTCGGCAGGAAGCACGAAGCAGACCAGAACAACTCCGGCCACCAGCACCGCGACAGCAGTCGCCTTGGCCAGTTTACGGCCGGAAGGCGCAACGGGCATCTGCGGGGACGGCACCACGGAAGGTAGCCTTATTTTCCCGGCGGCGCCGCAATCGCGGGAACAATCCGCACTTCCAGCGCAACTAGATCGTCTTCGCTGTCACCCAGGGCGTCCACGACCACGGTAAGCCCCGCCTTCAATTCCGCCGCACTGATCTTGATCTTATCGCGCTGTACAACAGTTGCCTTGTCCAGCCCGATCGTAAACGCCTTGCCCGCCTTGTTCTTGACTTGCAAGGTGGTTTCCCGTCTATTGACGACGACTCCAATGATGCGAAACTGATCGTGCGCAAATAAAGGAAGCGCGCTGGATAGCAATAAAGCCAGAATGGGGCGCCGCGTCATGGAATTCCGCCGTTACAGCGTCTTCATCGGGGCCAGCTTCGTGGTGGCGTTCGGACGGACACCCGTGGGAGTGTTCGTCATATCCACGGATGTGCCATCGGCAAAGTTCTGGCGCAGTTTCCATATGATCTGCGCTTTGTCTTTCGGATTTCTCGCGACAAAAGAGAATTCCTGGAACTCCCCTGGTTTGATGTCCATCAGCCAGGTGATGCCCACGATACGATCTCCGTTGCGCTTCACTTCCTGCTTCCATCCCGTGGGAACGCTGAGAACTTCAACCAAAACGCCTTCGGGGACTTCAAGCTCAACGGATTTCGACGCGACCTTGCCCTCGGCGGGCACCCGGACAACGTACTTTTCCGTTGCTCCGGCGGTGGACTCCCGGGGCCAGACGCTGACATGCGCTAAAGCGGCCGCGGGCAGCAACACAAAAAGCACGGCGGCCGTGAAAACGAAACAGTTTGGTCTCTTCATGATCGTGGGCTCCTTACGGCTGTTAGCCGACGTAGAACGAAACTGCTCAACTATATCACAGGCGGCGGAGTAGGAAGCCTACTGACCAACGACTATTGTCCAACGACGCTGGCCTGCACGGGCGAGGCGAGCAACACGGGAGGCTTGGGCTCCGTCACATTCGCCAGGTAGTCGACGGCTTCCAGGTTCTTATACACGCTGCCGGCTACCATCGCGGCCGCGGGGCCGCTCACGCCGGTTCCGCCGGTCAGCAGCACGACCACCGCAAGCTTGCCGTGGCTGGTTTCCGCGAACGAACCGAACCAGCCCAGATGCGTCGGCGTGCGCTCATCGGTACAGGTGCCGGTCTTGCCGAAAATGGAGCCGGCGAAATCGCCGCCGATGCGGCGCGCGGTTCCATATTGCACCGCGCCGTGCATACCCGGCTTGATTTCAGAAATCAGCGGCTCAATATCCAGGTGACGCTTGATGCGCGGCAAGATCTGCTGCGCTTCCTCCTGCGTCTTGGGGTACTGCAAGTAGTTCAAGTTGCCGCCATTGGCCACCGCGCTCACCAGCGCCGTGAGTTCCAGAGGCGTCAGCGCGATACCATCGCCAAAACTGGTCATCATGCCCATGCCGTTCTTGGGGGGAGCGGAAGGGAGCAATCCGGCCTGCTCGCCTTCGATATCCAGGCCGGCTTTCTCGCCGAGTCCGAACAGCCGCGCGTAATAGCTGACGCGCTCAAAGCCAAGCTTCTGGCCCAGACTCGCAAAGTACTGGTTGTTGGATTTCGCCAGCGCTTCGGTCATGGACATGGTCGTCTTGCCGTAGAGCCGGATGCGGGTGTCGCGCTCGACCACGGATTCGCTCAACGCCGCCAGCGCCACCGGCACTTTCACGGTGGAACAAGGCTGGAAACCGTCGCGCAGCGCCAGTTTCTGATTCACGATGGTCAGAATACGGCCGGTCTTGGGATCGGCGACCACAACCGTGCCATTCAGCCTGCCCAAGGCGTCGACTGCGGCGCGGCGTACCGTCAAGTCATCTCCGTCGATGCGGTCGCCTTCAGTGGAATCGGCAAACGTGGGGACGCGCCAGGGACCGCGCAAGGTCTTGGCTTTGGTCGCCTTGGGCGTGGCTTTCGCGCTAGGGCGCAGCGCCTTCTTCGCGGGGCGGTTGGAAGCCGCCACCAGAGGAGCGATCGGCGCCGCGGGCTTGTGAGCCGTCTTTCGCGCGGCAGCGGGCAGCAGCGGGGAGGCTGCGGCCAGCGCCGCAATCGCCACCCAAAGTCTACGTTCTATCAAGGACAAGACTTCTCCTTCATGCTTCGGGACGAACCCGCCGCTTACGCCATTGTGCGCGATCCAGGCGGCTAAGGTCAAGTAAAATACATACTTGCTCCTATGCGTACTATATGGGACTATCGGCGGAACTAAGGCTCTCCTTAAATCACTATTCGGGTGATACGCTATTCTCGTGGCCCCGACTCAGCAAACTGTGACAGGCATTCCGCGCGAATTGATCATCCGGGATTCCGAGGGTAAGGTTACGTACCTTCCGCTGGACCAGGACCTCATCATGCTGGGCCGCTCCAGCACCTGCCAGTTGTGTTATCCGAACGACTCCGGCCTGTCGCGCCAGCACATGGCGCTGACGCGTGTTGACGGCGACAAGTGGCAGGTGGAGGACCTGGGCAGCAAGAACGGTACGCTGCTCAATGAACAGAAAATCGAAGGCGTCATGCCGGTGGTGATCGGCGACCAGATTGCCGCCGGCCACCTCACTCTGGAACTGGCCGAATCCATTCCCGACGCCCTCAGGTTCGAGAAAGTGGAATTCGTCGATGAAAGCAAGACGCACATCGCCAGCTCGACCACGGTAGTCGCAAAGCTGGATTCGCTGCTGAACACGCAGCCCGGCGATCTGGATAAGACCTCCATCATCCAGACCAACCCGCAGATGCAGGCGCTGATCCGCGCGGGCCGCGAGTTGGCCGAGCATCGTCCACTCAATGAGCTGTTCGAAGTCATCATGGATCTCTCGATGGAGGCCGTGATGGCCGGACGCGGCGTGCTGATGACGCTGGAAGGCGGCGAGTTGCTGACCAAGGCGCAACGCGGAGCCGGCTTCAAGATCTCCAGCACCGTGCGCGACCGCGTGCTGAAGGAAAAGGCCTCGCTGCTGGTGCGCGACGCGATGATGGATCAGGCGCTCAAGGAGCAGAAGAGCATTGTACAGCAGCGCGTGCGCGGCATGATCGCCGTGCCGCTGCAGACCAACGACCGCGTCATCGGCCTGATTTACGTGGATTCCCCGGACATGATCCGCGCATTCACCAGGGAAGACCTGGGGTTGCTGACGGTGATGGCCAACGTCGCGGCGATTCGCATCGAGCACGTGCGGTTGCTGGAAATCGAGCTGACCGAACGCGCCATGGCCAAAGAATTGGAGCAGGCCGCGCATATTCAGATGGGCCTGCTGCCGTCGAAGCCTCCTCAGGTCGAGGGACTCGACATCGCGGGCAACACTGCGCCGTGCCGCACGGTGGGCGGCGACTACTACGACTACCTGGAATTCCCCGACGGCCGCATCGCCATGCTGGTGGGCGACGTAGCGGGCAAGGGCATGCCGGCGTCGCTGCTGATGTCGAGCCTGCAGGCGCGCGTGAAAGTTCTCTTTGAAGAAGGCGACCGGCTTTCCGAAAAGATCACGCGGCTCAACAAGACCACCACGGCCAGCACTCCGGACAATCGCTTCATCACGTTCTTCATGACCGTGGCCGATCCCAGGACGGGCGAGTTGGTATTCACCAACGCGGGTCACAACCCGCCGCTGCTGGTGCGTAAGGCGGGCGGCTTTGATCAACTCGAAGGCGGCGGCATGATTCTGGGCATTCTGCCCTTCGCGCAATACACCGAGTCACGAGCGCAGATGCAGCCGGGCGATATTCTGGTGCTGTTCAGCGACGGCGTTACGGAAGCGGTCAACCGGAACGACGAAGACTTCGGCGAGACGCGCCTAGCCGAACTGGTGGCCTCCATGGCGGACCGTCCAGCGATGGAAATCGTGGAGGCAGTTCACGCCGCGGTTGCAGTCTACACCGAAGGCGCCCCGCCCGCCGACGACATCACGGTTGTGATCGCGCGGCGGGTGTGAGCTGTTTCAACTGAATCGCGCGTGAAGCCCAAGAACGTCTCCGGCTACGGCCTCCGGCGCGCTTGGAACATGAGCACGCCGCCGGCGACGATCGCCAGCGCATTCGCGGCTGCCCCGGCGTCGATCTCCGGTACAACTGATGGGCGAGGGGGATGGTAGTGGCCGGCGAATGCAGCCACCGGCGTAATCAAGAGAATAAGCTTTGCGATGTGTTTCACTTTCACTCCTCCGAGTAGTTAATGGCGGAAACCCCGTGGAAAGCCACACGAGCGTGCTTCCACGCCAGGGCTGGTAACGGAGTTGCCGCTGGCTGATATTGAACGCTATATCGGGTCCCGTCAAGAGTCCACAGCCGGCATAAGTACTAGAACCTGCTCGCTAAACAAAGACGCGCGATGATGGGGCGAGGGTGAAGCGCTGGCGGCGCCGGTCGCGGCAAAATGGGCAACTATTTCGCCAGTCTATCCGGCGCGTAGAGGCCTACACCAAGTTGGTGGCGGGATGGCGGATGGACTTCGTAACTACGCCGCATTCCCTAGTCCGGCCAAGGCCATCGCAAGGCAGGTGTAGAATCGGGGAGCAGAGAGCTTCACCCACTTAAGGAGGAAAGTGAGAGCCATGGAACAAGCGAGCAACGGACATTTCGTCTGGTACGAGCACATGACCAAGGATCCGGTGGCGGCTATCGCCTTCTACAGCGATGTCATCGGGTGGAAGACGCAGCCGTTCCCGGGCAACGCCGAGTACATCATGTGGATGGGGAGCCAGGGGCCGCTCGGCGGCGTGATGAAGCTCCCGGAGGAAGCCGCGAAGATGGGCGCGCCGCCGCACTGGGCGGGCCACGTCCAGGTGGCCGATGTCGACGCGACCGTTGCGCTCACCAAGACTCTCGGAGGCCGCGTCTACAAAGACCCCACCGACATTCCCACGGTCGGCCGCTTCGCGGTGATCGCGGACCCGCAGGGCGCGGTCATCATGATTTTCAAGCCGAACGCCGCGATGACGCTGCACGATGGGTCCCAGGAAGGCGAGTTCTGCTGGCGCGAACTGCTGACCAGCGACAGCTCCGCCGCGTTCACTTTTTATGCGCAGGTTTTCGGTTGGCAGATGGTTCACGAAATGGACATGGGCGCGATGGGGACCTACCGCATCTTCGGCATCGGCGGAAAACAAATGGGCGGCATGATGACGATTCCGAAAGGTGCGCCGATGCCTCCGGCGTGGCTGTATTATACGGAGACCTCCGACCTCGATGCTGCGATCGGGCGCGCGACCAAGCTGGGCGCGAAGTTCCTGAACGGACCCATGCCTGTTCCCGGCGGCAGCATCGCGCAGCTCCTGGACCCCCAGGGCGCGGCGTTCGCGCTGCATCAGGCAGCGAAGAAGTAGGCGCGGTCGACCGCACGCGTCACTTGGCCGGCTTGTCGACGATCAGATGCAGAGTCACGCGGTCCTGGTCGCCGATCACGCGCGTGATGTGGCCCTTGCCGGCGGTGTCTTCAATGAGTTCAATGTGGCCGGGCCCGACAGGAATTTTCTTGCCGTTGGCAACTTCGAGTTCTCCGCGGCCACTCATGGTGATCACGTAGCGGCGGCTGGGGCCTTGGTGCCAGTCGGAAACGCGGCCGGGCGCTCCGCGATGGAGCTCGGCGCCGATGATGGGCAGCATCTTGGACACCTCTTTGGTGAAATTCATCTCCACTTCTTCCGCATGCGCGACGTTATCGGGACCATTGTAAATGCGGGTGATCATGAACGGTTTGCGGGCCGACTGGGCCAGCGAAGGAATCGCCAGGTTGCCCACCACCGCGCCCACCGTGAAGGTAAGCAAGAAAGCCAAAAGTCTGCGAGTCATTGTGTACACCTCCGGGTGTGTGCCTTCGGGAAATGAGTATATCATCAACGAGCCGCGTCTTCTTCGAGTAAACGCTCGACGATGGCCTTCGGATAGCGGACTCGTGTCAGCGACGATCAGCATCACGAACCGGTAAGTTCGCGATGAAGCTGGCGCTCGCGCTCCAGGTCATCCCAGCCGTAGGCGAGAGCGACGCCATGATCCTTGAGGAACTGATCGAGTGCCAGACGGGTCAGACCGAGGAAGCGGCCAAGTTCGGCGTCGGTCCACAGGCCTTGCCGGTGGGCTTCGAGCCCAAGAGCTTCCCGCGACATGCGTGCTGCCTCGGGGCCTAACCGCCGGGCGAGTTCTTCCGGGATTTCAAGAGTGACGGTCATTCAGTAGACGCTTTCACTTCATTATCGGCATACTGGCACTCCCACGCCACCGGCGCACGTCAGCTACTCCATCGGCAGTTCCTTGAGAGCGCTTTCCAGGATAGTCATGACGTCGCTTTGATGACACATCGACGAACGTTGACTTGATACGGAAACCATGCGCATGTCGGGCGCACGCGTGCCTGCGATCCGGAAGATAGTAGAAGACCCAGACTCCCACCGGACACCGATCTCCCGGCCCGCAGGCGAGTCGGCGCAATCCGCGACATAGTCGAATTCAAAAGATTCTTTCCGCGAGGCTAGATCCTTATGGTACGCCTGTGCTTGCAGAGAGCTCCAACGAGAAGATTCCGTATCGTCCATCGCCAACCATTCACCTATGAAGCTTGCATACGATCGCGCTATAGGAGGTTGCCGAATCACTTCATTCCCGCCAACACGGAAGCGCATGATGCCGTCACGTACCAAGATTTTGGGGTCCGCGAGACTTCCCCTATACTCAAACGTAGCGATATTACCGGCAACGCGCACTTGTGTGTCGAAACCGAAACCGCCAACGGACTCATGATCCAGGAGATTCTCTAGCCTGGGGCCAGTCAAGTCGATGCGAAAACGGTGGCCGCCCCAATTGCTGGTGCATCTCGAAAAAGTCCACGCCGATGCCGCAACTCGAATACCACGATCTTCTCTACCAATGTCGAAATCTTCCAAGATATACCCATGCGTGAAAGCTTTCTGGCCATTCACCGCGGCGATTAAGCGTAGGGGCGTGCGCTGGTAAACAAGAACCGTTTCGTCAGAATTGCAGTTAATACCGGCATTGAAACTGAATGTCAGTATCAATACGTCATCAGCACCGTGAGACGATCGGATTTCAATTTCTCCCAAGAAACCCGCATATGAATTGAATCTATCGCCTATGTCCAGGCTCCCAGGGAGGAACAGTTTGGCGCGCCTGAGTTCGTCATTCATTGTTTCTGGAGCGATCCCCGCCTGCAGCCTTGCGTCGATCCATGCCTGATACGCGGCGCGTACAGATTGATATTCGGAGGCAGATACACTGTATTTGGCGCCCTTTTGCCGTATGCGAAATAGTTGCGCAGTCAAACGCGCCGTGTCGGCCTTTGCACTTTCCGCGAAGCTGATGCCAGGCACGGTTAACATGCAGCACAGCCACGTTAGGCGAAAACGCATCATTTGCTGGTAATTTTACTCCAATTGCGGCACCCATCGCACAAATCAGGCTGGTGCGTACCGCACGACAATCGGGGCAGTATCCTCTCAAAGTCCGCGCTTGGCGCGCTCAGCTTCGTAGGCTTTGGTCAGGCGCTCGACGCGGTCGAGGAGTCCCGCGGTGAGATCGTCCAGATCCAGGGCGGACAATTCGTCATCGGTCAGCATTTCGAAATGCGTCGCCCATTCCGCCGCCAGTTCCGGATTAAACAAACGTTGATCGAGGAGACTGACTGCCCGCAAGTGGAGCGCGCCCGGCACCATCACTTCGTACCGGTATCGCGGCTGGGGGCTGCCGCTGACGGGGTCCACCTGCGTCGCGTTGACGAAATACGGGATCGCCGCCGAAGCGAGAATGCTTTCCGCTTGCTGTAGCTGCTCGGTCGGCTGCTGCCCAGGTCCGCTATCGAAGGCGCAAACGCAGGCGGCATCTTCGAGCCACTCTGGTGCACCAGCGGACCCATCACCGCCCGGCGCAGCGGTATCGTAGCGGGTGAGCCGCCGCCGAGTCAGTTCTTCGCCATGACAGAGGCGAGCCACTTCCGTGAGATCGTCCGGGTCAAGATCAAGCAGCGCCTCATCGGATAGCGAAGCGTAGTGGCGGCGAAGGTCGTCAGCGTCGGGCATGGATTCTCTTTCTCTGTCTACGTCACCGTGCTCCACACCAGCGCGGCGGTCAGAGCCACCATGATAACGGCGGTGGACCCGGCGATGACGTTCTGCCAGGGCTTATTGGTGTACTCCTGCATGATGCGCTTGCGATTGATGAGCACCAGCATGTAAAAGAGCACGATGGGCAATAGAATACCGTTGGCCACCTGCGAGAGCAGAATCACTTTGAGCAAGGGGAGTTGCGGAATCAAAACGAATCCGGCGCCGAACACAATCAGCAGCGTGTACAGCCAGTAGAAAATGGGCGCCTCGGAGAATCGGCGGTCGACGCCTGCCTCAAAGCCCAGCCCTTCACAAATATTAAACGCGGTGGCCAGCGGCAGGATCGCGCAGGCAAGCAGCGATGCATTCACCAGTCCGATGGCGAACAGAGCGCTGGCGAACTCGCCGGCAAAGGGACGTAGCGCGGCGGCGGCATCGGCGGCGTCGCGAATACCCGCGCCTCCCTGGCTACCGCCTCCCGCTTTGAAAATCGTCGCGGCGCAGGCGACGACGATGAAGAACGCGATGACGTCGGTGACGATGCAGCCGAAGATGACGTCCAGCCGGCTCATCGGGTAATGGCGGCGGTCGACGCCTTTTTCGACGATGGCGGATTGCAGATAGAACTGCATCCAGGGCGTGATGGTGGTGCCGACCAGACCGATGATCATCATCAGGTATGGCGTGTCGCCGTGGAATTGCGGCACCAGCGTGTCGTGCAGCGCGAGGTTCCAGTCCGGCTTGGCCAGAAACGCGGAGACCGGATAAGTCAGATAGATCAGCATCAGAAGAATCATGATGCGTTCGACACGCTTGTAGCGGCCCTTGACGATCACGATCCATACCAGCGCCGCGCCGGCGGGCACGGAAAGATACTTGCTGACGCCCAAGACGCTCATGCCGGCGGCGATGCCGGCGAATTCGGCGGCGATGGTGCCGAAGAACGCCATCGAGAGGATGGCCATGGTCACGAAGGTGGCGCGCAGGCCAAACTCTTCGCGGATCAGATCGGAGAGTCCTTTGCCGGTGATGGCGCCCATGCGCGCGGCCATCTCCTGCACCACGATCAGCGCGATGGTGGTGGGGATCAGCGTCCACAGCAGCGTATAGCCGTATTTAGCGCCCGCCTGCGAGTAGGTGAAGATGCCGCCGGGGTCATTATCGACGTTGGCGGTGATGAAGCCGGGGCCCAGGATCGACAGCAGCGTGAGCACACGGTACTTGAGCAGCGAGAACGCGGGTTGCTTGCGGACAACGGTCTTCGGATTGTGAGATTCGCCCCGCACGTGGGTACTTTCCTTGGCCCCTTCATTTGAGGGTAGAGGGCGAGCGGAAGGAGAAGCAAGTTCCGCTCACAGTATTTCCGCCAAACTCTACTTCGCCAGCGCGGGCAGTGTCGTAAAAGTGAGCGTGGGCGGGATGCGGATACCCAAGACGCCGATCTGCCCGCCCGCGGGCGTGACGAATTCGATGGTGCCGCGCTTACCGGCCGCCGCCGGGAATTTGTCAATCCCCAGAGTGAACGAGAGATGGCCGTTGGCGGCCAGTGCCAAGGCGCCGTTATCGATCTGCGCGCCGGCGTCGTCGCGAACAATGACCGGAACATCCAGCGACTGGGCGGAAACACTGTTCACGGCGATTCCCGTGACCGTGCCTCCCGTGTTGTCAAATGCGATCAGGTATCCCTGGGCGGTTCTACTTTCCAATGGCACCACTGCCTCTTGCCCGTTCGGCGTGTAGTGGAAGATGACGAATCCGCCAATGGGACCGGTGGCCGTTAGCTGCGCAGAGCCGATCGTAACCGGATCGGAAAGGGAAGCCTCGCTTTGCACCACCAGCGTCGCGCCCGGCCCGATGATTCTGCTCACGGAAGAAGCAACGGTGTTGGATCCGGCGCCGGATTGGGGAAACAAGAGTGGAATGGCCAGCGGAGCTCCGCTGCCGGTGGCAAAGAAGTTCAACCGCGCCTCCGCCGCGCTGCCACTCGTATTGACCAGCACAAACGTCGTCCGCCAGCCGCTTCCGGTGGCGATATGCGCGATACTGCCCCCGCCGGGGCCCACATTCGCCAGCGCGGGAATCGTGGTGAGTGTGAAGGTGTTGTTCAGAGGCGTAGTACGGATGCCCAGCACGCTGATACGGCCGCCCGCGGGCCGTATGAACTCGATCGTGCCGCGCTTATTGGCCGTAACGGGATACTTTTGGGGCAACACGAACGACGTATGATCGTTTGCCCCCAAGGCGAGCGAAGCGCCCGAGTCGCTGATCATCGCGCCATTCTCGTCCCGGATCACGATGCTCACGTTGCCCGGCTGCGAGGAGACACTAGCAACCGCTACCCCCAAGACAGTGCCACCCGTGTTGTCAAAAGCAAGCAGATAGGAACTCGCGTCGCGGGTTTCCATCGGCACCACGGCCTCCTGCGATCCAGGGATCAGACGGAAAATCGCGAACCCATCCACGGAGCCGGTCGCCGCGAATTGCGCCGAGCCGATCTGCAGTGGAGAATCCCGTGACCCTGCCGTCTGCACGATCAGAGAAGCGTTCGCGGATATGTTTTGGTCAAGAGATGCCGCGGACAGAGATGCGGCCTGCTGCGGAAAAACCAGCGGCAAGGTCAGCGGACCGCCGCCACCAGGCGCCGAGGAATCACCAAAAAACTTGGTTTGCGTTTGGGCCGTCTTGGTCCCTTTGTTGACCAAGGTGAACGTCGTAACCCAGTCCGACTGGGCAGCAATGTGCGGCGTGGAGCCGATGAAGACGGGGCCGAGAGGCGCGCTGATTGCGAGACTGAAGACAGCGGTGCCGCTCTTGCTGGTCGTATCGACCACTTTTACAGTGAAGCTTGAGGTTCCGATGGCGGTGGGCGTGCCAGTGATCTGGCCTGCCTGGGATAGCAACAAACCCTGCGGGAGGGTCCCCGACGCCAAAGACCAGGAATAAGGACCGGTGCCGCCGGTTGCTGCAAGCTTCTGGGAATAGACAGAATCGACGTTGCCCGGCGGGAGCGTGCCGGGAGAGATCGTCAAGCCACCTGAGACCACCAGCGTGAATTCCCGGGTCGACTTCGAATATTCGAAGTTGTCGGCCGCTTGCAAGGTGAAGCGAAACACCCCTGGACTCTGAGGTGTTCCATAGAAAGCTCCGTAAAGCGAGAGATTCATGCCGGGAGGGAGTGCTCCGGATACCAGAGTCCAAAAATGTACTTCGGTCAGGAATTGGTGGACACCACCTGATGCTGTGAGGACCATGGAGTAGTAAGGCAGCGTAAATCAATAACCTTTACATCTAACGGTTGTGCTTGGATGGATCGTGTAGTTCCATTCGCCATGAAATGTGTCGGGCTTCAGATGGACATGGGCAAACTCTTCATCCGTGATTTTGCGCCCAACGGGGTACTTGCGG
>CAMAVI010000078.1 GCA_945861625.1 Candidatus Sulfopaludibacter sp. SbA3
CCTACGTGCCACCGGCAGCAAAACCGCTGGCGGAAGCGCGGGAACCTTATGGTTGTTCATGTGTAAGAGATTCTTTCTCGCCCTGCACTGTAATTAAGGAACGAGGAGTGTCTCAGCTATGTTGGCACGGAGGGGCCGAAGGCAAGGAGTACGCCAACAGTTACAAGCTTCGCGAAATCGTCAGGAAATATTCGAACCACATCGCTTTCCCGATCTTCCTTACGGCCGACAAGAGCGAGTGGAATGAAGAAGAGAAGAGGTCCGTCAAGACACGAACGACGGAGCAGGTCAATTCGGCGAGTGCGTTATGGAAGCGTCCGAAGAATGAGCTCAAGGAAGACGACTACAAAGAACTGTACAAAACGATCTCCGGCGATTGGGAGGCTCCGCTTTTCTGGTTCCACACCAATGCTGAAGGCACGATGGAATACACAACCCTGTTTTACGTTCCCTCCCGCGCCCCGATGGATCTGTACCAGGCCGACTACCGGCCCGGCGTCAAGCTCTACGTCAAGCGTGTATTTATTACCGACGATTCGAAGGAACTCATGCCAGGATACCTGCGCTTCCTACGCGGGATTATCGACAGCGAGGACCTCCCGCTGAACGTCAGCAGAGAGATTTTACAGAAGAATAAGATTCTGAATAACATTCGTACCGCGAGCGTGAAGAAGGTATTGTCGGAGCTGAAGAGTATCGCGACTGAAAAGCCTGACGATTATCTGAAGTTTATCGAGCAATTCAATCGGCCGTTCAAAGAAGGATTGTACGGCGATTTCGCGAACCGAGAAACGCTCCTGGAACTAGTGCGCGTGAAATCGACGAAGGTGGACGGCTATACGAGCCTGGCAGAAGTAAAATCCCGAATGCAGGCAGGGCAGAAGGGAATCTATTTCATCACGGGGGCCCCAGCGAGCCTGCTGCGCACCTCGCCACTGTTGGAGATCTACCGCAAGAAAGATATCGAAGTGATTCTGCTTGACGACGACATCGACGAGATTATCTTCAGCGGGGTTGATAGATACCAAGACGTTGAACTCAAAGCCGTGAACATGGCCTCGACCAGCGAAGAGTTCAAGGACGAGTCGACACCGGACAGGACCGCGGATCTAAAGCCGCTATTGGAAAAGATCAAGGCTGTTTTGGGCGAGGCCGTAAAAGATGTCCGCGCCTCCGTACGCCTGGCGGACAGCCCCTCTTGCATCGTTTCCGACGAAGCCGAGCCGTCGATAAAGATACAGCAGATGATGAAGGCGATGGGCCAGGCAAACTTTCCCGCAACCAAGCCAATTCTGGAAATCAACCCCGATCACGAGTTCGTCAAGAAATTCAAGTCCGCAACGGACGAAGGGCTGATTCAGGATGCCTCGTGGCTGCTGTTTGAACAGGCGCTTCTGATTGAAGGAGTGCCGTTGGCGGACCCGAATAACTTCGTGCAACGGTTGAACCGTGTGCTATCCCGGGCCGTGTAAGATGACGTTCGCGGCGCTTTGGGATTAGCGCGGGCGCGAACCCCATGAATCTGCACGAGCGGGGTCCATTACTCGAATGGCGGCCCGGCTTACTCCAGCGGGTTAAAGGCTGGGGAAGCCACGGAACAGAGTACCTCATCGCGGGCTCGGGTCCAGTCCTGTTGTTCGCATGCTATCGGTCTGCGCCGTTCTCGTGCGCTATGCTATCTGCGGTAAAGATGTTTAGAGGGCTGAGCGACTGCTGTAGCGAGTTTGCATCTCAAAGCCGCCAAAAGCCGCTTTTTCCCGCAATTTGTGCAAATCGTGCAAATCAGAGAATCAACAACTTGCGTCGAATCAGAGCGCGACGGACCAGCGAATCCCTCTTCCTCCGCCAGTCTCTCAGCCGTAGGCGGTATCCGGACCATGCAGGGCGAGGCCTGCGAAGCAGATACATGACTAGCAGGGTATTGCGCTGGTCCATGGCCGCGAGCGGCGCTCGCCGTCTCCCGGTTCTCGGTCTGGCTTAGAATTGACGCAGAATGAGAATTTCCTGCAACGTCCTCCTGTTATTTGCGATTGCCGCGGCGACAGTATCCGCGCTGGAACGTCCTGGCGTGGAATTCAAGATCTTTCAGTTTCCGGCTGACAAGATCCCGCGCATTGACGGCGACGCTACGGATTGGTCCATGGTTCCGGAAAGCTATTCGATCGGCATGGACCAGCTTAAGGAAACGCTCAAAGGAAACGCCCTCGACCGGAAAGATCTAGATGTCAAGGTCAAAGTGGGTTGGGTAAAGGGACTCAACCGCCTGTATTTTCTCTACGAGGCCTACGACAATTTCTGGGATTTCGACGATCACAGCCGCCACAATGACATCTTTGAGCTGGTCGTGGACGCGGATCTATCCGGCGGACCTCTGATTACTGCGTTTCATCCGAACGCCAAGGTGCTGGGCGGCGACACGTTTTTCCAGTTGCACGGTGTCCACGCGCAGAACTACCACATCTTCACTCCGGCGCCGGAGCGTGACTGGGCTTTCGTCTGGGGCGCGCAGGCCTGGGCCAAGGAACTGCCGTGGGCGAACGCCGCATACAACTACAATTTCAAGCACGGTGAGGCGGGGAAGCTGACTCTCGAATTTTGGATCACGCCGTTCGATTACGCGCCCTTCGATGGCCCGGAGCGCGCCGTGGTCTCCAAGCTCACCGAAAACAAGTTGATCGGGATGTCGTGGGCGGTTCTCGACTACGATGGCCCGGAGGAGAAAGACTACAAGGGATTCTGGAACCTCTCCCACAAGGGGACGATGTACGGCAATGCCGACGACCTGGTAGCTTTCCGGCTGATGCCTCGCGAACCCGCGCCGCGCAAGCCCATCGACGCCCACTGGTCTTTCAAAATTCTCGACATGGACCGCCGCTTACTGGCTTTTCAGGATGAATCCACCGGTAAGATCACGTCCTGGCGCTGGGACTTCGGCGACGGCGCGGCTTCCACCGAGCAGCATCCGATCCATCAATATCAGAAGGCCGGAGAGTACACCGTCAATTTGTATATCGAAGGCCCGGACGGCAAGTCGCGCTGGACCAAGGTGCGCAATGTCGCTGTAAGGTAGAGGGCGGCAGAGCAGAGGTATAAATTGAACCCTGGAGGTGCAAATATGCGATTGGCTGTGTTTCTTTTCGTGGTCCTTGCAGGAGCGGCGCAGGCGCAGTGGTTGGACTTTCCGGCGCCGGGGATTCCGCGTACTCCCGACGGCAAGCCCAATCTTTCGGCTCCGGCGCCGCGCACGGCGGATGGCAAACCCGATTTCTCAGGCGTTTGGCAACCCGATGTAACCTCCGCTTACCGTTTTAATGTGTTGCGGGACGCCAAGGATCAGGACATTCTGCGGCCAGAAGCGGAAGCCCTCTTCCTGAAACGCGTCGCTGATTTCCGGCGCGACGATCCGGTCACCAACTGCCTGCCCGGAGGACCTTCAGACATGTTGAACATGATGTACCGGATCATTCAGTCGCCCACAGTGGCGGCGGTGCTGTATGAGAGCGGCACTGGGCGCTTCCGGCAGCTCTATTTGGATGGACGCGCGCTGCCCAAGGATCCGAACCCTGCATGGCTGGGCTACTCGGTAGGCCACTGGGAGGACGACACGCTGGTGGTTGAGTCGGCCGGCTTCAATGACCGGACGTGGCTCGATCGCGCGGGTCACGGGCATTCCGAAAAACTGCGGGTGACCGAAAGATTCCGGCGCGCGGATTTCGGGCACATGCAGTATCAGATTACGTACGATGATCCTGAAGTCCTGACCCGGCCTTTACGTATTTCGCTCGCGGTGAACTACGCGGCGGATACCGACCTGCTGGAGAACGTGTGCAACGAATCGGACCGGAACAAGACGCACATGATCTCCACCGCGAACACGGGTATCGAGGTCAGCCCGGATGTTCTTGCCAAGTACGCCGGAGCGTACGAGTATCGGCAGGGGTCGCCGAATGTGCGGGCCTTCATGGGCAAGTCGCAGAACGTGACTCTGCGCGGCGGGCGGCTCTATTTGAACGGGCTTCCTCTGGTTCCGCAATCGGAGACGAAGTTCGAATCGACAGGCGCGGCCGCCGAATTCGTCTTGGACGCGGCCGGCGCGGTGACGCACATGGTCTTGAGCCAGACCGAGGGCGACGCGCGATTTGATCGCCGGCGTTAGATCCGCCCCGCACAAAGGTCTGCGGCTTACTTAATGGAAGGTAACCGCTTAAAGATAGATTCCCGCTTCGAAGGCGGACGCTTGCTTGCATCGTCGCCCTTGTTGGCATCGTCACTCTTGCCGGCGGCGGCGCCCTTGGCGGAAGACGCACTCTTGACCAACGGCTCACTCATCCTGACTTGATAGGCCTGCTCGTATTGAGCCGCGTTGCTGGTGGCGCCAGAAGAATATTTTCCGAGACTCTCGGAAACTTGGATCAGTTGTTCCTCCATGCGCACGGCGATCTGCACAGAGGCGTCGTCCAGCAATTGGGCCGTCTGGGTATTGACTCCCCCTGAACCGCGAAGCCAGTTGGAGTACGCCGTGGCCACTTCCTTGTAACGAGCCTTGCGCTGATTGAACAACGCGGCCTGTTGCTGCAGCTCGGCGGTCGCGCGTTCGCGGTCGCGAGTTGCGTGCTCCCGAATTACTGACTGTTCCTGGATGGGCTCACGTATGTCCCCCGCCTCACCGCCTTTGATCATCGGTACACGGGCTAGTTTGGCGTTGACGTCTTCGCGGATCTGGTTGTGGCCGCCGGGCGCCGCCGCAATGGCTCCGTTTCTCTTGGCAAATTCCGCATCGATTTCGCTCAAGCGCTGGAATATGGCGCCGAGTTCCTGCTGTCGGGCGACAACCGAGGCAGTCTCCGTAGTAGCCTGCTTCGCCTGACGTTCCGCGGCCGTCGGTCCAGATGGCGGCGCGGGAGCCATTGTATTGCCCATCATCTTGCGCATCTCGGCTTCCTGCTCGGCTTTGCTCATCTTCTCGAAGCGGGCCTGGTAGGCGGGGTCGTTCATCATGCGCTGCATCATGGCCTGTATGCCGGCCCCGGCTCCCGGAGGCGCTCCCGCCATGCTTTGCACATAACCTCCGGCGGCCTGGGCCGCGGCCTGCTGCAGCTCTTGCTCCGACATCTGGCCCATCTTTTCGATCCCGCCCATCCTGCTGATGATGGGGCTGGCATTAGCCTGCGCGACGGCACGATCGGCCACAGCCGCATCATCCGCGCCACGGTTCGCCACTGCGCCTTGAATGGCCGCCCGCGCGGCCGCCACGCGCTGTTCGAATGGCGCATAGAACGAATTGAGCGCGCCCTGATCCGCCGACTTCACATCCGCTCCATACGTCCGATTGCCCGCTTCGGCGGTTGTGGCCGGCAAGGCCGGCGCCGCATCCAGCAGCGCCTGGAAGTCGATTTTTCCCAGCGCGGCCCGCGATGGCGATTGCGCCAGAGCGGCCGTGACTAAGACTGCAATGGCGGAGACAGCCAGAAATAATTTCGTTTGCGTGGATTTCATGAACACTTGAGAGGTCCTCCTTCGCTCAGGTGATCGAACACCTGCGGCCAGTATACATCGCTCACATGACGGGGATGCACTGGTTCAATGGCACGGAGAGCCGCGTGGGCATCAAGCAGCGATCACGCGCAGACCCGGATGCAAACGCCACACGCGAGGATATCGCCGACATCCTCGGTAATTCGCCCGTCATCGTCCGCAAGCACTATGCGAAGTGGTCGCCCGCACGCCAGAAGCGCATCGACGACCTGATGGCTTTCATCCGCACGAAATGAGCTTCGCGAACAGCGATGCGCTTTTCCCACCGGCTGAGCTTGACGCAGGCCATCGGTGTCGAATACGATGCCCAGTGCGGAATGCTCTGTTATGGTCCCTATCCGACAGGGGAGGAGATTCAAACCCGTTTCCTGGAACTGCGTGGACTGTTGTAGGGGGCAAAGCCCAGAATCCTTTGTGCACAATTTGGGCACAGACGAAAAATGCCCCCGTATCCTGGTGATACGAGGGCTGATATTTGGTGCGGATGAGAGGACTTGAACCTCCACGAGATTACTCCCGCTGCCACCTCAAGGCAGTGCGTCTGCCAATTCCGCCACATCCGCACACCACGCTAGCTTTCCATGAATCAGAAGCTAGCAAACCGTTAATCCAAAGACCCGCGGCAGAATCACGTCAAACGACTGTGTCCGCCAATTCCGTCACCTCTGGGGGTGGAACCGCCCATTGCCCCTTGGCCAGGTTTACTTTTTCTGGTCGGCGGGTGGCGCGGCGGGCGCCGCCGGAGCCGCCTGCGACGGCGTCACCTGGATGGGACTAGCGTTGGTCGTCCCCGGAAGCGACTTTTGGAAAATCGCCGGCGAGGACTTGCCATTCCGTGTGGACAACACCGACAACGAGAGAGATGTCAACATGAACAGCGCCGCCGCGATGGTGGTCGCTTTGGACAGGACCGTGGCCGAGCCGCGCGGGCCAAACACCGTCTGCGAGCCCATGCCGCCAAACGCCCCGGCGAGATCGGCCGCCTTGCCGCTTTGCAACAGCACCACTACCGCCAGGAACAAACAGACAATTACGTGCAAGATTGTAATTAAAATGACCATACGGGGAATCCACCGAACGAAGTCTAGATTCATCGTAACACGGTGCGGATACTCATGACACGGCGTTGTAATGTCGCGTGTCAATGTGGCGGCGTTACAACGTGGGCGCGCCTCTACTTGCCAGCCTTCTTCTTGTCCGTGAGCTTGGATAGAACGGCTTCGCGGTCGCCGCGTGTCCAGGCATCCTGAATCTCCTGGTCGCTGCTGCCGGCGATCCGGCCGGCCAGAACGAAGGCGGGCAGCGCGTGCTCCAGGGTCTTCCAGCGGGCCATCTCCAACAGCGAATCGAGAGCGCGATCGCGCATGGGCCCCAGCACCAGCGGGTCGCGCGTATCCGTCAGCAACTGCAGCATGCGCAGCGCGTGATCACGGTCGGAATAGGAGAGCGAATGCAGCATCTCGATGAACCAGGTCGGCTCCAGCTTGAGTCCGGAATCCGCGTTGAGCCGCGTGTAAACCGCCAGTGCCATCATTCCCCTGGCCGCGTTGGCGCGCACGGCGGGATCGGCGTCGCGCAGGGCGTACTGCAGGTCATCGGCGATATCGGTCTTGCGCGGCGCGTACGCGATCACATGGGCGGCGATGGCGCGTTGTTCATCGTCGATCGAATTGCGCAATACATCGCGCAGTTCGCGGATGTGTTCGCGGGCGATTTCGGGAAACTGCTGCTGGATCTCCCGCGTCAAGGGGTCGGCGGCAAGCGCGTGTCCGCGGGTCAGGTCTTCGGCGGCGGCGCCGCGCCGCGCCGCGCTCTCCACGGCCGCCAGAAGATCGCGGTAGGCCGTGATGACGTTCGGGGGAAGAACCACTTCCCCTTCGGGTGCTTCGCGGATATCGAAGTGCGGCGCGCCGCGTTCCTCGATGCCCACGTAGAGAATCATCTTGCCTGCGTCGCAGCACACCGCTTCCAGATGCGATTCCACAACGCCGGAGATCGTATCGAGATGCTCTTCGACGTCGGCCTTGGAGCGCGGGAATGGCTCGCCCGCGCGGAAGCCGAGTGCGCCGCGTAACCGGTCTTCCGTGACTTTGTTCAAGCCGTAGAAGTCGATCATGCCGATGCTGGGAGCGACTTGCGTAGCCGGCGGCGGCGGTGTCTGCCCGCACGCCAGGGCCGCGATCGTCAGCAATGAGAACAGGATCCGCAAAAACATAAGACGCGCGCCGGCCCGATCGGGCTACACCTGCTTTTCCGCGAACTCCCCGATGACGGGAAGAACCCAGCGCTCCCGGCTGTAAGCCTTGTACATCAGCGCCAACCAGAGAACGAAAAAGCCAAGGCTTAGGGCCGGATACAGGATCGCCGCGAAGATCGTTCCTAGAAATGGGACGAAGTGAAAGATGCCGGTGACGATCGCGATTCCGATAAACGCAGCAATACCGCCGACGTGCAAAAAAATCGCTTGAAAGGCGTGAAAACGTACCGTTTTGTTCTTGTTGTAAGGTTCCAACACCAGGAACAATACTCCTGTCAACAAGCCGAGTAGGTAGCACAGCGCGGATGCCAGATTCTCCTCCAGGCCTGCCTGCGCCGCCGGTGGCGCGGGGGGAGGGCTCACTGCCGGCGCGGACCCAGCCGCGGCCCCGCACTGGGCGCAGAACTTGTTTTCCACCGCGGAACCACACTGACTGCAGAACGCCATGTGCGTAGCCTCCGCTTCAACTGTACTGGAAACGGGTGGTTGGCGCAATGCAAGTTAGGACATTGCGCCACTGGCTCAAGTGTGTTGAAGTGAAGAGAATGAAGTCCTCTAAGTTCCTGCTGTTGCCATTAGTTGTGGCGCTCATGGTGTCTTGCAGCCGGGATCCCAAGGTGCAGGCGAAGCGCTACCTCGAAAACGGTAATAAGTTCTTCGAAAAGGCCAAGTATAAAGAAGCGTCGATCATGTACCGGCGCGCCCTGCAACAGGACCTGCGCTTCGGCGAAGCCTACTACCGCCTGGCGCTGACCAATTTGAAACTTTCCGCCTACGGAGACGCCGTGCGCTCTCTGCGGCGGACCATCGAATTGCAGCCGGGCAATACCGATGCGATCGTGAAACTCGCCGATCTTTACATGATTGCCACCACGCAGGACCCTTCGCACTCGCAGGAACTCCTGAAGGAAGCGAAGGACCTGTCCCTGAAGTTGCTCCAACTGGACGCGAATTCCTATGAGGGCCATCGTCTCAACGGCCAGATGAGCCTGATCGCCGGTGACGCCGCCGGCGCCGTGAGGGAATTCGAGGCGGCGGCGCGGGTCAAGCCGGGTCAGACCGGTCTCTCCCTGGCCTACTTCCAGGCGCTGGTATCCAACAAGAAAAACGCCGAAGCGGAGACTCTCGCGCTCTCCGTGCTCGATAAGAACAAGACTTTCGCGCCGATGTACGACATGCTCTATCTGCATTACATGAAACAGGAGCAGAAGGAGAAAGGCGAGCAGATTCTGAAGCAGAAAGTGGAGAGCAATCCCAAGCAAGCCAGCTTCTTGATTCAGCTTGCCGGGCACTACCTGCTGCTTCGCCGCCGCGAGGACCTGGACGCGGTGATCCGGCGCGTTTCCGATGAAAAGGAATTTCCTGAAGGCCGCCTGCTGGCCGGCGACTTCTTCTTTTTCCGTGCGCGTGAGTTTGAGAGCGCCCGTATCCAATACGAGGCCGGCGCCAAGGCATTCCCGCGGAACAAGTCGGCTTACCAGAAACGGTTGGTGGAATTGCTGGCGACTACGGGGCGCAATCCGGATGCGAATGAATTGTTGGCATCCATATTGAAGGAAAATCCCAAGGACAATGACGCCGTCTCCATGCGCGCGGCCCTCATGTTGCAAACCGGAGATGCCACGCAGATTACGCAGGCCGCCAACGATCTGCAATCCCTGGTTAGCAAGAGGCCCGACAATCACTTGCTGCGTTTCAATCTGGCGCGCGCGTACGTGGCTAAGCAGGACGTCGAACAGGCGCGGCTGCAGTTGGAGGCCGCCATCAAGATCCGGCCGGATTTCCTGGTCGCCCGCGACTTGCTGGCCCGCATTTATCTGCAAAAAGGAGACAGCGCCAAGGCGTTGAAGGAAGCCGATGAGGCGATCGCGCTGAATCAAAACGATCTGCAGGCCCGGCTGATCCGCTCAACGGCCCTGATGATGATTGGGGACAAGGCCAAGGCGCAGGTCGAGCTGGATACCGTCCTTCGCCTTTCTCCCAACAATCCGGACGCCCGCTACCAGGCAGGATACCTGGCCTGGGTCGACCGCGACTTCAAACGCGCCGAACAGATCTTCCAGGATCTGTACAAGGCCAATCCGAAGGATCTGCGCGGGCTGGTGGGAATCACGGAGACCTTGGTTGCCAGCAACAAATTCGGAGACGCTATCAAGATCATGGAAACCTCCGTCTCCGGCTCGCCGGAGCGCCGCGATTTCCGGCTGGTGCTGGCCAACGTTTATGTTCGCGATCAGCGCTATGACGATGCGATCCACGTTTATGAAGAACTCCTGAAGTCGGAACCGAAATCCTCCGATTTGCTGATCCGGTTGGCGGAAACGCAACGCCGCAAGGGGGACGTGAACTTGGCCGTGGATACGTTCCGCCGCGCCGCGCAGGCGTCGCCTACGGATAGCCGGCCGTTGCTTCAACTGGGGATGCTGTTGGATGGCACGGGACGCCGCGATCAAGCCAAACCGGTATACGAACAAGTGCTCCGGATTCAGCCTGACAATCCATTTGCTCTGAATAATCTGGCGTTCATCAAGGCCGAAGAGGGCGTGGATTTGGATGAGGCGCTGACCATGGCCCAGCGCGCGCGCCAAAAACTGCCCAACTCGAGCGACATCCTGGATACCTTGGGTTGGATTTATATCAAGAAGAACCTCAGTGAAGATGCCGTGCGAACTTTGCGGGAGTTGATCCAGGCCCAGCCTTCCCGCGCCACCTACCGGTTGCACTACGGCATGGCGCTCATTCAGAAAGGCGACCGGCCCTCGGCGCGCCGGGAGCTGGAAGCCGCGATGAGATTCAATCCCTCCAAGGATGAGTCGGGAAAAATTCGTGAATTGCTGGCGACGTTATAAGGTAACTGGCTCCTAAAGTGCTCCGTTCTCCCGCGGTACCCTATGTCGCCCCCTTCGCGGTGTTCATGGCGCTGCTGGCTCTGGGCTCGGTCTGGCCCCTGACCGGCGGCGCGGATCAACTGGCCCGTATCCTCATCCTCATTGCCGTGATCTGGGCGGTGTCGCGCCCGGTGCTCGATTTCAAGGTGCGCAACTGGTTTGGAACCCTGGGTATCGGTGTCCTGATATTTGTTTTGTGGATCGTCCCCGATCTGCTCTATCCCGGATACCGGCATCTGTGGTTGTTTGACAACTCCGTGGTGGGCACGATTCACAGTTCCTTGTCCGCGGCGGAAAAGAACGACATGGCCGTATTGGCGCTGCGGACGTTCCGCGCATCCGTGCTGGTGCCGATTCTGGAGGAACTATTTTGGCGGGGCTGGCTGATGCGCTGGCTGCTGGGTCCGGACTTTCGTACAGTTCCGCTGGGCGCGTATTCCGCCACGTCGTTCTGGGTGGTGGCGATCTTGTTTGCCAGCGAACACGGACCCTATTGGGACGTTGGGCTGGTGGCCGGTATTCTGTTTAATTACTGGATGGTCCGCACCAAGAGCCTGGGAGATTTGATTCTGGCGCATGCCGTCGCGAACTTGTGCCTGAGTGTGTATGTGATCGCGGCGGGGAAGTGGGAGTATTGGCTTTGACGGAGCCAGGCACCCGTTGATCGTTCATTGCATGCTCTGGCAGTGAACACTCTGGCGTTGAACGCAAGCTAGTCGGATTTCTTAAAGAGGCTGTCAAACGCCGCGCGGGCGTCGTCCGCGTTGCGCGGCCCCGGAATTCCCGCGGCCGGCGTGGCGGGCGCCGCCGCCGCGGAGTCGCGAGCCACGGTTACCCGCGGCTTAAAGAGCGTGCACTCGTTGGCCTGATCCTTAACCGCAATACGCACCGGAATCGGCTTGGTGCACTGGAAGCGCGTCGACGGTTCGAAATAGGAACACTGCTTGCAGCAATGCAGAGCGGAATGGCACTTGGGGCATTCGGCGGGGAAATCCGCGCCGGCCAGCAATGTTGTGGCGCAATTGAAGCAGCGCGTGGCCGCCACTGCCTGCACCAGGCGGGGCAGCCGCGGGCCGGTTAGGTCAATAGGCTGCCGGGGACCCTGTGGCCGCGGACGCTCCTCGCGGTTGGAATCACGGCTGGCATCGCGGTTGGTATCACGATTGGATTCCTGATAGCCGCGTTGATTGTACTTTCGGTCGCCTTCCATAAATATTGCTGGTTGGCACTCCTTAGTTAGATTGCAGCTAGAGCTGCGTGGAGATCAGATAAATTCGATTACGAGAGACGGCAGAGCATTCAGATGCCGTGCCGTGAACCTTGCTTTGAAAAGAACCGTGCTGTGAAATGAATCGCAGGCGGCCCGTTTGCTGTCTAATCCACTATGTACCACGGAACGGCTCGGGAATCCAGTAAAATCTTTGTGCTGATCCCCTATCGGCATGGTCCCGGCCCGACTTTAGGCTCCCGGTTTGTTGAATAGGGCCGGGTTTAGTTGCGTCTGGCTGCGCCTAGCTCTGGGGATGATGCCACTTTGTCGGCGCGTTGCAGGGGCGGTTCAGCGGGTCCGCGTAATGATTGGGGCTTACGCGTACCGAAAAGCCCAGCCTGCCGCTGCTGAGCGGGACATAATCGCAACCGAACGTGCAAATCGCTCCCTCGTGCCCTTGCGGAGCCAACGCGACAACCTGGGTTTCTTCCAGTTCTCCCTGCGGCCCGATACGGCCGACCAGCGCTTCCATCCGGATGTCTTCGGGCGTCAAGCCGGCCAGATCGATGCGTGCGGTCAGCGGCATCGTCGTACCCGTGGTCACCATGGACGACTCGCCGATTCCGGCGTCCAGGATGCGTACCTCCGGCCAGAGCTGCTGGATCCGCTGATTCCAAGTGGCGTACTGGCGAGCCGGCGCAAAGTTGTCGCGGCCCATCGCCGTGTACGCACGATGCGCCGGTTCATAGAGCTGGGACCGGTAGTCTTCCACCATGCGCTGGCAATTATAGTTGGCGCTGACGTAGCGGAGACTTTGGCGGACGCGGCGCATCCAACGGCGGGGTACGCCTTCTTCGCGCGTCTCATAGTACATAGGTACGATTTCATTTTCCAGGATGGAGTAGATGGCGGCGGCATGCACCTCGTCGCGATCCGGAGAATGCGGCTCGCGGCTGCCGATAGCCCAGCCTCCGGATTCCTCAGCGGCTTCGTCGAACCAACCGTCCAGCACGCTCAGGTTCAATACACCGTTGATGCCGGCCTTCATGCCGCTGGTTCCGCAGGCCTCTTCCCCGCGGCGCGGAGTATTCAGCCAGAGATCCACGGCCTGCACCAACTCGCCCGCCACTTCGATGCCGTAATCTTCGACAAACACGACCCGCCCCGCCAGTTCCGGGTCCTTGGAAAATTGGACAATCTCACGGATCAAGGTCTTTCCAGGGACGTCTTTGGGATGCGCTTTACCAGAGATTACCAGCTGCACTGGCATCTTGGGATTTCCCAACAGCCGCTTCAGGCGCGCCAGATCGCGGAACACCAGGGTGGCCCGTTTATATGTCGCAAAGCGGCGCGCGAAGCCGATCGTAAACGCCTCGGGGTCGAGCAATTCGCCGGCGCGCTCCACTTCCGGAGCCGGGGCGTTGCGGGCCAGGGCACTGGCCGCCGCGCGTTCCCGCACAAAGGCTACTAGTCTTCGCTTCCGTTTCCGGTGAGCTTCCCATAGATCGGCGGCGGGGATTTCGTGAATATGGTCCCAGGACCCCGCTGCGCCTCCGCCCTCGCGCCAATCCGCCTGCAGGTATTGATCGTAAAGACTCGCCAGGTCTCCGTTGATCCAGGAAGTCACGTGCACACCATTGGTGACGGAAGCGATAGGCACTTCCCACACGGGGAGACTAGGCCACAGCCCAGTCCACATTTCCTGCGAGACGCTCCGGTGTAAGCGGCTTACCGCGTTGCGGAAGGCCGAGGTCTGCATGGCGCAGATGGCCATCGAAAACGGCTCATCGGCTCCAGCGCCAGCGGATTTTCCCAAAGCAAGAAACGTCTCAAACGGGATACCCGCGCGCTGACAATACGATTCAAAGTGCTCCCGGATCATCCCGGCGTCAAAGCGGTCCAGGCCCGCCGGCACCGACGTGTGCGTGGTGAAAACGTTGCTGATTCGCGACGCCGCGAGGGCTTCCTCAAAATTGAGGTTCTGTTCGGCCATCAACACACGGATGCGTTCGATGGCCAGGAACGCCGAGTGGCCTTCATTCATGTGATAGACCGTTGGGTGCAATTCCAACGCCTTCAGAGCGCGCACGCCGCCAATGCCCAACACGATTTCCTGATGGATGCGTTTGTGGTTATCGCCTCCGTACAACTGGTTGGTGATCTCCCGGTGTTCCACCGCGGCGTTTTGCGGGATGTTGCTGTCGAGCAGGTACAGCTTTACGCGGCCGACGTCGATCCGCCAGACCTTGAGGAAGACCTCAACGCGGGTCAGCGTCACACTGACCACCAACTCTCTTCCATCCGGGCCGGTTTCCGGCGTGACCGGCAACGAATAGAAATCGTTTACGGGAGTGTGTTCCTGCTGCCAGCCGTCCGGGTCCAGCTTCTGCTGCAGGTATCCATTCTGGTAGAGCAGGCCCACGCCCACCAGCGGAAGAAGGGCGTCGCTCGACGCCTTCAGGTGATCTCCGGACAGTACGCCCAGGCCTCCCGAATAAATGGGTAGGCAATCTAGAAGGCCATACTCCATCGAAAAGTACGCCACCAGCATGTCGGAAGGGACACGGGCGGCCAGGTAGGAGTCCAGCACCTGGCATGCATTGCGGTATAGCGTCAGAAATCGCGGATCGGCCGCGGCCAGCTCCAAAGTAGCCTGCTCGAGTTGGCCGAGCATCACCACCGGGTTGTGGCGGCTATTTCGCCACGCAACCGGATCCAGGCGCCGGAATACCGCCCGTACAGAGTGAGTCCAGCACCACATCAGATTCAGACCCAACTCAGGCAGCCGTGACAGAGCCGCCGGAAGAGCGGGCCGAACGATAAATTCTTTGACGGGACGTATTTGGAAAGACATGCGGTAAGGCCGACGATCTCAGAATAACAAACCAATGATCCGCGACTCCTCAGGTTATCCTGAAGAGAGACATGACTTACCAGCGTGAGAGATGGCGCGGCTTCCCGTGTGTTCTGATGTTTGCGGGCCTGCTCGCGGGTTGCGGGAATACTCCCCCGCCGATTACCGTTGGTTCGCTGAACTCCACCGAGCAGATGATCTTGAGCGAAATCGTGGCGCAGCATCTGGAACATCGCCTGGGGAGGAAAATTGACCGCAGCCCTAACCTGGGCGGCTCCCTGAATGCGTTTCAAGCGTTGCAGAACGGCCAGATCAGTCTTTATCCCGAATACACGGGCGCCATCATTACCGAAGTCTTGAAGGAGCAGCCTTCGCCGGACCCCACTCTGGTTTATGAGCGGGCGCGCGGCGAAATGCGCCGGATTGCACAGTCGGAGTTGCTGTCCCCGCTCGGTTTTGACAACGGCTTTGTGGCCGTCATCCGTTCCGACGATCCCCGCGCGGCGAAAGTTTCCAACCTGAGCGAGGCGGCACAGGCGGGCGAAGGCTGGAAGTTGGGCGCGAGTATCGAATTTCAGCAACTGGCCGACGGTTTGCCGTCTCTCATGCAGTACAAGTTGCCCATGGCCTCGGCGCCGCGCAGCATGGACGGCGAACTGCTTCTCAAGGCGTTGGAGCAGAAATCCCTGTCCATGGTTGTCGCGCGCGCCACCGATGGAATTCTTACGTTGAAGGATTGGAAAACATTGCGCGATGACCGGAACCACTTCGCGCCCCGGCAAGCGAGTCTTCTGGTCCGGCAAAGCATATCGTCCACGCAGCCGGGTTTGCTGCCCGCGCTCCGGGAGCTCTCAGGCAAAATCAACGTGGAAAAGATGCGTACGATGAACGCGCAGGTGGATATTGCGCATCTGCCGCCCGCACAGGTTGCCGCCTCGTTCTTGGCAGCGTCCGGTCTATCGAAGTAACCTTGTTCCCCCAGAATTTATAGGGGCCCTAAGATTTCGGGATTTCGTTGGCCCGTGGGATAATCGAATTTATCCCCTCTGCGCGCCGGTAACCCGAATTAGCCTAATGCATAAGAACCACGATCCGCTCCATCTTGCCTTTGGATTCGCCTACGAGGATTTGTACAGCCGGGATGGCCTGGTACGCCTGGATGCGGCGTTTCGGGAGCAATTGGAATCCACCGACATGGCGCTGCTGCAGCGCTTAATGAAGGCGCGGAGATGTCCCGAGGACCTGCCGCGCAAGGACCAGTCCGAGCTCATCATTGCCCTGGCTCCGCACGTCGAAGATTTTGTTGGCGAGCTTTTCCGCATCTCTGACGACGTGCGCCGCCTGCAGGCCCGCCACCACAAGCTTGGACCTCTCTATTCGTTGAAGCGTCGATTCATCCAGAAGAAAGCCATCAGCGGCGTGACTCCGGAGAAGGCTGCTGGATATAACGGGCCGGCTCTTGCCGCCGATCTTGAATCTTTATTCGGCGAGCCGTTGACGGAGACGAGCTTCGTCGAGCACGTGTCCCATTGGCTCGACGCGGCCGAAGAACATGCTTCGCAACTCGATATTGCCGCCCGCTACGCGGCGTGGGCGGCCTTGTCGCCGGCCGGCCGGCGCCTGCATCATCACGGTG
>CAMAVI010000079.1 GCA_945861625.1 Candidatus Sulfopaludibacter sp. SbA3
CGCCTTGGGGATCTCTTGGGCGCTGAAAAACAGCGCCGCTTGCTTCGGTTTGCTCTTGCCCATCGCCATACTATCTATGACGTCTGAAACATTTCACCGGTCACATGCTTAGGAGATGTTTCTCGACTTTTACCACGGGCTGCTAGGGCTTTCTCCGCTATCCCCCGGCGGAGAAGTGTTACTACACTGGTAGCAGGGACATACATTGTCCACTCCCCATCATGCCGCCTGCGTTGGCCCTTGCCTTGTCGAAGCTCACGGTGAAGTCGGTGCTCGACATTGTAATTGTCGCGGTGCTCACCTATCAGTTTGTCCTGAGCATCCGGGACCGGCATGCCGCTCCGATCCTGACCGGGATCTGCGTTCTGGCCGCGCTCTATATGGGAGCGGTATGGCTGCAGCTGGAGCTTTTGCGCGCCATGCTTTCGGCCCTGGGCCCATACCTCGCGATTGCGGTGATTGTCATGTTTCAGTCCGAGATCCGCCTTCTGCTGGCCCGGATCGGGCGGTTCCGCTGGCTCGGGGTGGGCGGCAGACTGGAGCGGCGCGAGATTGTGGATGACATTGTCTTGGCCGTTCAGCAAATGTCGGAGAGTAAAGTGGGGGCGCTGATTGTCGTGGAGCGGGGCATCGGGCTGCGGACGTTTGTGGAGAGCGGCGTGGCGATGAACGCTCTGGTGTCACGCGATCTGCTGTGTTCCATTTTTCAGTGCGGCGGGGCTCTGCATGACGGCGCGGCCATCATCCAGGGCGACCGGCTGGCGGCCGCGGCCTGCTTTCTGCCCCTGACCACCAACCCGGTGATGGCGCGCCGGCTGGGCACCCGGCACCGCGCGGCGATCGGCGTGACGGAGGAAAGCGATGCGCTGGCGATTGCGGTCTCCGAAGAAACCGGCCAGATTTCCGTGGCGGTGCGCGGCGACCTGGAACCAGACGTGTCCCTGGAGCGGTTGCGGGAGTGGCTGACCCGCTACACGCTGGGCCGTCCACAAGCAACGGAGGCCCATCCGCGGGCGGTGTCAAACAGGCGCGGCCATGAAACGGAATGAGAGCACTGTGAATTATTTTCGAGCGTGAGTGTGAGATTCGAATTGGATCGGAATTAGGGAGAGAATGCGGCAGCTTTTCGGCACGGATGGAATGAGGGGGGTGGCGGGGGAGTATCCGCTGGACGGGCGGACCACCTTTGCCGTGGGAGTAGCGTTGGGCAAGTGGGTGCGCGGCCACCAGGTGGCTCCGGAAATCGCCATCGGGATGGACACGCGCGAATCGGGGCCGTCGATTGCCGAATCGGTCGCCGGAGGGCTGGCGAGCCAGGGCGTCGCGGCGCGGTTCGCCGGATTGATTTCCACGCCCGGAATCGCCTATGTCACGCGGACCGGGCCGTTTTCGGCGGGCGTCATGATTTCGGCGTCGCATAATCCGTATCGCGATAACGGGATCAAGATCTTCGATCATTCGGGATTCAAGTTGCCCGATGAGCAGGAACACGAGCTGGAGCGCGATATCTTCGCGTTTCTGGAAAGCACCGCGCAGGCCGCGCCGAACAAACTCACAGTGGACGAAGGCTTGGACCTGGCCTACATCGAACATCTGGCGGCCACCTTGCCGGGCGGACTGCGGGGACTGCGCGTTGTGGTGGATGCCGCGAACGGTGCCGTTAGTTCTCTTGCGCCCGCGTTGTTTGAACGCCTGGGCGCCGTGGTGGACCGCATCGGGTGCGCGCCGGACGGCAGGAATATCAATCTGAACTGCGGGTCCTTGCACCTGGAGAACCTGCGCCAACGGGTTCTGGCGGCGGGCGCCGATGTGGGAGTTGCCTTCGATGGCGATGCCGACCGCGCCCTGTTCGTTTCGCATTCCGGCAGAATCATCGACGGCGACGCGGTGATGCTGGTGACGGCGCTGCCGCTGCACGCGAGCGGGCGGCTGAAGGAAGTGATCGCCACGGTGATGTCGAACCTGGGTTTGGAGCGGGCGCTGCAGCGCCACGGGATTGGGTTGGTGCGCACTCCTGTGGGCGACAAGTATGTCTTGCAGGAGATGATTCGCCGTAATGCCCCGCTGGGCGGCGAGCAAAGCGGCCACATCATTTTTCAGGACTACGGCACCACCGGCGACGGACTGATGACGGCGTTGCGGGTGTTTGATGCAATGCGGAATGCGGGGAAGGATCTCGACGCGTTGACGGGCGAGTTGGAAACCTATCCGCAGCTCTTGGTGAACGTCCGACTAAGATCCAAGCGGCCGCTCGAGGACTTGGAAGGCGCCAACCGGGAGATCGAGAAGGCGCAGGCGGAGTTTGGGGCTTCCGGACGGATTCTGGTGCGCTTTTCGGGGACGGAGCCGCTGGCGCGGGTGATGGTGGAGGGTCCGGAGATCCGGCGCGTCGAGCATTTCGCGCACCGCATCGCGGATGCGATTCGAGCGGAGATCGGGGAGTAAGGCGGGCATTGGCGTGCCGCTCCATCACTGTCGCGGTTCGGTGCCCAGCGCGTACCGTCTATAATAAAAGCTTCATGTTCTTCCGCAATCAGCAGCCTAAGCAGCCGAGTTTTGACGAGCGCATCGCCAATCTGAAGCAATTCGGATTCACCACGAAGAACGAATCTGGCGGATGCCGCGTGACTCGTGATGGCTGCGCGGCCGTGGTCCAGGATCTTGGTGGCGGCAACGTCGACATCGGCAAAGTTGGCGTACTTTTGGGCAGTGAGATCGCCCATTTGGTGCATGGCGGATACCAGATGTTCCTGCGCGCGCCTTCGGGCAAGGAAGCGCCGGCACTGTCCACGCACCTGAAGAACCTGCATGCTTTCGACGAAGACTTGCGCGAAGGTCTGGGGCTGACCAGTTTATATAACCGCTCATTGGGCACGGTTTGCGACGATCACTTGTACGATCGCGTCACCGCCCGCGACGCCGGTCCGCATCATCAACCCTGGGAGAAGTAGCCGGCCTGGCGTGCTTATGCCTGTGCGGCTCAAAATTGTTCAGGCAGGCGAGCCGGCGCTACGCCAAGCTAGTCGGCCGTTAACGCCCACCGAAATCGCTCTGCCTTCCGTTCAGCAAGTCATCGAACATATGCGCGACACCATGCGCGATGCGCCCGGCGTGGGGCTGGCCGCGCCGCAGGTGGGGCTCGGCATCCAGCTTGCCGTGATCGAGGACCGGGCGGAATACACCGCGGGCGTCTCGGCGGAGGTTCTGGCGGAACGGGAGCGCTTGCCCGTGCCATTCATGGTGCTGATTAACCCGAAGATCGTGGAGTACTCCAAGGAAACTGTCGAATTTTTCGAAGGCTGCCTCAGTGTCGCGGGCTTTAGCGCCCTGGTGAAGAGGTCGCGCCGGGTCATGGTGGAATACCTGGACGAAAATGCCCATCCTTGCAAGGTGGAAGCCAGCGGCTGGTTCGCGCGGATTTTGCAGCATGAGATCGATCATCTGCATGGGAAGCTTTATATCGACCACATGGAGACGAGGTCGTTCACGAGCAACGAGAACCTGGTACGACATTGGAAAAGCTCCTCTATTCAGGCGGTGCGCGAGGCGCTGGGACTTCCCGCGGCCTAGCCCGCATTTCTCACACACTATCTGCTGCGGCACGCGAGAAGGCCGCGTCTACTTTGTTGCGCTCGCTCACCGTGCTCAACATACTGTTCAAGTATGCTTCCGCGCGTTGAGCTTCGCGCGCCTCGTATCCACGGCCTTCTCACGCGCCTCGCGACGATACTGTGTGAGAAATGCGGGCTAGAACGCGGTAACATGATTGTTTGTCCCTATTTGCCATGAAATCCACGTTGATTACCATGCTTCTGGCGTGCCTTCCGCTTGCCGTAAGCGGAGCCGCGCAAGAACCGCCCAAGACTCAAGAACCTAAGCCGCAAGAGCAACAGGAGCCGGCTCAGGGCAAGGCACCCGAGGCGGAAGCGGCCAAGTCTACTGAAGCGGCACCCGGCAAGGCGGGCGCGGTGGACCGGGAAGGCGCGGCGCTGCGCAATGAGAACGTTTTCGCTAGTAGGATCGACACCGAAACGCAGAAGCTGGACAATCAGCGCATGGGCGGCAGTTATACGCCGCTGACGCGGGAGCTGGTGGAGTTCAAGTACTTCGGCAGCGAATACGGCAATGTCCCGGTCGATCCGCCTGTGCTCGGGCGCGCGGGAAACCTGCTGGAGGCCTGGCACGGAGAACTTTACGAATCCTTGCAGAACAGCGTGTTTAACGCGAGAACGTTCTTTCAATCTGGCTCCGTGCTGCCCTCGCGCTTGAATCAATATGGGGGCCGGTTCAGCGGCCGCCTTCCCGGCGTGGGTTATCTGAGCGGCTCTTTCGGTCAAAACAAAGTCCGCGGCATGGTCAACGGGAACGTGCTGGTGCCTCTGCCCACGGAGAGGACCCCGCTGGCAACCGATCCGGCGACGCGGGCCATCGTCTCCCGCTTCCTCGGTGCATATCCGTTAGCGATTCCAAACCGCACCGATATTGATCCGCACGCCCTCAACTACAACGCCCCGCAGACCATCGACGCGACCAACGCCAATTTGCGGCTGGACCGCAACGTGGGCCAGAAGGCGCAGCTTTCGCTATTTCACGATTGGAGCCGCCAGAACATTCATGCGTTCCAGCTCGTAGCCGGGCAGAACCCCGACACGATGATTCACGCGCAGCGCTCGCGGATTGCTTACCGGATTACGCAGAGCCCTAACACGGAGTATTCGTTTGGAGCCAATTTCAGCAGGTTGCGTTCCGATCTGCACGCGGACCCCACGGCGGTCGGGCCGCGCGTCCGCAGCAGCAATACGTTTGAGAGCCTGGGCCCGCAAGGACAGTATCCGTTGAACCGCATCGAGAATACGTTCCGTTACGGCGCGCTTGGCTACCATCGCTTCGCGGGCGGGCGGCACCGCGTCACATTCGGTGGGGACCTGGCGCGTAATCAGTTGAATGGCTTCGATCAGAAGGATGTCCGCGGCGAACTGCTGTTCTCGAACAACCGCTTTCCGGATGACTTCAGAGCATACAACAGCATTGAGAACTTCTTGCGCGGGCGGCCCACCTCTTACTTTCTGCGCTTCGGAAACTTTCAGCGGGGTTTTCGCAGTTGGGTGACGGAGTTGTATGTGGCCGACGAATGGAACGTGTTGCCCAATTTGCAGTTGTACTTCGGGCTGCGGCATTCGATGGTGACCGCTCCCACGGAAGTGAACAATCTGAACACTTCGCCCTACGGTTCGGATGCCAATAATTTCAGCCCGCGTTTCGGCTTTGCCTACCGGGGCCTGGGCGACTGGGTATTCCGCGGCAGCTACAACATCTCTTTTGGCGAGATCTTTCCGGTCACATATTCGCAGATCCGCTACAGTCCTCCCCTGGTGCGGGCCGTCAACTTGCAGAATCCGATTTTGACGGATCTGCTGCGCGGTGTGGATCTCAACTCGGTGAATCAGAGAGCCGCGCTGTTGCGCTTTAATCCAGACCTGGCCACGCCGTATGCGCACCAGTACACACTGACCATGGAGCATGCCTTCGGTCCCATGAGCCTCACGCTCGCCTACCTGGGCAGCCGCTCCATCAAGGTATTCGGACCCCTGGTGTTCAATCGCGCACGATACGCTCCCGGGGCCACGACCGGGAACGTCAATCAGCGGCGTCCGGATCAATCGATTTTCGAGGATATGCAGATTTCCAATGCCGGCATGGCCTACCTGGACGCCGCCCAGGTCAATTGGCGCTTTCGCTCCCTAAAGGGCTTCACCGGCGGCGGCACGTTCACGTGGAGCAAAGCCCTGGATCAAGGCTCGATGTACAACTCGACGGCGGCCAATAATGATTTGATCGGCGGTTCGCAGGCCGAGACGAACCAGTTGCAGGATCTGAAGGGATTGAGCCAGTTTGACTCTCCGTATTCGCTGGCTCTGTACGGAACGCAGACGACACCTAGCTGGAGAGGGCTGGGCAAGGCTGTGAATTCCCTCGCGAGCCGGTGGCAGATTTCCGGCATCGTCGTGTCGAAATCGGGAACGCCGTTCACCCTTAATACGGGATCGGACGCTCCAGGCTTCGGCAACGTCGATGGAACAGGCGGCGACCGGCCCAACGTTTTGAACCCCTCGGTGTTGGGGATGACGGTTGGTAACCCGGATACGTCCGCGCAGATCATGAACTTCCAGAACTTCGGTTACGTGATTCCCGGCCAGGTTGCCGGCAACATCGGCCGCAACACGTTCCGCAAGGGAGCGATCTTCAATGTGAACGCCTCGGTGGCGCGCGAGTGGAAGTGGGGCGGGCGGCGCACCTATTTGCTCCGGTTCCAGGCCGATGCTTTCAATCTCACGAACCATCCGCAGTTTGAAGCGCCGCAGATTAACATGACGGCTCCGTCGTTCGGCAAGATCACGAACACGCTCAATAACGGGCGGGTGCTGCAGTTGGGTTTGCGGCTAGTTCTGTAAGAGACCGGGAATGGGGGACAGAGTGTACTGTCCCGAATTATAGGAGGGACCCGTGAAGAGTCGCATATGGTTGTTACTCTTGACCAGCCTGGTGGGTGCGCAGGCACCTCCGGTAGGACCCACCGCGCCGCCGAAATCCAGCGAAGAGAACAAAGCGGATTCAATTCTAAGCACGGCGCTCACCGACAAGAACCCGGATGTCCGCAAGCAGGCCGTCGCGGCGCTGGGTTTGATCGGGCCGCGCGAACCCTATATCACGCAGATCGGCAAGGCGCTGTCCGACAAAGATGTGTACGTGCGCCTGGCCGCCGTGGCGAGCCTGGTCGATCTCAAAGACAGAGGCACCGCCGATACTCTGGATAAGGCGCTTCACGACGAGGCGCCGGAGGTCAGCTTTGCCGCCGCGCGCGCCTTGTTCGGCATGGACGATCCCCGCGGGCGCGCCGCGCTGATGGCCATTCTCCAGAAAGAGGCCAAGACCGGCTCGGGCTTTCTCACCGCCCAAAAACGAGACATGCTACGGATGTTCCACACGCCGAAAACCCTGATGATGTTCGCGCTGAAACAGGGGGCTGTGATGGCGCCGGTTCCGGGTGTGGGTGCGGGAGTGTCCTCGTTGCAGAGCATCTTGTCTGACACGAAGGTCACCGGGCGCGCCACTACGGCGCTCCTGCTGGCCAATGACGGTAGCCCCGAAGTGATGGACGCGCTCAAGGACGCCATCGAGGATAAGGATGCGTCGGTACGCGCGGCGGTGGTGCACGCCATCGCGCTCCGCGACGATCCGTCACTGCTTCCTCTCCTGCCGCCCAGGTTTGACGATCAAAAGGAATCCGTGCGGTTGCGAGCCGCTGCCGCGTACCTGCGCCTAGCCTGGCTGCGGGCGGCTCCGGCGGCGCCTCTCGCGGCGCCAAACCAGGTCGCGCCCACCCCAGTGCGGAACACTAAGAGCGGCAAACAGTAAGCGGCGGGAATATGGCCCCCCACCTGCTGTATATTATGCGTGGAGGCTGTTATGTGGAACAACCTGAAGAGAATGAGTTTCGTGGCCGTCGTACTGCTTGGTGCAAATGACGCGGTCGCGGCTGAAAACGACCGGTCACCCTCTGAACGGAGTCGGGCGCGTGTGGAGAAGGAAGTCCATCACGAACTGGTGATGCTGCCCTTCTACGGAGTTTTTGACAACTTCGCGTATAAGGTGGAAGGCAACGCGGTGACGCTACTGGGCCAAGTGACCCGGCCGACTTTGAAGTCTAATGCCGAGGCCGTGCTCAAGAGGATCGAGGGTGTGGACCGTGTCAACAATCAAATTGAAGTATTGCCCGTGTCTCCCAATGACGACCGCATACGGATTGCCGTTTACCAGGCGATTTACGCAAGCCAGACCCTGAACCGATACGCGCTGCGGGCCGTGCCGACGATTCACATCATCGTCAAAGGCGGCCACGTGACATTGGAAGGCGCAGTGGCGACCGAGGCGGATAAGAACGTGGCCAACATCCGGGCCAACGGTGTTTCCGGAGTGTTCTCGGTCAAGAACAACCTGCATGTGGATCGCAGTTAGTTCTTGGATGGCGCGGCGGGCGGCGGAGTGCGATCCGCCGCCTTGCCGCTGCTTGAGGCCTTGCGAATCTGTTCGAAGTACTGCTGGACGAATTCCTCGTAGGCAGGGGGCACTTCATCGCGATGGATCTCGCTGCCGGCTTCTCCGTGCGTGGCTTCACTCTGGCTGATCTGCGTCTTGAGCTGCTGTTTGGTGGAGCCGACTTCCACCATCACCATGCCCTTGACGCTTTCCGCGCGCTTGCCGATTAACTCACTGATCTTGCCCATGGCCTTGAGGGCTTCCGCCTGTTTGGTTTCCTTGTCGCCTTCCGACTTGCCGACACCGCTCTGTTGCTGCGGCGATGACTTGCCCTGGCCGCTGGAGCCGTCCTTGGCCTCGCTGCCTTGCTTGCCCTGGTCCCCGGAGCTCTTGGCCTCGGACTGATTGTCGGAGCCGTTTTGCTGGTCGCTCTGCTGCTGCTCGCCCTTCTGGCTTTTAGCGCTTTCGTTGGGCTGCGACTTCATCTTGTTCAGCATGTCGTTCAGCGCCTGGCGCAGCTTATCCATCACGGAGGGTTCTTGGCTGGCCTTATTATCCTGCTTGCCTTCCTGTTTGCCTTCCTGCTGGTTCTGTTTGTCCTGCGACTGATCGTTGGCCGATTGCGGCTCCATCTTGTCCTTGCTGTCGGTGGGCTGGTCGGGCTGGTCCGCCTTCTGGGAGCCGGGATCCTTCGGGCTCGCGACGGTGGGCGTATTCATGGACTCCGGGGGTTCGCCCGCGTAGTCGTTGTTCTTGCCGTTTTCCTTGTTCTCGCCGGGAGGGTCGTTGGGCGTGCTGCCGTCGTCGTCCGGTTTGTTGGCTTGCGGCTGAGGCGGAGGGGGACCGAAGATGCTGGGGAACGCGTTTTGCGCCAAAGGAGCCTTGGAGTCGAGTGAGCCGAGAACTGCGTAGCGCATGAGCAGGATACCGGCGACCGCAGATGCGAGTCCAATAGCCGCGTAGAAGGCGCGCGGGCGGGCAAGCGGCAGGGCTTGCTTCAAATCCACGGATTCGGCGAGATGCTCGGCTTGCAGGCGCTGGCCCTGGCGCACGGTGGCGTCCGTGGTTCCCGGCGATTCCAGGAAGTAAGCAGCGGTGGAAAGCGTGTCGGCCAGCTTCATGCGCTCATCGATGCGCTGAGCCACCGCGTAGATGGAAGGGAAACGTTTGCGGGCCAGATACAAGCCGGCGGCGAGGCTACCGGCAGCGAGGACCAGCAGCCAGAGCCAGCTCAAGGCCGCGCTCCCTGCCAGCAGAATCACGAACACGCCGCCTAATACGATGGTGGCGGTCAAGACCAGGTAGTCGAGTAAAACGTGGAAGACCGACCGCTTGCGGGCCTGCGTAAGTATTCGGATGAGCGAAGAGCCGAGATCCACCGAACCGATTATCCCACACGGATTCCACTATTACGGGACGTGCTGTTACCGGATGTACTACAAAATCAGCATGCAGTCGCCGTAAGAAAAGAAGCGGTAGCGGTTTTCCACGGCATGGCGGTAGGCGGCGAGCATCAGTTCGCGCCCGGCGAAGGCACAGACCAGGACCAGCAGGCTCGACTGCGGCAGATGGAAGTTGGTGAGCAGCGCGCCGGTCCGGCGGAACGGGAAACCGGGAGAGATAAACAGGTTCGTCTCGCCGGAAGAGCCCTGGCTTTCGATCGCGCGCACGCTGGTGGTACCGACGGCGACCACGCGGGACGCCGTGTCCATGGCTGTGTGGGTATCGGGCGGCACCGAGAAACTCTCCGAGTGGAGCCGAACGTCTTCGATGTTGTCAGCGTGTAGCGGCTGGAAGGTGCCCAGGCCAACGTGCAACGTGACGTGAGCGATGGCGGCTCCGGCCGCGCGGCAGGCGTTCAGGATTTCCGGCGTGAAGTGCAGCCCCGCCGTGGGCGCGGCGACGGAACCGCGCTCGCGGGCGAACACCGTTTGATAGCGTTCGCGGTCAGCAGGCGTATCGGGACGATGAATGTAAGGCGGCAGGGGCACGTGACCGGCTCGTTCCAGGACCTCGAATACGTCGCCGCGTGGCGACAGGCGCACGGTGCGCTCGCCGAATTCGCCGCGCTCCAGTATTTCCAACGTCAAGTCTTCGCTGATGTGGACTCGCTCTCCCACGCCGAGTTTCCGCCCGGGGCGAACCAGCGCCAGCCAGGTGAGGCCGTCTGGAGAGAGCTGCTTGGTGAGAAAAACTTCCACGCGTCCGCTGCGGCTTTCGCCATCTCCGGCGCGATGGCCCAGCAGGCGGGAAGGGAACACACGTGAGTTGTTGAGCACCAGGCAATCACCCGCGCGGAGGAAGGACGGAAACTCGCGGAAGGTCTGGTCCCGCCAGGTTCCGGTTCTGCGATCCACGACGAGCATGCGCGACGCGGCGCGGTCCGCCAGCGGTTCCTGCGCGATTATTTCTTCGGGGAGGTGATAGTCAAAATCAGAAAGAAGCACTTCTGCTCCACTGTAAACTTAAACCAGAGTGCGTATTTTAGGGATCGAGTCCTCTTGCGATGAAACCGCCGCGGCCGTAGTGGAGGACGGCGGGCGGATTCTGTCGTCGGTGATCTCTTCGCAGATCGGCACGCATGCAAAGTACGGCGGCGTGGTGCCGGAACTTGCCTCGCGCGAGCATCTGCGGGCGATTGTTCCCGTGGTGCGGTTGGCCCTGGAGCAGGCATCCACGCGCTTGGAAGACCTGTCCGCGATCGCGGTGACGCAGGGACCGGGCCTGGTTGGTTCGCTGCTGGTGGGAATCACCTACGCCAAAGCGCTGGCGCTCACTCATCATTTGCCGCTGATTGCGGTGAATCACATCGAGGGGCATATTCATTCCGTGATCAGCCAGCAGTTAGCGAGTGATTCGCCGGTCGAATTTCCGGCGCTGGCGCTGGTGGTGAGCGGCGGGCACACGCACCTCTACGAAGTGGGTGAAGCATTTACGTACCGGCTGTTGGGTAAAACGCGCGACGACGCGGCAGGCGAAGCGTTCGACAAAGTCGCGAAGCTGTTGGGATTCGGTTATCCCGGCGGCCCCGTGATCGATGCGCTGGCTCCGCATGGCGATCCTCACGGCGTGCATTTCACGCTGGCGAAAATGAAGGGGAATACGCTGGACTTCAGTTTCAGCGGCATCAAGACGGCGGTCCTGCGCTGGACCGAAGCCAGGGATCTCTCCGGGGAGATCGCGCGCCGGAGAGGGCTCCTTGCCGAAACGCCTGCTCCTAACGTCGAGCAATGGCTGGCGGTGACCCCGCGTGCCACGTTGGATTTGCTGGCGTCGTTCCAATACACGGTGATTGAAGAGTTGCTGCGCCGCGCGGCGCGTTCGGCGGAAGAAATCGAGGCACGGAGCGTGGTGATCTCCGGCGGCGTGGCCTGCAATTCGGGTTTGCGCCGGGCCGTGCAGAGGCGCCGCTTGCCGTATCCTGTCTTTTTCCCTTCGCCGGGACTTTCCACGGATAATGCCGCGATGATCGCCGCCGCGGCGTTCCCTAAGTTCACACGCGGCGAATTCGCCGATATGACGCTGCGCGCGCAGGCGAATCTGGCGTTGGCGTAGAGCGTGCCGCTCCATCACTGTCGCGGTTCGGTGCCGGGCCTGCGTTACCATCAAAGAGCATGAGTCCTCAGCAGCCAAGAAACGCACCTCCACAACAAGAACAACCGAAGCAGCCGATTCCGGGCGTCCGTAGCCTGATCGCCGTGGGATCGGGCAAAGGCGGCGTGGGGAAGACGACGGTCGCCGTCAATCTGGCGATTTCGCTGGCCAAGCTCGGCCGCAAAGTCGGGCTGCTGGACGCCGATGTTTACGGACCCAACGTTCCTTTGATGATGGGCAAGCACGAGGCTCCCATGGGCGCCAACGACCGTATCCGGCCCATTGAGAGTTACGGCGTCAAGCTGATGTCCATCGGGTTCCTGAATCCGGGCGACAAGCCGCTGGTGTGGCGCGGCCCCATGCTGCACAGCGTCATCCAGCAGTTCCTGCGCGGCGTCGATTGGGGCGAACTGGATTATTTGGTGATCGATCTGCCTCCCGGCACCGGCGACGTGGCGCTGTCGCTGATTCAGAGCGCGCCGATCTCCGGGGCCGTGATCGTGACCACGCCTTCCGCCGTGTCACTGGAAGACGCGCGCAAAGCCATCAACATGTTCGGGCAAGTGCGGGTGCCCATTCTGGGGTTGGTCGAAAACATGAGCTACCTGCTGGTCCCAGGCCTCGACCAGCGGATCGACGTGTTCGGTCACGGCGGCGGCAAGAGAACCGCCGAACAGATGAACGTGCATTTTCTGGGTGAGTTGGCGTTGAATCCGGAGGTCCGCGTCGGCGGCGACACGGGCCGCCCCATTGCTACCCGCGATGGAGACCCGCAGGCGGAGCCGTTCCGGGAATTGGCGCGGCGCATTGAAGCCCGTTGCCAGGAAGAGCAGAAAGCCGGTCCGAAGATTACAGTGGAAGATTAGGCGGGAACCTAAAGTTCCTGCTTGGGCGTGGGCGGGACGATTTCGAAGTCTTCCGGCGTGAAGCGGACGGTAAGCACTTGGCCGCTGATTCCCAGGGGCCCGATCGGTTTGCCATTCCAGCGGATTTCGATGCCGCCGGCATTGCCGACCTTCATGGTGGCCATATCCAGGCCGGTGAGGGTCTTGGATTCGTTGGGCTGCAATACGCCGGAGAAAACCTCGCGCCCGCCGCTACGAATCGAAAGCCAGGTCTTCTCCGTCGCGGATAGCTTCAAGGCCATGCCGCTGCCGGTTTCCGCCGCCGCCGATCGCAGCGAGACGTCCTGGACCGGTACCGCGGGAGCAGACTGCTGAATTCTGGCGGTTGGGGCCGCTACCGGGCGGGGCTGGTTCCACCACGTATAGAACATCGAACACACCGTCAGGACGGCCGCCAGCCCGAAGACGGACCATCCCAGCGGAACGTCCGGAAAGAGCATGCGGTTGGAGGCTTCGACCAGGGGCTCCGGGACGCGAATGCCGGTGTTCACGCCGGTTGCTTCTTCAACGGCCGAAAGCGCCGCAAGGTGAGGTCCAATCAGATTCCCGTCGATGCCCAAGATCGCCGCATATTGGCGGGCGAAACTCTTATAAAAAAAAGTGCCGGGGAGGCCTTTGATATCGCCGTCTTCCAGCGCGCGGACGTAGTCCCGCATGATGCAGAGTTCGTCGGCGATCTCGGCAATGGTGCGGCCTTGCTTCTCGCGTTCGGTTCGAAGAATGTCGCCCACAGGCTGCATGGATCCTAGTACTAATCCTTTCGGACGTACCATCATACATCAGCAGGGTAGGGCGCCGAAAATATTTTTTCGTCCTAGCACTGTGTAGAGCGAAAAGCGTAGTTTAACGGCAGGCAGCGGGGAATCCGTCCCTCTCATGCGATGCTAGGTGAGCGGGAATATGGGTAGCCCATCTACACTGCCAAATGGCCAATCCTCCCCCGTGGGGGGCGTAGCCGAACCTTGTCCGGCGTGCGGAGGGCTGGAGGCCCAGGTGCTTTTCCCCGCGACCGATCGCGTTTTTGCGACCACGGACAAAGTTTTCCACATCGTGGAGTGCCGTCAGTGCCGGCTGATCCGCCTGCATCCCCAGCCGACCCCCCGGGAACTGCGGGATTACTACCCCGCTGACTATTGGGTGGAGCCGGAAACCACGGTGACCGACAAACTGGAGGTCTTCTACCGCCGTTTCGTGCTGCGCGACCACCTGCGCTTTGTGGAGCGCGCGCTGGCGGAATCCGGTGAGGCGGGGTTGGTCGTGGACGTGGGCTGCGGCAGCGGAGCGTTCCTCAAGATGCTGCAGGATCGCGGGCGCAGGAACGTCGCGGGGATCGATTGGGCGCTGGATGCCGCGTCGGCTGCGACACACCGCTCTGGCGTCCCGGCGGTTTGCGGGACTCTGTCGCGCGCACCGTTCGCTCCCGGGAGCTGCGCGGCCATCACCATGTTCCATGTACTGGAACACTTGTACGAGCCGGCGCGTTATCTGGAGGCGGCGCACGAGCTGCTGGTGCCGGACGGACGGCTGATTGTGCATGTTCCCAACGCCGCGTCCTGGGAGTTCCTGTTGTTCGGTGAGCGCTGGAGTGGGCTGGAGGTGCCTCGCCGCCTGTTCCATTTCCGGCGGCACGATCTGGAAACTCTGCTGGATGACAGTGGTTTCGAGATTTTACGCTATAAACATTTTTCCTGGAAGGATAATCCGCAGGGCATGGCCATCAGTCTGGCGCCTCTGCTGGACCCCACCGGGCGCCGCTTGCGGCATGTTCCAGAAACGCCGCGCATGCGTTTGTGGAAGGACATTACGTTCCTGGTGTTAGTTGCGCTGTGCGTGCCGTTCACGTTGCTGGAGGCGGCCTGCCATGCCGGTTCGACGGTTATGATAGAAGCGCGGAAGAAATCGTGAAGCGCAAGGACTGAGGCATTACACTGAAAATATATGCATAGGTTGAAGACGGCTTGGGTGATCGCCTTGGGGCTGGGAATCGGAGCCCATGGTATGGCGGCGGGTGTATCCGGCGCCTCCGCATTGAATTTCACGCGGCGAGCGGTGGAGTTCGGGCCGCGCCCACCGGGGACCGCTGCGAATACGGCGCTGCAGAACTACATCATCGCGGAGCTGAAAAAAGACGGCTGCGAAGTCATTGAAGACTCTTTCGTTGCCAATACGCCCAAGGGGAAAATTGCGATGAAAAATATCATCGCGAAATTTCCGGGCAAGAGCGGCAAGGCCATCGCGCTCACCGGGCACTTCGATACCAAGCTTCTGCCGGGCAAATTTGTCGGCGCCGATGACGGGGGTTCTTCGACGGGCTTGTTGCTCGAACTGGCTCGCGTGTTTGCCCGTCAGCCCCGCGTGGACGATCTTTACCTGGCTTTCTTTGACGGCGAAGAAGCGTTCGGCGAATGGAGCGCCAGCGACAGCCTATACGGCAGCAAGCACCTGGCCGAACGGTGGGGTAAGGACGGGACGCTGAAGCGTATCAAAGCTCTGATCAACCTGGACATGATTGGCGACAAGAACCTGAACATTCCGCAGGAGACCAACGGAGACGCTTCCCTGCGCCGGCTGGTTTGGAGCATGGCGGCCAGTCTCGGCTATAAAGCTTACTTTACGGATCAGCAGATCGGGGAAGACGACGACCACATGCCGTTCGTGCGCGCCGGTGTTCCCGCCATCGACGTGATCGACGTGGATTACACGCCCTGGCACACCGACGGCGACACGATGGACAAGATCAGCGCGCAGAGTCTGGAGATCGTCGGCACGGTGATCTACGAGAGCGTGCTGCGCCTCGAACATCAATAGGCTAAGACTATGAAGCGCGCGCTTCTCTCGATCGCGGCGGCTGTCACGTTGCTTGCCGTTGCGGTGTTTGCGCAGAGAGGCCGTTCGCGGGGCCTGGTGGAAGGCGAGGATGGGACCATTGCTGCCCGCGATGCCGAGTTTCACTTCCTGCGTGTGCAGTACTCCGACCTCCCCGAATATCATCGCGGCTTTGGATTCGTTTCGCGCGACGGGCAGGGCGCCGGCTGGTGGCTGGTGGATTGGCCGGACGCCGACAATCACTTCACGCGCGGCATTCAGCGGCTGACTCGCATCGACACCGGCGATCCCCGGCATTTGCGGCTGACCGACGACCGTATCTTCGATTACCCGTGGATCTACGCCACACAGACCGGCTGGTGGGGCTTGAGCCGGGCGGAGACCGATCGCCTGCGCGAATACCTGCTGCGCGGCGGCTATCTGGTGACCGACGACATGTGGGGCTCCGACGCTTGGGAGGTTTTCCGGTCCACGATGGAGCGCGTTCTGCCGGGCAAGGATATTCCGGATCTGCGCGAGTCCGACGCCGTGATGCACGTGCTTTACGACATTGAAGACAAAGACCGCACATTCATTCCCGGTTCACGCCATTTGTGGGTGGAAGGCAATTCGGTGCGGATCATGCAGCCTTCGGGCACGAGCCCGGCGTGGCGCGCCATGTACGACGACAAGCAGCACATGGTGGTGGCGGTGAACTATGACACCGACGTCGCCGACGCCTGGGAGTTCGCCGACTCGCCCTTCTATCCCGAGAAAATGACGACTCTGGCGTACCGCTACGGGATCAACTACATCGTGTACGCGATGACGCACTGAGGGGGGCGTCTGCGAAAGCCTAGGTCTCGGACCGCTTAGAAGTATTCCTTTGGTAGCCAAACTTGACACGAGCGGCTTTGCGGGTAAACTTCCATTGGATGCAGGTCCTTTCGCGGTTGGCCCTGGCGTTCCAAGCGTCGATGCTGGCCGCCAATAAATCCAACTTG
>CAMAVI010000080.1 GCA_945861625.1 Candidatus Sulfopaludibacter sp. SbA3
ATTTCCTGTTCCGTTTGCCCTGAGAGGGAGTTCGGTGTCAGACACCATAACTCCTGCTAGAATGGAGTCATCCCCACAAGGACCATTCAGCAGGTCCGGAGCGCAAGGCGAAGCGGCAACGGACTGCTCAGGTTCGGAGCGCAAAGCGAGGCGTGTTGCGCGTTTCAAGTGGAGTGCAAAGCGTAGCGTTTTGCACGACTCAAGATGGAGAGGTGGCCGAGTGGCTGAAGGCGCACGCTTGGAAAGCGTGTTTAGGGGAAACTCTAACGAGGGTTCGAATCCCTCCCTCTCCGCCATGAATCCGGATGTTGGCTCTACAGACAGCTTGCCGGAACGATTATTCATCGCTTGAATACGGCTCCAATCCCGCATTCATTCGTCTCCATTGTTGCACCTTGCGTCTTTTCGCCATTCGTCTCAATGCGTATGGAAGCAGAATCAGGGTCAGCAACACTGCAATCCACATCCCGGCCGCCGTGTCGGTATCACCAATTCGTCTTTCAATCACGTCCTGAAAATATATCCATCCAAGAGTGCAGACCAGGAACGACGCAAACCATAGGTACGTGCTTATGACTTGCTTCAAGTTCAAAGGCCGTATTTCATAAACATAGAACCCACCTGCGTCATATGTTGAATAAGGGCTGTTCTGTGTGTAAGAGATTCGCTTACTTATGATCGGAGCTATGGGCAAATACGCGAAGACAAACCATTCCGTAGTCACGAATGAGCCGTCAGGCCAATAATCTCGTTCACCGTAAACCGTCATCCCGATCCCGTGAAATAGGAACGCCATCTTTCAGCGGATCATATCATGGGCGCTGTTCGTACTCTTGCGAGAGTCGGAATCCCTCCCTCTCCGCCATGAATCCGGGGCTGCCGGGCCGGGGCGCAGGTCCGGCTTGGGCGCTACGCCAACGACGGGGGCCAACCCGGAACCTGAACGGCCCTGTCCGGTGTGCCCGCTTCGTTCTTCGCTCCAGCGTAGTACAATCAGGCCATGAAATCCTTACTTGGAGCCATGCTGATGATGTCGGGCGTTGTCTCAAGTGCGGCGTTCGCCGCCTCTAGTGTCCACGAATTCACTTTGGATTCGCTCACCGGCACGCCCACGCCGCTTGCCAATTTCAAGGGTAAAGTGATGCTGCTGGTAAACGTCGCCAGCCAGTGCGGCTACACGTATCAATACGAGGGCTTGCAGGCGTTGTACATGAAGTACAAAGATCAAGGCCTGGTAGTGGCCGGCTTCCCCGCCAACAACTTTGGCGCGCAGGAGCCAGGCTCTAACTCCGAAATCGGCGCCTTCTGTAAAGCCAAGTTCGGCGTGAGTTTCCCCATGTTCTCCAAGATCTCGGTGAAAGGCTCCGACAAAGCTCCGCTGTATCAATTCCTCACCGACAAAAACACCAAGACCGGCGGCGAGATCCCCTGGAATTTCACCAAGTATCTGGTGGACCGCGACGGCAAGGTGCTGGCCCGCTTCGATGCTCCCGTCGAGCCGATGTCGAAGGGGCTGACGTCGGCGATCGAAGCGGCTTTACATAGTAAGTAGCGCCGCCATCAACTCGATTCCGTCCCACAAATTTTGCAGGCGCAGGTTCTCGTTGTAGCTGTGCTGGTTGTTATCGTGATTGCCCATGGGGATCACGATCGTGCGCGTGCCCAGTGGACGCTCCACGCTGGTCAGCGGCAGACCGCCACCCATATTTGGCAGCTTGACCGCGGGTCCGCGCACGCTGTCCACGGTGCGGATCACCTCTTGCGAAATGGGCAGGTCCATCGACGTGCGCGTGGCGGCTTCGGGCCGGCCTACGATCACGCGCGCGACTTTGGCGTGGCTCATGCGCTCCTCAGCCGTTGGCTCCTGATCGGTCACAAAGAAGCCCTGTTTGCGGATGTGCTCGAGCACGCGCTGCCCGGTGTGCTGCGGGTCCATGCCTTTGACGAGCCGGACATCCAGCGTCACGTTGGCTGTCGCCGGGATCACATTGGACGCCTGCGCGCCGATCCGCGAACTCGCCAGACCGCGGATATTGAGTGACGGCAGAGTGATCAGCTCGGTCAACTTCTTGCCGCCCCCGTCCACTGAGCCCAGCCAGAACTCTTTCCTTAAATCGCCATCGATATCCGGCGCCTCGGCCACGGCGCGTTTTTCGAGCGCGCTGAGCGGTTCGACTTCGTCATAGAAGTGCTCGACCAGCACACGGCCGCTCTCGTCCTTCATCGACGACAGCAACCGGGCCATCGACAGCGCCGGATTGGGAGCCCAGTTGCCGTAGTGCCCGCTGTGTAATTCGCCGCGCGGCCCGTAAACAGTGATATCCACGCGAATCGCGCCACGGGCTCCAAAGGCGATCAACGGACGCCGCGTCTGGTGCACCGGGCCGTCGCACATCAGCCAGAGATCGCCGCTGAAAAGTTCCTTGTTGGCCGCCAGAGTCTTCGCCAGATTTACAGACCCGGCTTCTTCCTCGCCTTCAAACGCGAACTTGATGTTCGATTTCGTCTTGAGACCCGCGGCTTTGATCGCGTCGAGCGCAGTCAGCATCGCGATGATGGGTGCCTTGTCGTCCGCCGAACCGCGAGCATACAAGCGCCATTCCGGATTGAACGGCGTGCCCGCGGACGGCAGCGCGATCACTTGCCCGTCTCTTTCCAGGGTCTTGTCCCGCAGGGTGGGCGTGAAAGGAGGCGTGGCCCACTCCTTGGGATCGAGTGGCTGACCATCGTAGTGGGCATAGAGAACCAGAGTGCGTGTCGCGCCGGGCGTTTTGATCTCGCCGAAGACCACCGGATTGCCGCCCGGCACCGACACCAAGCGCGCCGGGACGCCACGCTTCTCCAGCATCCGCGCGATGGTCTCGGCGTTGCGTTGAATATTGGGGCGGTCGGTGGCTACGTTGGGGATCGCCAACAGCGAGATGAACTCGTCCATGATGGCGCGCTCATGCTGGTCGCGCCACTTGCGCGCGGCCTGCGCGGCTGGATTCGTCTGCCCGAAGGCCAACGTGACAAGACAGGTAAATGCAAGAAGCCGGCACTTCATACCGCGCAGTATCTCACACCTACGTCACACTTCCATGGGCAGGCCGACGTAGTTTTCCGCCAGGCTGGTCATGGCCGCGCGCGAACTGGTCAGATAATCCAGATCCGCCAACTGGCGGCGGTAGTCGAACTCCGCCGCATCCGGAAAGCGATGCAGCGTGGAGGTCATCCACCAGGAGAAGCGCTGCGCCTTCCACACGCGGCGCAAACAGATTTCCGAATAGCGATCCAGCAGCACGGGATCGCCGTTGCGATAGAAAGACGTCAGCGCCTTGGCCAGCACCACTACATCCGACGCCGCCAGATTCAGGCCCTTTGCGCCGGTGGGCGGCACGATGTGTGCGGAATCTCCCGCCAGGAACAAGTTTCCGTAACGCATCGGCTCGGCGACAAAGCTGCGCATCGGCGTGACGCCTTTTTGCAGGATGCGGCCGGTGTTGGGTGCCCAGCCATCGGCGGTGGTCATGCGCTTGAGCATCTCGTCCCAGATCGCATCGTCAGACCACTTGCCGATGTCTTCCTCCGGTGGTACCTGAAAATACAGCCGCGTGATTTGAGGCGAGCGCATGCTGAACAGTGCAAAACCGCGCTCGTGAGACGTATACACCAACTCTTCGCAGGATGGCGCCGCCTCGGCGAGAATGCCCAGCCAACCGAATGGATATTCACGTTCGTAGATTTTGACGGCGGACGAAGGAATCGCGGGCCGGCAGATGCCATGGAAGCCGTCGCAGCCGGCGAGGAAATCACAGGTGACCTCTTCACTGCGCCCGCCGTGCTGGAAGGTGATCCGCGGACGGGCGGAATCGAGATCGTGCACGGCCACTTGGGCGGCTTCAAAATACAGCGGTCTCCCCGTCGCGGTGCGCGCGCCGATCAAGTCCTTGACAACTTCATTCTGGCCATAGACGGTGATCGCCTTGCCGCCCGTCAGTTCGGCAAGGTGAACGTGGTGACGCCGGCCCGCGAAACTGATGTACAGCCCTTCGTGGCGTAGACCCTGCTGCTGGAGCCGTTCGCCCACGCCCATCTGCATCATTAGATCGACCGTGCCTTGTTCGAGCACACCCGCGCGCACGCGTTCGATCACATATTCCTGGCTACGGTTTTCGACGATGACGGAGTCGATGCCCTGCTGATGCAGCAAGTGCCCGAGCAGCAGGCCAGCCGGGCCCGCGCCGACGATGCCGACCTGTGTCCGCATGGGATCGGGCTACTTGCCCGCCGGCCGTTTTTCAGGGTGAGCGTCATGACACGCCGAACAGGTGTCACCGATCTTTTGGAATGCCGCCTTGGACTGATCGATCTTGCCAGAGGCCGCCAGCTTGTTCATCTCATCCAGAGCCGCCAGACTCGCGTCGGCCAACTTGACGATATCGGCCATTTTCTTGGCCGCCCAGAACTGCTTGGTCTCCTGCACAATCTTGGTCATCTTGGCGGTGGCCTCGGCGGCCTTGGGCCCCGACTTGTGGTCGAGGGCGTCCATCAGATCGTCTTTGGCATCCTGCGCGTCGTCCATCTTCTGCCGGTAGGCATCGTCTTGCGCAAGGACCGCGGCAGGAACGATGAGGACAATTCCCAACAGTGACGCAATGACCAGCTTGTAGCGCATGCTTTCCCTCGATTCTGATTGGCCCTCTAGAATCCTACCGCAAAACTACAGCTTTTCCGCGATGGCCTTGGCCTGTAGAAACTGCAACAGGTAATCCGGACCGCCGGCTTTGGAATCCGTGCCCGACATATGGAAGCCGCCAAACGGATGCGCCCCTACCATCGCCCCCGTGCACTTGCGATTGAGATAGAGGTTGCCGACAAAGAATTCCTTGCGCGCGCGATGAATGGTTTCCGGATTCCGCGAGTACACCGCGCCCGTCAAACCGTATTCGGTGTCATTGGCCAGTTCCAGCGCATGACTGAAATCGCGGGCACGCGTCACCGCCAGCACCGGTCCGAAAATCTCTTCCTGGAAGATGCGCGCCTTGGAGTCGACGCCCGCAATCACCGTGGGTTGCAGGAAATAGCCGTCACCCGGCGCCGCTCCTCCGCCCGCCACCACGCGTCCTTCGCCGCGGCCGATTTCAATGTAATTGAGGATGTTGCGCCGCGCGCCTTCGCTGATCACCGGGCCCATGAAGTTGCGCAGGTCTTCCGAAGGACCCACGGTGAGCCCCGCCACGCGGGACTGAAGTTTATCGAGAAACTCATCGTAAATAGGGTCATCCACAATGGCGCGTGAGCATGCCGAACACTTCTGTCCCTGGAAACCGAAAGCCGATTGCGCCACTCCGGCGACTGCGCTATCCAAATCGGCCTCGCGATCCACGATGATGGCGTCCTTGCCGCCCATCTCTGCGACGACACGCTTGATCCAAATCTGGCCGGGACGGTGCCGGGCCGCGAGCTCATTGATGCGCAGCCCCACTTCGCGCGAGCCGGTGAAGGAAACGAAGCGCGTCTTGGGATGCTCCACCAGAACGTCGCCCACCACGGCTCCGCTGCCGATGCACAGAGCAAAACTGCGCGGAGGGAAGCCGGCGGCGTGCAGCACTTCGGCGAATTTCGCGGCTATGGTAGGCGTCTCGCTGGAAGGCTTGATGACCACGGTATTGCCGGCCACCAGCGCGGCCATGGTCATGCCCACGAGGATCGCCAGCGGGAAATTCCACGGCGGAATCATGACGCCCGCGCCCAGCGGCAGATACACCAGGTCGTCGCGCTCGCCGGGCAACTGCACCAGCGGAGGCGGCTCCGCGTAACGCATCATCTGGCGCGCATAGTATTCGCAGAAGTCAATGGCTTCGCTGACATCGGCCTCGGCTTCCGGCCACGTCTTGCCAGCTTCCGTCACCAGCCAGGCGTCGAACTCGAACTTGCGCTCACGAATCAGGGCCGCCGCGCGCAGAGCCATTTCCACGCGCTCGGCTGGCGAGGTCTGGCCCCAGGTGGGAGCATAGGCGTGCGCGTCCTCGATCGCGCGATTCGCCAGTTCCACGTTGGCTTTGTGATGACGGCCGACCACTTCCGCCGGATGCGAAGGATTCAGACTGGTCAGCAGATCGCCGGTGCGATGCGCGGCGCCCGCAATCCACAATTCGTAGTCCCGTCCGAATTGCGCGCGGACACCGGAAAGCGCCGCTTCGGCCAGCGCCCAAACCTCGGGCTTGGCAAAGTCGGCGTAAGGTTCGTTGACGAAGGCGGTCACGCGCTCCGCCTTGGCTAGCCGCGGACCATTTTGCGGCCGCGCTCGAATATTTCAGCGGCGTCGTCAGCCACGCGGCGGCCCTGCTCGAAGAGCTCGCGGCCTTTGTCCATCAAGTCGGTCCCGCTATCGGCCAGCGCGTCGCGGCTATCGGAAAGCTTGCGCACAATCAAGCGCCGGGTGCGGTCCCCGGACTGAGGAGCATACAGCAGCGCCACCGCCGCGCCCATCGCGGCGCCCACGAAAAACCAGACCATGTTTTCGCCGAAGTTATTGTCTCGTGCCATATCTTTATCTTACTGCCCGGAGTATCCTCAAGACATGGCACAGAACGAACAGTCCGGCCTCGTCACGGTCTTTCGCTTGGCGGAAGGGGGGATCGAAGAATCGGAGGTCCTCACGGTGCAGCAGCTTCTGGAATCCAACGGCATCGCGACGGTGGTGGTGGGCGATAGCCCGCTGCCGAATCTGGCCGAAGAGATCCGCGTGTCCGCCGAAGACGCCGGCCGCGCAAGAGAGCTGATTGCCGAAGCACTCGCCGTCGGTCCCGAAGGGGCCGAGGAAGCGGAACTGGATAAAGAAGCCGAGGCCGGGACTTAGCTCTTCACTTGGCTGCCAACGCCTCTAGTACCTGCGCCGCGTGGCCCACGGGTTTCACTTTGGCGAAGATGTGCGCGATCTTGCCTTTTTCGTCAATGACAAAGGTGGTGCGCTCGATGCCCATGTACTTGCGCCCGTACATGCTCTTCTCTTTCCACACGCCGTAAGCTTCCGCGATCGCATGATCGGGATCAGCGACCAGCGTGTACGGCAGCCCATACTTGGTTGCGAACTTCACGTGCGCCGCGGGCTGGTCGGGAGAGATGCCGACGATCGCGGCATTTTTCGCCGTGAAGGTCTTCACCGAATCGCGGAATTCACAGGCCTCTTTCGTGCATCCCGGCGTGTCGGCCTTGGGGAAAAAGAACACAACCGCGCGCTGGCCTTTGAGGCCGGTCAGGGAAAATGCAGAAGTCTTAATGTTGGGGGCTCGGTCCCCCACTTGGATCGCCATACGCAAGATTGTAGACTGTAGGTATGAAAAAAGGAATACTCACCCTTGCGACTCTAGGTCTGGTTCTCGCAGCCGGCCTCCCGCTGACCGCCGCCGACGGCGACGCCAAGAAAGGCCAGTCAGTTTTTGACAATTGCTCGGTGTGCCACAACGCCGACTCCGCGGAAATGAAGATTGGTCCCGGACTGAAGGGTCTGTTCAAGCGCGAAAAGCTGGTGAACGGCAAGCCGGTGAATGACGCCAATGTGAAAGGGTTGATCACGGAGGGCAGCGGTGGCATGCCTCCCTTCGGCGATGCGCTGAGCGCTCAGGACAAGGACGACGTCGTCGCCTACCTGAAGACCCTCTAACACTCGCCGGAGAAGTCGGCTCTATTGAATTGCCGCACGGTGCCTTCACGGCAGGCACCGTGTGGTTTTGTGTCTTCACGCCAGCAGTGCTAAACTGACAGCAGTCCTTCCCTTAGCGTCCCCATCGTCTAGCCCGGCCTAGGACACCGCCCTTTCACGGCGATAACGGGGGTTCGAATCCCCCTGGGGACGCCAAACTTAGTTCAGCAATTGCGCGATCCTGATTTACCGTCTTGAAATCTGGTGACGCTATGGTGACGTAATGAGGGTCACGATGGCGCGTTCGGTTAGTTACCCGCGCGGTTGCTGTGTTATTCAATGAAATTGTTCTTCTTTCAGGAAGGGCTCATGAATCTCGCCTTCGAAATCTTTAAGAGTGCGGATTTCAGAACCGTCAAAGGAAGGGGATGATTTTCCCCAGCTTTTCGCGCCCGGAAATACTATCGACCTCGCCCACCGTCCGTTTGAACGATTCGGCTGATCCAGTCAAATACGCCATTCGGCTTCATGTCCTCCTCACCGCGCCCGTGCCTGGGCGCCGGTATCCTTCGCGCCTTCTGAGATCAATCACATAGAGAAGCAAGCCCCATCACGCACGCCCGCCCCGTCCCTAGACTCCTGGACGACGGGAGGCGAGCGATGTTGGGATTCGAACAGATGTTGGGCTTCAAGCAAAGGCTTGGATTTAGACACACGGGTGTGCTGCTGGCGGCAGCGGTTATGATAGCGGGTCAGGCGGCGGCGCAACCCGCGCTCACCGGCATCCAGGATATTCTCTACCGCGCCGACGGAACCCGCTTCAACGGAACCATGTTCATCCGTTGGAACAGCTTTCTGGCCGGCGACACATCCAACGTCGCCACGGCCAACCTGACGCTGCCCATCGTGAACGGCGTTCTCAGCGTGCGGCTGGTGCCCACCACCACGGCCACGGCCGGGGCGCAGTACACCGTCACCTACAACAGCGGCGGCCGAAATCAGTTCACCGAAATCTGGGCCGTTCCGCCCAGCGCCGTCCGGCTGCGCGTGCGCGACATTCGCCTGTCCACGGGGACCGTCGTGGGGCCAGCTCCGGTGACCACCTCGGTGCAGATCGGAGACGTCGTCGGATTGTCCGACGCACTGGCATCGCGCCCTACGCAAGGCGCCGGCTTCGGCCTAGGCCGCACCGCGGTCATCAGTTCCTCCGGACAAATTGACGCGGCTGCGGGGCGCTTGGGAGACTGTGTGCGCGTGGACGGCAGTTCGGGCACCTGCGGAGGCGCGTCCGGCGGCATCGTGCCGCTGTTTTCCGACGCCGAACCGATGAGCGGAACTTTGAACGGCGTAAATACCACATTCAGTCTGGTACACGCGCCCTCGCCGATCGACAGCTTGAATGTGTTCCGCAACGGCTTATGGATGAAGCATGGCTACGACTACTCGATTGCCGGCGCCACGGTCACTTTTCTTCCCGGGGCAGTCCCGCAGACCGGCGACCAACTGCTGGCCAGCTATCGTTACGCCAATCCCAGTGACCCGCTCGGGACCCTGACCGCCGCTCAAGTCGTTTGCAGCAGCGCGGGAAGCAGCACCAGCGCGACCGCATCCACGCAGCTCGGCGCTTGCACCATTCCGAGTGCGCTGCTGAACACCGGCGACCGCATTGAAGTGCAGTTCCACTATGGGCACACGGGCACGGCAACCGCTTTCACGGGAGAAGTCCGCTGGGGATCCGCGACAGCTCTCACACGGACTTCGGTCACCGCGGAAACAGCCCTGGCCGGCCGGCTCAGTTTCGCGATCTTGGGCAGCGGCCAGTCCTTTGACGCGCAAAGTTGGGGCAACAGCTTCGCCTTGGCCAATGCCGTGGGTCTGATGACCGCCGATACCAGCCAGAATCTGACCATCTCCCTGCGTGGCCAAATGGCGGCAGCCACGGCCGACAGCGTCAACCTGCGCAACTTCACGGTGATCCGTTACCCCGCGCAGAGCAATCCTTGACCAGCAACTCAGTAAGAACCCTGAGAGGGGTCTTAAGAAATCGAGCCAGTACTCATACGTAAGGGCTTTTCAAAACCCGAATCGGGTATTATTACGCTTGTGATTTTTTCGTAAGTCGCGCAACATGAATGTGAAGTCGAGTACAGTTATTCGAGGTCAACTTATGAAAGCTCTTTTCTACGCGGTGGCCCAAAAGCTCCGCAATGACGTCCGCGGCCAGGATCTGGTTGAATATGCACTAATGGCTGGCTTTGTGGCGGTCGCCGCAGGCGCCATTTTCCCGTCGACGTTGATGCCGGGCGTCAGCACCATCTTCTCAAAACTGGCCTCATCGTTCACCCTAGCGGCAGCTCAAGGAAGCTAGTTGCCGGGCACGGAAGCCGCTGACGGGAATACCCGCCCGCCAGTGTTATTCTGAACGCAGCCTGTGACTGCTGCGTCTCCGCTCCGGGAAATTTCATTCGACATTCTCAAGAAGGTGCAAGGAGGCGGCTACGCCTCCGATCTGTTGCGCCGCGGCACGGCGGGCCTGCCAACCAGGGACGCCGCGCTGGCCGAATCCATTGTCTTCGGATGCCTGCGGCGGCAAAGCCAGCTGGATTTTCTCATCGGCCACTACTCCGGCCGCGTCTCTCCAAAGCTCGATGAAGAAGTGCGGATTGCTCTCCGCATGGGCATCTTTCAGTTGCGCTACCTGGATCGCATCCCAGCGCACGCCGCGGTAGCCGAGAGCGTCGAACTCGTCAAGCGCGCACGCAAAAAATCGGCCGCCGGGTTCGTGAATGCCATCCTGCGCAAGGTAAATCGCGAACCCATCGTGTGGCCGGATCGAGGAACAGAGCTGTGTATCCCCGTGTGGCTCCTGCAACAGTGGGAGGAATACTATGGTGTGCCGGCGGCGGAAGGTATCGCCCAGGCCGCTCTTGCCGAGCCGGAATCCTACATAAACTCCGCGACGGGCCGCCAGCAGGATATCGGGGCGCAGACCATCGTACCGCTGCTGTGCATCGAATCTGGCATGACGGTGCTGGACCTGTGCGCCGCTCCCGGCAACAAAACGGCGCAGGCCTTGGCCGCGGGGGGCAAGGTGACCGCCTGCGACCGCTATCTCCGCCGTCTCGCGGACGTCCCCGCCGAAGCCGCGCGCGTCGCTCTGGACGCGGCCGAACCGCTTCCCTTCTTCGTGAAATTCGACCGAATCCTGGTTGACGCGCCCTGTTCGGGGACGGGAACTCTGTCCCGCAACCCCGAAATCAAATGGCGCTTAGGGCCCGCCGCTTTGGGCGAATTCGCGTCCCGCCAGCGCAGGATTTTGGAGAATGCCCTGGCCTGCCTCGCCCCAGGTGGGAAATTGGTGTATGCAACGTGTTCTTTGGAGCGGCTGGAAAACGAAGATGTGGTGGCCGGGCTTCCGGTGGCGGAAATCGTCCACCGTATTCCCGGCCGCGACCCCGGCGACGGCTTCTTCGCAGCGGTGATCTCACCCGGCGCTGCCAGTGGTGGCATAACGCCGTGATAACATTGATTTAAGCCCGCGTTTTGTTATGGCTGAAATCCTTCCATCCATTTTGTCCGCCGACTTCGCGCGCCTGGGCGAGCAATTGGGCGTGCTGGAGCAGGCGGGTTGCCGAATGGTTCACGTCGACGTGATGGACGGCCATTTCGTGCCCAATATCACCCTGGGCCCGCCGGTGGTGGCGTCTTTGCGCAAGGCCACGCGGATGACGTTGGATGTCCATCTCATGATTTCCGATCCCGACCGTTACGCGCCCTTGTTTGTTGAAGCGGGCGCGGATCAGGTCAGCGTGCACCAGGAGACTTGCCCGCACCTGGACCGCACTGTCAGAATGATTCAAGGCTTGGGTGCGCGGGCGGGCGTCGTGGTCAATCCTGCCACTGCCGTGGATACACTGGACGAAGTATTGGGATTCGTGGATTTTGTATTGATCATGAGCGTCAATCCGGGCTTTGGCGGACAGAAGTTCATCCCCTACACCCTGGACAAGGTGCGGCGGCTAGCGGCGCGCAGGCGGGAACGCGGTTTGAAATTCGAGATCGAGATTGACGGCGGCGTGACGCGCGACAACGTGGGCGAAGTAGTGCGGGCGGGCGTCGAGTGGGTGGTGGCGGGCTCGGCGGTTTTCGGAAACGGAAGCCCGGCGGTCAACGTCACACAGAATTTCAGCGAGTTGCGGGAGCAGGCCCGCGCCGCCGGTTTGGTTCGTGTTTGAAGGGTTGGTTCGCGTTTTACAATACGGATTCGTGTCTAATAGAGGGATTGCTATGTTTTATACCGCAAGACGATTGGGTTTGCTGAGCCTCGCGGCGTTCTTGCTGCTTCCGGCCGGATGCGGCTTCCATCGCAAGAAGTACGAGAATCCCATCACCAAGGACACCGAGCAGCCCGACAAGGTTCTCTTTGACAAGGCCATTCGCGATATTGAAAAAACCCGCTACGAAGTCGCGCGGCTGACGTTGAATACGCTCATCAACACCTACGATTCCAGCGAATTCTTGGCCAAGGCGAAACTCGCCATTGCCGATAGCTGGATGCGGCAGGCGGGCATCGAAGGATTGGCCCAGGCGGAAGCCGAATACAAGGATTTTCAGTTGTTCTACCCGACCATGCCGGAAGCTCCGGAGGCCCAGGCCCAGATTTGCGAGATCCATTTCCGGCAGATGGAGAAGGCCGACCGCGACCCTAATAACGCTCTGCGCGCCGAACAGGAGTGCCGCGATCTGCTCACCAAGTACCCCAATAGCAAATTTGCGCCGCAAACCACGCAAAGATTGCGCCAGATCCAGGAAGTTCTCGCCGAGGCTGAGATGGCTGCCGGGGATTTCTACCACCACAAAGGCGCGTTTTCGGCGGCGGCCAACCGCCTGAACGGATTGGTAGGCCAGTATCCGCTCTTTAGCCATGCCGACGAGGCGCTGTGGAAAGAAGGCGATTCCTATTCCCGCATGGGCGCCCGCTTCCGCCAGAAAGCCGGCGAAGCCTACGCCAAGATCGTGCGGGATTACCCGCTGAGCACATACGCCGACGCCGCCAAGCAGAAGCTGAAAGACATGGAGATGACCGTTCCCGAGGCCGACCCGGCCGCGGTGGCACGCATGAAGTTTGAAGCCGCCAACCAGGTGGAACCGGGCATGATTCATAGGGCGACATCGTTCCTGCGCCACGGCCCGGAGGTCAGCAACGCGGCGAAGAGTGGCACACCCACCATGTCTCAGCCCACTCGCGAAATTCCGGAGACGGTCCCGAAGCCCGCCGACACGGGCGGCTTTACGGGTGACGTGACCGTCGCACCGGTCACCGGAACGTCCGCCCTGGATACCCAGCCCGACGCGCGCACTCCCGCGGCCCCGGCCGATTCCACGGTCAAGCCCGCCGAGCCGGCTTCAGCTCCCGTGGATGCCGGGACGTCCAATAATAGTAAGGGCAACGGTAGAAATAACCGAAAGCAGAAGAAGTAATTCCGCATGGGTATGAGCCCGCTGGCCTTGGCATGAGCTTGATTTTGTTGGCGGACGATAGCCCTCACGCGTTAAGAATGGGTGAGCAGATTCTGCGGGAAGAAGGCTACGAAGTGGTCTGCGCCGCCAGCGCGGCCGACGCGACGCGGTGGTTGGCGGCGGTGCACCCCGACGTCGTGATCGCGGATGCGTACCTGCCCGGATGGAGCGGAGCCGAGTTCTGCCCCCAGGTGAAAGCGGCCAGCCGGCACACGCGCGTGATCTTGACCGCCGGGGCGCTGGAAACCTGCGACGAACCCGCGGCCAGGAGAATGGGAGGGGACGCGTTTCTGCGTAAACCGTTTGAAGCCTCCCTGGTGGCGGCGGTGGTGGCTCCCTTGGTTCGCGAGGCAGGTCTTGATAAATACGCCGCGTCACCGGCCCGGAACGAGGAGATCCAGGCTCTGGTTGCGCGCGCGGTGGAGGAAGAGCTCCCCCGCATGGTCGAGGAAATCACACGCAAGGTTCTGCTGGCGCTACCCCGCTAACGCTTTATACTCAAAATCGAATATGCCCGACAACAGTTTTGACATCGTCTCGAAAATCGAAATCCCGGAAGTCAGCAACGCCGTCCAGCAGGCGGTCAAGGAGATCCAGCAGCGCTTCGACCTGAAGGACAGCCACTCCTCCATTGAACTGCGCGAGAAGGAGAACAAGATCTTTATGCAGAGCTCGGACGAGTTTAAGCTCAAGGCCGTTGTCGATGTTCTGCAGGCCAAGCTGGTCAAGCGGAACGTCCCTCTCAAGGGACTGAGCTACGGAACCATCACTCCGGCCACGGGTTCCAGCGTGCGCCAGGAAATCACTTTGCAGCAGGGGATCGCCATTGAAAAAGCTCGCGATATCGTCAAGCGGATCAAGGACAGCAAATTGAAAGTGCAGGCCTCGATCCAGGGCGATTTAGTGCGTGTGGCGGGCAAGGACCGCGATACGTTGCAGCAAGCGATCGCGCTGCTGCGCGGCGCCGACTTCGGCATCGACATGCAGTTCATCAATTTCCGGAGCAACTAGCCCGCCGCTCCCTGGAACATGCCCCGGCGTATTGAGAGCCTGTTTATCCCCGGCCCCGCCGGGCGCCTGGAAGCGTTGCTAGAAGAGCCTGAGGATACGGCGCCCACCGGCGCGGCTCTGGTCTGCCACCCCCATCCACGGCACGGCGGCACGATGCACAACAAAGTTGTGTACCGGATCGCCCGGGGCCTCCGCCGGGCGGGTCACGTCGTCTTGCGCTTCAACTATCGCGGGGTCAATTTGAGTGAGGGTAGTTATGCTCAAGGGGAGGGTGAGTTGGAGGATGCCAAGTCCGCGCTGGATCTGTTGCGCGCCCGCTATCCGGCGCTACCCCTAACGCTCGCCGGATTCTCGTTCGGCGCCCGCATCGTGCTGCACCTGGGTTGCGCGTCCAGCGAGGGAGAGGTCCCCCGCCGGATCATCGCCGTGGGATTTCCGGCCGCTTACGCGAATCGCTCCCATTTGGAGGGGTGTTCCGCGCCGCGCATCTTCGTTCACAGCACCCGCGACGAGTACGGGTCCGTCGCGGAACTCACCGGCATTGTCGAGCGGCTGAACGAACCCAAGAAGCTCATCCTGATCGACGCCCAGGATCACTTTTTCGCCGGAGCGCTGGACTCGCTGGAAGACACGATCACGGGCCTTGGGTAGCCGGCCCTCCGCCAGACCGTTCTTGCTACTCCACGGTGAAAGGCTGGCTCGCCGCCACCAGGGTGGCGCCACTACCGGAGACGACGGAGGCATAAACGACATAGGCGCCGGGGTTGTAGCATAGGGTGGTTCCAAAATCGACAGAAATGTTTCCTTTGGAATCGGCGGCGGTAACGATGGTGTAGGAGACAGGGCCTTCAATGTCCAATTGAACGCGCGATCTGCCTTTGTAGCCGGACCCGGTGATGACCAATGACTGGTTGGCGGTGCAGTCGGTACAGTTGACCGTGACCGTTGGGGTGCCGGGAGTGGCCTTACCCCCAGCCAGCGCAAACAGGCCGAAAAAGGATAGCAAGGAGATGATTAGTAGGATTCGGTGTCTCATGTAGCCATATTGCAATCCATATCACCGTGGCGAAATGGAACTACAGCTACAATTCCTTGGTAGTACGGCGGTCCGTACTAGCGGTACTTCAGTATTGGGAAAAAGGGACCTTCCGCTGTTAGCGCAGCGGTTTGCGGAAGCGCAATACGCCTAGGCCGAGGAGCGCCAGGCACACCATCGCGGAGGTGGTTGGCTCTGGTACATCTGAGATGGCTGAAGCCACATTGATGTTTGAAGCTGTGAAACCGAAGCTCGTCAAGGCGGTGAAGCCCACGAAGTTATTCAGGCGCAGCGTTCCGTATCGAGTGGCATCCGTGGCCAAGTCTCCGCTGAGATGAAGGGCGTCGGTCATGAGGGCGTCCGCCGTGATACCTAAGGTACCCCCATTGTTACTTTTTACGGTACCGGCGCCGGCAGTAGCGGCCCATTCAAACGCTGCGTCCGACGCCAGAACATTGATGCTAACTGAAGTGATCGCCAGGGACGCCGACAAATTGTTGACCAACCACCCGGCGCTATTGGTTTGGCTGCTGGTGGGATTGCCGTCAAAGCTGAACTGATTGGCCACGGTACAGCCGACGTGCCCGCCCCCTGTGGCGCTGACAGCGAAGAACGCGCAGTTGTAGCTATTCAAGTCACTCATCGTGACGGTAATAATCGACCCTATGAGATCCGTAAAGGAGACATTGGAGTTACCGAATGTGGTCGTGTAGGAAGTACCCACGGACCTGCCAACCGCAGAGTTAATGGTCGAGCCGAACGAGAGAGAAGAACCCAAACACAGTAGAACTGCAATCCTCAGCTTCCCCATGTACAAAATTTCTCCCCAGATCGACGGTTTCGATCTGCACTGTATACCTAGACTCAGTACTGTCCGGCTAACGCTCAACCCGCTGGCGGCAACTGATTGTGCGGCAGGTGGTTAGGACGGCTTTTGTCTTGCCGCGATTTGAAACTCCAGAACACTAATCCG
>CAMAVI010000081.1 GCA_945861625.1 Candidatus Sulfopaludibacter sp. SbA3
GAACTGCTGCACGGCTCGTTGCTGTTCGATCTGGTATTGTCTCTTCATAGCGACTCTCTCCTTTTTCTTGGCAGAAAAAACCAACCGTCGGCCTATTATGGCCGCCAGTTTGAGAGTCGCTACTTTCTACGATTTACCGGGCAATCTCACAACCTGTCCCGCATCGTTGATGGCATTTGCCGAGCTAATGTTCCCGCCAAGCGTACCGAGGTCGGTCATTCCCGCCCCTTTTCGCCACATAAAAGCATGCTCCTGGCCGCCGGATGTGTCACTCGAACCAACGGTCTGGCCGATTCCATTAATGCTCCTTCTTGACGAAGGGTGACTCGAACTTCCGCCCAGCGTGCCGATATCGGTCATGGCGCCGGCTTCCCAAAAAAATGCGTGACTGTTGGACCCAGACTGGAAATACAAAGTGCCAATGACTTGTCCAGCGTCATTGATACCGCTGGCCTCGCTCGCATCGGCGCTAAGAGTGCCTAAGTCCGCGATTGATATGTACAAGGCAAATGCAGGCAAGGCGACCAAAACGAAAAAAATCGCTGAACATGCAAAGACGGTGACAAATGTACGCTTCATCCTCGATACCCTCCGATGCCCAGCTAGTATATATTAATTTCTTAAAGCTCAACCCCGTACTATTGGTCTAGTTATTCACTAAAAAAGTGAATTTAAGCAGAACAAGTCCCAATCGCCTTGATCTTCGGGATACCCACCCATGAGGGCGAGAGTACGGAGGAGCCAGCGGAACGCAAAGAAGCCGAGAACGTGTTCACCGTGCTGAAGTAGTCTGGCCGCAGCTTCCCAGAACGATTTCAGAGCAATTCCACAAGGGACTCACTCGCGTATGACTTTCTTCAAGTGCAGGAAGCGGTCCAACCAGCCTACGGGTACCACTCTCAAAACGAAATGGATCTGTTAATTCTTCGAGGGCGTAGCATTCCGGCGGCCAGCCTTCTTCTGACCTCTTCCGGGTGTGCTACACTTTTGTATATACAGATGCTTTTCGTCTGGGATGAAGGCAAGAGCCGTGTCAACCGGCAAAAGCACGGGATTTCGTTTGAGACAGCGCTTCGGGTATTTGAAGATCCTCGCGGTGTTTCCTATGTGGATCGGGTCCTAGACGGAGAGGAGCGTTGGCACACGTTGGGGCTGGCAGGCGGGATTGCTGTCCTGTTGGTTGTCCACACGACGAGAGAGGAAAATGGCGAAGAAACAATCCGCATCATCTCGGCCAGAAAAGCGAGTCCAGGCGAGCGGCATCTTTACGACTCCACTGACTAAACAGCAGCGCGCCGACCTTACCAAACTGGCACGACTGCCGGATTCAAAAATCGATTTTTCGGATGCTCCAGAGCGAGTGCGTCCCGCCAAAGTGCTAGTAGGTAGATTCTATCGCCCGGTTAAACAACCGATCAGCTTACGGATCGACGCGGATGTACTCGCATGGTTTCGGGCACGCAGAATCAGATATCAGACGTACATGAACGAAGTTCTGCGGCGTGAAATGGAACAACGGCCGCGGTGAATCACGTCACCACCACCCGCCGCCCCTCAATCCGCCAATTCCCTGACAGCACGAGCGCGATCCCTTCGCTATAGATCCGGTGCTCCTCTTTCAAGATCCGCGCGGCCAGCGTTTCCGCGGTGTCGCCGTCGAGCACGGGCACGACGGCTTGCTGGACGATCGGGCCCGAGTCGAGCCCTTCGTCCACAAAGTGCACCGTGCAGCCGGAGAACTTCACGCCGTGATCCAGCGCCTGCTGCTGCACTTCCAGGCCGGGGAATGCCGGCAAGAGTGCGGGATGAATATTGACGATGCGCAGCGGAAAGCGGCGGATGAATTCCGTGCTCAGGATGCGCAGGTATCCGGCGAGACAGATCAGATCCACACGGGCGCTCTCGAGTTCGCGGATCATCTCGCGGCAATGCGTCTCGCGATCAACTCCCTTGGAAGGCAGTACGACCGCAGGGAACCCGCGTTCGCGCGCCGCGGCGATTCCAGGGGCGTCGGCGCGATTCGAAATCACCACGGCAATTTCGGCGTTCAGCTTCCCGGCTGCGATGGCATCCGCGATGGCCAGGAAGTTCGAGCCGCGGCCGGAAATGAGTATGCCTAGGCGCTTCACGGGATCATTCGTAGAACGTCATTCATAAACAACGCGTTCGCGGCGCGCCGGAATCACCGCACCGATCGGGTACCAAGGTTCTTTCATCCTGTCGAGAATCTTCCCTGCTTCGCCCAGCTTCCTCGGCGAGACCACAAAGATCATGCCGATGCCCAAATTGAACGTCCGCCGCCAATCGTCTTCCGGAATGCGTCCGATCTTGCGCAGCACTTCAAAGATGGGCAACACCGGCCAACTCCCCAGGTCGATGCGGACGCCGAGTCCTTTGGGCAAGATGCGCGGAGTGTTGTCCGTGATGCCTCCGCCGGTAATGTGCGCGGCACCCTTGAGGATGCCCGCGTCGTCCAGCGCACGCAGCGGCTTCAGATAGCTGCGATGCAACTTGAGCAGTTCATCGGCGATCGTCGTTTGCAAGCCTTCGATCTGCGCGGACGGTGCGTGGCCGGCCACTTCAAACAGGAGCTTGCGCGCCAACGAGTAGCCGTTGGTGTGCAGGCCCGATGAGGGCACCCCGATCAGCACGTCACCCGAGCGGATCTTGGCTCCGGTCAGCATCTTCCTGCGTTCCACGGCTCCCACGATGAAGCCCGCCAGATCGTATTCACCGGGCGCATAAAAGCCGGGCATCTCGGCTGTCTCCCCGCCAATGAGCGCGCAGCCGTTGGCCACGCACCCGCGAGCGATGCCGGACACCACCTGGGCGGCCACTTTCGCGTCCAGTTTGCCGACGCCGAAATAGTCCAGAAAGAACAGCGGCACGGCGCCCTGCACGGCGATGTCATTGACGCAGTGGTTGACCAGATCCTCGCCAATGGTGGAGTGGCGGCCGGTGAGGAATGCCAGTTTCAGCTTGGTGCCGACACCGTCCGCGGAAGAAATCAACACGGGTTCCTTGTAGCCCTTGAGCAGGAATCCCCCGCCGAAGCTGCCGATATCGGTCAGCACGCCGCTGGTAAACGTCTTGCGCGCCATGGTGCGGATGGAGGCAACGGCGCGGTCGGCTTCGTCAATACTGACTCCGGCGTCCTGATAACCGATGGGTTTCTTTTGAGCCATGAATTTTAATAGTAAGCGACGGCTCGGGCGCCTGTACACCAGCGGCTGTACACTAATAGCGGGTGCGCAACGTCATGACATGCATGGTCGCCGTCCGGATGCTCGGGGTCTGCGTGCTGGTGATCGCTATACACGCTCAGTATCCCGGCGGCCAGTATCCCGGGGGCCAATATCCCGGTGGTCAATATCCGGGCGGCGGTTATCCAGGCGGCCGTTATCCGGGCGGCACCTACCCAGGTGGACGCTATCCCGGTGGAACCGGCGGACCAGTAGGCATTCCGGGTCGCGGAGGCGGACGCGGCAGAACCGAAAGCCCCTCGGAGCGCGGGGCGGGGCGCAACCGCAAAGAGAAAGAGGCGGTGCCGGTCATCACCACTACGGGGATGCTGCGCCGCGTATCTGGTAACCAGTTTGTTCTGGAAGCCGACGATCACCGCATCATCAGCTACGCCTTCGGCGACAAGATGACCGTCCAAAAAGATGGCAAAGACGCCGAGCTGACTTCGTTTTCCGTTGCCGATCACTTGAGCGTCGACTCGTTCTCCGACGACATGGGCTACTTCACGGCCACCGCGGTCACGTTCACGGGTCCCGGTACGGCGCAAGAGCGCGAGCTGGCCGCGCGCACGTGGGATCTCCCCGATTTGGTTGCAGCCACGAAAACGGCGCCGGCGACCCGGCGTGATGCGGACTCGGACGAGCGCCCCACGCTGCGCAGAAAAAATGAAAGCCCGGCTCCAAAGGAAGTGCCGCCGCAAGAATCTGCCCGCAAGGAAGTTCCGGCGCAGGAAGCTGCTTCTGAACCGCCGGAGCCCGTCCGGCCCGCGACCACGGTCCGGCCTAACGAGCCCACTCCAGATGCCGACGATCCGGGCCGCCCCGCGCTGCGCAGAGGCAGACCGGCTCCACGAGCGGTTGCATCCGCCAGCGCGCCCGCGAATACAGCTCCTCCTCAGTCAACTGCGCCAGCACCGTCAACCGCGCCTCCGACGCAGGCGGAAGCAGCAGCACGTCCGCCGGAAGCAGCAGCACGTCCGCCGGAAGCAGCAGCACCTTCGTCGGAAGCAACCGCACCTTCGTCGGAAGCAACCGCCGGCATCATCCCCATTCAGGAAGACCCGATCATCGTGAAGGCCAAAGAGGCTGCGGCTGCATATGCGGGATCTCTTCCCAACTTCCTGTGCCGCCAGGTCACGACACGCTATGACAGTGACAACCCGAAATCGGGCTGGCAAGCGCGGGACACGATCACCGCCGATATCGCCTACGAGAATGGGGAACAGCGATACCAGAATGTGAAGGTCGGCAACAAGTCCGTGCCTTCTATCGAGCAAACGGGCGGAAATTGGTCCACGGGAGAGTTTTCGTCGTGGCTGGACGATTTGTTCGATCCCTCGACTGCGGCCCGTTTCCGCCGCAGCGGCCAGGAACAGTTGCGAGGCCGGTCCACCTACGTGTTTAAGTTTGAAGTGACGCGCGAACACTCACACTGGCGCGTGATCCAGGCGGCGCAACTCTACTACCCGGCCTATCGAGGTACGTTATGGGTGGATCGCGACAGTTCGCGCGTGCTGCGCTTTGAAGTGGAGGGCCGCAACATCCCGCCCTTGTTCCCGCTGGACAAAGTGGAAATCGCCACCGATTACGATTTGGTCCGCCTTTCCGCCACGCAGCCCTTCCTGCTGCCCACGGTCGCCGAAGTCCTGAGTTGCGAGCATAGTTCGTCGCACTGCGGACGCAATCGCATCGAATTCCGCAACTATCACAAGTTCGGTTCCGAGTCGGGCATCGTGTTTGATGATAAGCAGGATGCCAAACCGGATGACAAGCCAGACGCGAAACAATGAAACGGTTTCCAGCCGCCGGGCGTCGATAGACTGTTATACTAACGAGTACTCCTTACGCTTCTTCCACTATGTTGAGATTGTTCGCCGTACTACTTGTGTGTGCCGGTTCAGGCTACTCCGCCGATTTCCTCACGGGACAAGCCGCGCGCGCCGTGCTTGGGCAGAAAACGTTCACCTCGCAGGATACCGGCGCTTCCAACACGGTGGTGGGGGCCGTCGGCGGGTTGGCGTACGCCGCCAACACGCTCTTCGCCGCCGACGCGAACCGTCTGGGCCTGCTACCCAACAACAATAGAGTTCTTATTTTCAACAACATTCAACAGCAATTCCCGGCGCTTGACGCCGAGTTCCCCGACAATATGGGCCGCTGCCTGGTATGCGGCGGCGCGGCGTCGGTCGTGGTAGGGCAGCCCGATTTCACCACCGTCACCCAGATAACACCTCCCACGAGAGCCAGTTTGCGGTTACCCACGGCGGTCGCCACCGATGGCAAGATCCTGGCAGTGGCGGACACCGCCAATAATCGAATTCTCATCTGGAAAACGATCCCCACGGTTAACGGACAGAATGCCGACATTGTCCTGGGGCAGACCGATTTCATCACGGTCGCTCGCCTCACCATTACGGCAAGCACCATGCGCGGGCCGCAGGGCGTGTGGATTCAAGACGGCAAACTATTGGTCGCCGATACCCAGAACAACCGCATACTCATCTGGAATTCGATTCCCACGCAGAATAATCAGCCCGCCGATTTGGTGTTGGGGCAACCCAACTTCACAACCGCGCCATTCGTGAACCTGGTGGACTTCAACGTGCCGGCAACGGCCAGCGCGATGCTCAGTCCCACGTCGGTAACCAGCGACGGAACACGGTTGTACGTCTCCGACCTGGGCTTCAATCGGGTGCTGATCTGGAACTCCATTCCCACGCAAAATCAGAAGGCCGCGGATGTGGTGATCGGCCAGCCGAACTTTACCGATTCGATTGTCAATAACACCGCCAATGGAACGCTGTGCGCCTCCAATGGAACCGACTCGGCCAGCGGTAATCCGATCTATCCGGCGCGCTGCGCGGCGACGCTAAGCTTTCCGCGCTATGCTTTGTCAGACGGAACGCGGCTGTTCGTCGCCGACGGCGGCAATGACCGGATTCTCGTGTTTAACAAGATTCCCACGCAGAATGGCGCGAGGGCGGACGCTGTCTTGGGTGAACCGGACGAATTTTCGGATCTACCCGGCAACGCTACCTTAACCCAGTCAGCGGCGGATCTCACGGCGATTCCCACTTCGCTGGCCTGGGATGGACAGAACTTGTATGTCTCCGATGCGACCTTCTACCGGATCCTGGTATTCACTCCGGCGGAGCCGGCCATCCCCATCAGCGGCATCGTCAACGCGGCCAGTAAAGCCGTCTATGGGAGCGGCTCGGTCACCATCGGCGGGACGATCGTGGAGAAGAACACGATCACGGTCACGATTAACGGCACGGGCTACACGTATACCGTGATTGCCGGCGATACACTGGAGAAAATTGCCCTCGCCATTACAGCGTTGATCAATGCTCCGCGGGAGGGCAGCCCTGCCGGCGATCCTAACGTTTTCGCCTTTGATGAAAAGGGATTCAACCTGGTCCGGCTGATTGCCCGCAAGCCCGGGCTCGACGGCAACAACGTCTCACTGGCGGCGACAACATCGGCCAGCGCGAGCATCACGGCGGTCGCCAGTTCCGCCTTCCTGGTTGGAGGCGGGAGCGCGGCGCAGGTGGCGCCGGGCACGGTGGTGCTGGTGCGGGGAGCAAATCTTTCCAATGGCAGCGCCGGCGCGGATCCCACGGCTCCGCAACTTCCCTGGGAATTGGCCGGAACTCAGTTGTATCTGGATGGCATGCGCCTGCCGCTGTTTTCGGTTACGCCAACCGAGATCCGCGCGCAAATTCCTTTCGACGTCTTCGGATCGAGCAGCGGCGCGGCCTGGGTGCGCGTCAAGCGCCCGGACGGAACCATTACGGTGACCTCCGCCATCGGCGTACCCATTGTGGAAGCCAATCCCGGCATTTTCGCGGATGAGACTCCCGGCGCCCAGGAGCCACGCGCGGCGCTGGCCATCCATGCTTCCAGCCACGCGACCGGCACCATTTCCGTGGACGGCAGCGTCCAAAAGGACGACAAGGGAACCATTAGTATCGGCGGCAATCCTTACGTGTATGTCGTACAGGAAACCGACACACTGGCGAACGTCCGCGATGCCTTCGTCAATCTGATCAACGCCAATCCGGACGAGCAGGTAGTGGCTTCCGCCGCGCCGGCTTTCACGCGCATCCGGGTGCGGGCAAAGGTGCCGGGCCCGGCAGGCAACGGAATCACACTCGAGGCGAAAGTGGAGCGCGGCGCCACGACGTTGACCGGTGAGCAACTGGCGCTGACCCCGACCAATACCGCCACTTGCTGCGCCAACGTGGGCGGCTCCCTGATTACCAAGGATAATCCGGCGGTCCCGGGAGAGACGATCATCATTTACGGAACCGGCTTGGGACTGATCGGGCCGGAGGAAGCACGGCTCACCACGGTCGGCCGCAACGGCTTTCCCTACACTGGGCCGGCCGCCAATATTCCACTCCAGTTCGTTACCGCAACCGGAGGCGCCACCACGGGGTTTGCCACCACGGCCCAGGTTATCTCGGCCGGTCTGAAGGTGGGCGAAGTGGGGAAATACGAAGTCGTGCTCGAAGTTGGCCCGGGCGTCACTCCCAACTCACAGGCTCAGTTTTCGCTATCCCAGGGATTCGGCACCAGCAACATTGTGGTGATCCCGATTGCTCCGCCGCTACAACAGTAGCGTCAAAGATTCGTCTCGTCGTAGGGGCGGAAACCGGCCTCCCGCATCGCGGCCCGCACCGCCGGAGCGTCGGCGGGGATGACATAGAAAAACGCTCCCACGCGTTCGGTCCGGAAGATGGTGCCTCCTGTGTAACGATCCGGCTCCACCAGATAGTCGAACCCGCTATCGGTGAGAAGCTTTTCGAGCGCCAAGGCTTCCTTCAGCTTCTTGGCGATATAGATCAGGTCAAGTTCCTGTTCACCGAAATGATCCGCATCCTGGAGCATGTTTGAGAGGGCGCTTAAGTTTTTAGCGTAGCGCACTGCGGCGGGATGAGATTTCCGCGGCGGCCCGGCCACCAGAAATACATGCATCCGGTCCCGGCGGCGTTTCCCTTAACTCAGGAAGAGGCCCTGTATTGGCTTGCGTTGCGCATGACGCCGGGGCTGGGGACCCGTAAGGCCGGACTGTTGATCGAAGTGTTCCGGAGCCCGCGAGCCATCTTCCGGGCATCGCGGTCTGAGTTGGCGGCGGTGGGAATCTCGGCCAGCGTGGCCCAGAGCATCGCCAGCGGCTGCGCCTTCGACGAGGCTGCCGAGCAGCAGGCCAAGGCCGCCGAGGCGGGAGCGGAGCTGGTTCCCATCACCGATTCCAGATACCCACCGGCCTTGAAAGACATTTTCGACCCGCCGCCGCTGCTATTCGCACGCGGACATATTGAATTGTTGAACACGCTGATGCTGGGCGTGGTCGGGACGCGGCGACCCACTACCTATGGAACCGCGGCGGCAGGGAGATTGGCTAAAGATCTGGCCCTGGCCGGCCTCACGATTGTCAGCGGAATGGCTCGCGGCATTGACACGTCCGCGCACCGCAGCGCGCTCGAGGCCGGAGGCGCTACCATCGCGGTTTTCGGATGCGGCGTGGATCAAATCTACCCCGCGGAGAATCACAAACTCGCCGGACAAATGGCCGCACAGGGTCTGATCATAAGCGAATTCCCCATGGCGGCCCCCCCCTATCCGCAGAACTTTCCTATCCGCAACCGCATCATCAGTGGCATGAGCGCCGGCGTTTTGGTGGTGGAGGGAAGCGAATACTCGGGTTCGGCGATCACGGCAAAACTGGCCGCCGAACAGAACCGGGAAGTGTTCGCGGTGCCCGGCAATATCACTTCAAAGATGAGCTGGGGACCCAATCTGCTGATCAAACAAGGCGCAAAACTGGTTCAGGAGTGGAACGACGTAGTGGTGGAATTACGGCCGGAAGACCGGCGGCGGCTCGTGGACCAGTGCCGCAACCGATTGAATCTACAAGATAAAAACTCCGAGGAAACTAACACTCTGCAACCGGCATCCATTAGGAACGTAGTAGGCGGCAAGATTCTGGAGCGGCTCCGCCCGGATGCCCCGATGGGGCTCGACAACCTGATAGAGTCAATTGAAGGGACCTCTGCTTCGGAAATTATCGCGGCCCTTTTCGAGCTGGAAATCGACGGGCGAGTGCGGCAACTTCCGGGAAAAAACTATATTCGCGTGTGGGGGGAATGAACCGGAGGCTGAACCTGCGTCCGGGGTCATGCTAAGATTCGGTTGTTTTAGAGCAGGGTTGTTTTGGCGTAGCGTAGTTTTGGATCAGGAAGGTTTCACGCACTCATATGGCAAAGAATCTCGTCATCGTCGAATCTCCGGCGAAGGCGAAAACCATCGGGAAATATTTAGGCAAGCAGTTCTTAGTCAAGGCGTCCTTGGGGCATATCAAAGATTTACCCAAGAAAAATCTGTCGGTCGACGTCGACAACGATTTCAAACCGGTATACGAGGTCATCGAAGGCAAGAAGAAGCTGATTCAGGAGCTGCGGCAGGCGGCGAAGAGCGCCGAGAACATCTATCTGGCGGCTGACCCGGACCGCGAAGGCGAGGCCATCTGCTATCACCTGCAAGAAGAGCTGGAAGGAAATAAGAAGAACGGCCCGAAGATTTATCGGGTGATGTTCAACGAAATCACCAAGAGCGCGATTCAGAAGGCGTTTGAGAAGCCGCTGCAGGTCAATCTGCATCTCGTTGACGCGCAGCAGGCCCGCCGTATTCTGGATCGCCTGGTGGGTTACAAGATCTCCCCACTGCTGTGGGACAAGGTGCGCCGGGGTTTATCCGCGGGCCGCGTGCAGACGGTGGCGCTGCGGATCATTGTCGACCGCGAGCGTGAGATCCGCGCCTTCCAGAAGAGAGAATACTGGACCATCGACGTAAACCTGGGAGCCAAGAAGCCGCCCCAGCTGACGGCGCATCTGGCCAAGAAAAACGACGAGAACGTGGAGATCGCGGATCAGGCCGCGTCCGACGCAATCGTCAAAGCGCTGGAAGACACGGACTATGTGGTCCGCTCGGTGGCTAATCGCGAGAAGCGCCGCAATCCGGTGCCCCCGTTCATCACCTCCACGGTGCAGCAGGAAGCGGCGCGCAAGCTGCGTTTCAGCGTGAAGCGCACCATGATGCTCGCGCAGAAATTATACGAGGGCGTCGAACTGGGGCAGGAGGAAGGCGCCGTCGGTCTGATCAGCTACATGCGTACCGATTCGACGCGCGTTTCCAATGACGCGCTGGATGAAGTTCGCGCCATGATCGAAGAGCGCTACGGCGTGGATTACCGTCCCGAGAAGCCCAACTTCTATAAGAGCAAGAAAGACGCCCAGGACGCGCACGAGGCTATCCGGCCTACGTCGGCACTGCGCACTCCCGAAAGCATCGCCAAGTTCGTGGCCGAAGACGAATTGAAACTGTACCGGCTGATCTGGATGCGCTTCGTGGCGTCGCAGATGACGCCGGCGGTGTTCGATCAGACCACGATCGAAGTCGATGCCAAGGGAAAAGATGGCGCGGCATATCTATTCCGGGCCACCGGTAGCGTCCCCAAGTTCGACGGTTTCTTGAAAATCTACGAAGAAGGCAAGGATCAGAAGGACGAGGACGACGAAGAGCTGAAGAGCCGGCTGCCCGCGGTGACCGCAGGCGAGCCGCTGAAATTCAAAAGCATCGAACCCGAGCAGCACTTCACCGAGCCTCCGCCGCGCTTTAACGAAGCCACGCTGGTCAAGGAACTGGAAGCGGACGGCGTGGGCCGTCCCTCGACCTACGCGTCGATTCTTTCCACCATTCAGGACCGCGAATACGCCCGTAAGGAAGGCGGCAAGTTCTTTCCCACCGAGTTGGGCTTGGTGGTGACGGACCTGCTGCTCGAAAGTTTCGACGACCTGTTCGACGCCGGCTACACGGCGCGCATGGAGGCCGAGCTCGACGCCATTGAAGAAGGCAAGATCGACTGGCGCACTTCGATGAGCGACTTCTACGTGCGCTTCGAGAAGGACCTGGAACACGCCGCGCGCAACATGACCGACATCAAGCGCATGGAGAAGCCCACCGATCTGCTGTGCGACAAGTGCGGCAAGCCGATGGTCATCAAGTGGGGCAAGCACGGCAGCTTCATCGCCTGCACCGGCTATCCGGAATGCACCAGTACGCGCGAGCTGACCGTGGATCTTCCCGATGTCGATTCGGCCGATCTCACCGAGCAGGATGAGACCACTTATTGCGATAACTGCGGCCGCCCCATGGTCCTCAAGAAGGGGCGCTTCGGGCAGTTCATGGCCTGCACGGGCTACCCGGATTGCAAGACCACTAAGCAGTTGGGCGAAGCCCAGAAGCCCAAGGACGTGCCGCTCGATGAAGATTGCCCGCAATGCGGCGGCAAGATGGTCAAGAAATACGGACGCTACGGCGAATTCGTGGCCTGCGGCAACTATCCCAAGTGCAAGTTCGTCAAGCAAAAGACCATCGGCGTGAAGTGTCCTAACTGCACCGAAGGCGACGTAGTGGAGCGGCGCTCCAAGCGCGGCAAGACCTTCTACGGTTGCAGTCGCTATCCCGAGTGCGACTTCGTCGGCTGGGGCAAGCCCATCTCCGAAAAATGTCCGGAATGCGGCGGAAGCTACCTCGTGGAGAAGTACCTCAAGGCGGGCGCCTTCGCGCAATGTCCCAATACCGAGTGCAAGTTTAAGAAGCCGCTTGAGGTGGCGCCCGTCGAGGCGACGGCCTGATGGCCGCGACTGTGGCCGGTAATGCCGCGAGTCCCGATTACGGACTCGACTCTCCCGCGCTTGTGCGCGACTGGTGGCATCGCGCGGGATGGTTCTTCGCCATGGGTCTGGGCGTCTGGTTCATCAATCATGAGGAATACCCGGAGGTCTCCGCGCAGTTGTTCGCCGTGCTCGGCGTGTTGGCGCTCGCCAGTGCCGGCGTAGCTTTCTACAAGATCCAATCCAGCCGCCAAGGCAAGCTCCGTTTGCGGGAGCAGCTTCTGGATCAGCTCGCGATACAGGGTGACGAGAAAATCCTCGATGTCGGATGCGGCTTGGGACTGATATCCATTGCCGCGGCTAAGCGGCTCAAAACGGGAAAAGTCACGGCGATTGACACCTGGAATTCGCAGGATATCTCGGGCAATTCCGTGGAGGCGGCTAAGGACAACGCGAAGGCCGAGGGCGTCGCCGAGCGCATTCGATTTGAGCCGGGCAACCCCTGCAAATTGGTGTATCCGGCCGACCAATATGATGTGGTAGTTTCCGCCACGGCCTTGCACCGCCTGGACGACGACAATCAGCGCTCGCAGGCCCTCCGCGAAATGCTGCGCGTGCTGAAACCCGGTGGACGGCTGCTGATATTCGACACCGAGGAGACAGGCTACTACGCGGACATCTTGCGCGCGAACGGAGCTCAGGATGTTCAGCTTTCGCCGTGGACTTTCTTGTGGTGCCGGCCTTGGCGCAGCGTAACAGGCCGTAAAACCTAGAGGCCCTAAACGCGGTCGCGGGCCAGGAAATCCTGGATATGCGGGTGCGGACTGTCTTCCAGGTCCACAACGGGGCCGAAGTAGATGGCCTTGCCCTCGTGCAACACAACGACGGTATCGGCGACCTTGCGCATCAGTTCCAGGTCGTGAGTGACCACAACGCCAGTGAGCCGCAGTTGGCGCTTTAAGCGCAACATGAGATTGCCGATGTGGTCGCTCATAATCGGGTCAACCATGGTGGTGGGCTCGTCGTAGAGAATACACTCAGGCTGCGCGGCCAGGGCGCGCGCGATGGCCACGGCGCGGCGGTGGCCCGTGGACAGGTCGCCAGGATACTCGTCCCGGTAGTCGAGCAGGTCCACCATGGAAAGCAGCCCATCGACAACGTCCATTTTGTTGTGCTGCGTGTAGTCCTCGCGCAGCTCCAGCGAAAACAGAATGTTCTCTCCCACGGACAGCGAATCGAACAGTGCCCCCGACTGGAATACCATGGTGACTTTCTTGCGGATGGCGCGCAATTGGGCTTCGCTGAAGTCGGTAATGTCCTCATAGGAGACGACGATCCGTCCGGCGTCGGGCTTGAGGAATCCCATAATGTGCCCCAGGCTCACGGACTTACCGACACCACTGCGGCCAATGATGGCCAGAGTCTGACCGGCGTCGACGTGAAAATTGACATCGACTAAAACCGGGTAGTCGAACGTCTTATATACATGTTGGAACTCGATATAGTGGTCGCTCAACGCGCCCCCCACTCCAATGGCGTATTCACATTTTCGAGGATAGCGGAATCAGCGGCAGGCCAGGCTTCCGCCCCCGGAACCGTTCCCTCCATGGCGAGGAGGGCTTTATCGCGGCCCATGCGCGAACTTTGCCCGCCGGCAAGGACGAATCCAACCACGGAGCTCATGAGATGATGGTAACAAGCGTGCCGGCGTTAACGACAACTCGCCCCCCTCACCGAAACAAAAGGGTGTATATTTGTTGTTTAGTACTATTTGCCATGCTCGCCGCCTCCCCCGCGCGCGGAACAGACCGGTTTGGAACGTCCACGCTTCTGGAGCCTAGCCCCGGCGCGGGCGAGGTGTCCCAAGCCAAAGTATCCCAAGTCAGAATCGACCGGCGCACTGGCAAGTTGGTACGGACCACCAGCGGCGGCGAGAAACCGGCGATGGTCAGGATTGCGCCGCCTCCCGCCCATATTCAACGCCTGGTCGAACAGAGCGCCCGGGCTCACAACATAGACCCGCTGCTGGTCGAATCCGTGATGCAGGTGGAAAGCAATTACAACCACTATGCGGTTTCGCCTAAGGGCGCGGAAGGCCTGATGCAATTGATGCCGCAAACGGCGCGCACGCTCGGCGTCAGCAATAGCTTCGACCCCGCCCAGAACATTGAAGCAGGCGTAAAATACCTGGAGTATCTACGCCGTATCTATTCCGATGACAGGCTGGCGATCGCGGCGTACAATGCCGGACCCAAGGCGGTGGAAAAATATAAGTGGATTCCGCCCTATGCGGAGACGCGGAACTATGTAAGCGAAGTGGGCAGACGCTATCAGGCGGCAAAGCGGCAGGAAGCCGCCGCCAAGGCAGCCACGGAATCAGCGGCGCCGGTAGCGGTCAGCGTAGTGGCGTTACCGGCAGTGGAGTTACCAAGTGAAGAGCAGCATCCGAAGCTGGAGCAGCACCCAAGATTAGAACAGCTCACCGACGAACATGGCAGATTGGTTCTCAGAACCGCGCCCCGGTAACGGGGCCACGTACCTTCGAGCCGCTCGCCCGGCATTGCTGGCCGCGGGTGTTCTGCTCCTAGCGGGACTGCGCCTGGGCGCCGCGCCGCCCGATCCCGGCAAAGTTACCTCGATCCGCTTCTGGTCGCTCGGCGACATGACGCGCATCGCGGTGGAAGTGTCGTCGGATTTCTCTTTCAAGTCCGAACGTTTGACCGGACCCGAGCGCATGTTTTTTGACATCCGCGGAGCCAAGCCGGAGATGGTCCGCAAGGGCGTTCAGGTGATTCCAGTGGGAGACGCGCTGCTGACGCAGATCCGTGTGGCGGAAACCCAGCCGGACGTGACGCGCGTGGTTCTGGATCTCGCGCAGGCTGCGGCGGTGACTACGTCCCAACTATCCAATCCTAACCGTTTGATGATCGAGCTGCGCTCGAAGGAAAAGCCTGCCCCTCCGGCGGCGCCGAGCGTCACGGGGGGTAAGGATCTGACGGTTCCGCCGCCCGGCCTTGCCTCACCAACCACCATCGCGCCACCCGTATTGGCTGTGGCCGCCAAGCCCACAACGGCGCCTGTCGTTTCTGTCCCCGCTCCGCCCCTCATCGCTCCGCCCGTGGAAGCGCCCGCGGCGAAGGTGAGCGCGCCGGGTCCGGCGCCTCGCGAGGACACCACTCCGGTGGCTTCAGCCGCCCGCCGGGGCGACCGCTCTTTGACGCGCGCCCTCGGCTTGAAACTTGGCCGCGTGGTTCTGGACGCAGGGCACGGCGGCAATGACGTGGGAACACACGGACCGTCGGGTTATCTGGAGAAAGACCTCACGCTGGATGTTGCCCGGCGCCTGGGAGCGCTGCTGGAAGAGCGGCTAGGCAGCGAAGTCGTCCATACGCGTACGGGCGATACTTATGTGGGCCTGGAAGAGCGGACGCAGATCGCCAACGACCGGCAGGCCGACCTGTTCCTTTCCATTCACGCCAATTCGTCGCCCTACCGCAGCGCCGCGGGAGTGGAAACCTACATCCTGAATTTCACGACTTCGAAGACCGCGCTGGAACTGGCCGCGCGAGAGAATGCGACATCGCAGCGCTCGATTCATGAACTGCACGAATTGCTGGAAAAGATTGCGCTGAAGGACAAGGTCGAGGAATCCACGCAACTGGCCTTGAAGCTGCAGAGCTCTCTTTCGGTAATCTCCACGCGCAGCAATGACGCGGCCAAGAATCGCGGCGTGAAGAAAGCTCCCTTTGTGGTGCTGATCGGAGCGGCGATGCCCAGCGTATTAGCCGAGATCGGCTTCCTGACCAACGCGACCGAAGAAGCGCTCCTGCGCAAACCGGAACATCGCCAGAAGATCGCCGAGGCGCTCTACAAGGGCATCGAAGCGTACGTCGATACTTTGAGCCACGTCGTCGCGCGCAAGAATTAAGGCCGCGCGCGAAAATTAAGGCACTCTACTTTCTTCCCGGTGTAGCGCACCCGGTTCTTTGGACACAACATTGTTCACGCTGCTATCGCCTGGAAGTGCTCGCGCCGGGCCTGGGCCGGTGAGCGGTAACCCAGCTTTGCCATCAACCATTGCTGGTTGTACTTTCTGATGAAATCGCCCACCGCT
>CAMAVI010000082.1 GCA_945861625.1 Candidatus Sulfopaludibacter sp. SbA3
CCTCGCGGCTTTCGTTCTTCCTGTGGAGCAGCCTTCCCGATGATGAGCTCCTGGACGCGGCGGCCAGTGGAAAACTGCGGACGCCGGCGGTGTTGGAAAGACAAGTCCGCCGTATGCTCGCCGACGAACGCTCGCGCGCCCTGGTGAACAATTTCGCCGAGCAGTGGCTGTACTTGCGCAATGTGGCTTCCACCACGCCGGACAACCGCATGTTCCCGGATTTCGACGACAATCTCCGTCAGGCTTTCCGTACGGAGACCGAGATGTTTTTCGAAAGCATCATGCGCGAAGACCGCGGCATACCGGACATGCTGAGCGCCAAGTACACGTTCCTGAATGAACGCCTGGCCAAGCACTACGGCGTTCCCAACGTTTACGGCGACCGGTTCCGGAAGGTAGAAGCGGAGGGCCGCGGCGGCTTGCTCCGCCAGGGCAGCGTGTTGATTGTCACGGCATATGCGACCCGCACATCGCCGGTGATTCGCGGCAAGTGGGTCTTGGATAACATCCTGGGTGTGCCGCCACCACCGCCGCCGCCGTCCGTGCCGCCGTTGAAGGATAACCCGGCCGGGGAATCCAAGACTCTTTCCGTTCGCGAAAGGCTCGCGCTGCACCGCGCCAATCAGCCCTGCGCGGGCTGCCACCGCCTGATGGACCCGGTGGGCTTTTCGCTCGAGAACTTTGACGCCGTGGGCCGCTGGCGCACCATCGAAGAGAACCGGCCCATTGACTCCACGGGCGCGCTGCCGGATGGCACCACGTTCCAGGGCGTGGACGGCTTGCAGAAAGCGCTGCTCGCCCGCTCCGATCAGTTCGTGGCGCGGTTCACGGAGAAGTTGATGACCTACGCGCTGGGCCGCGGGGTCGAGTATTACGACGCGCCGGCAGTCCGCAAAATCGTCGCCGATGCTAAGACGAAGGACTTCCGATTCTCGTCGGTGGTCCTAGGCATTGCCAGCAGCACACCATTTCAAATGAGGAGGACTCCATGATCAAACCAATGATCAGCACGAAAAAGGCTCTGCCGCGGCGTACGTTCCTGCGCGGCGCGGGCGCGGCGATCGCGCTTCCGCTGTTGGACGCCATGATTCCGGCGCACACGGCGCTGGCGGCCACGGCCGGGGCTCCCGTCAAGCGGCTGGGGTTCGTGTACATCCCGATGGGTTCCAATACCGCCGAGTGGACGCCCAAGGGCGAGGGGCGAATTTCCGAGCTGTCGCCGATTCTGCGCTCCCTCGATCCGGTGAAGGACCACGTCACGGTGCTCACCAACCTGGAATTGCAGAACGCGTATCCAGGCACGCACGCGACCTCCAACTCCACATTCTTGAGCTGCGCCAAGGCCAAGTGGACCGAGAGCACGGACTACCGTCTGGCCACCACGGCCGACCAGATCGCCGCCAAGCAGATCGGCCAAGAGACGGCGCTGCCGTCGCTGGAACTTTCCATGGACCTGCTGACCTCGGTCGGCGTGTGCGACAACGGCTACGCGTGCGTGTACCAGAACAACCTGGCTTGGTCGTCGCCGACCACGCCGCTGCCCTCCGAAGCGCATCCAAGAGTTGTGTTCGAGCGCCTGTTCGGCGACGGCGGCACCAATGCCGAACGCAGCGCCGCGCTGCGCCGCCGGGCGAGCATGCTGGACTGGGTCACCGAAGATATCAACCGCCTGCAAAAGAAGCTGGGGCCCAGTGACCGCAACAAGGTGAGCCAGTATATGGACACGGTGCGCGAAGTGGAGCGCCGGATTCAGAAAGCCGAAAGCGATTCGACGGGCAACTCCCTGCCCGATCTGGAGCGGCCTTTGGGCGTTCCGGTTTCCTACGCCGAGCACGCCAAACTGATGTTCGACCTGCAGGCGCTGGCCTTCCAGGGCGACGTGACTCGCATCGTGACCTTCCAGTTGGCCCGCGAGGCGAGCGTCCGGACGTACCCCGAAGTCGGCGTTCCGGAAGCGCATCACCCCACATCGCACCACGGCGGCGATCCCGAAAAGCTGGCAAAGGTTTCCAAAATCAATTCTTTCCACATTTCCCTGTTCAGCTACTTCCTGCAGAAACTCAAAGCCACGCCGGAAGGCGACGGCACACTGCTGGACCACACCATGTATCTCTACGGCAGCGGCATGGGCAACCCCAGCATCCACAGCCACCGCGACCTGCCGATCGTGGTGGTGGGCGGCAAGGCGGGCAAGGGCGCTCTGCACGTGAAGTACGCCGAACCCACGCCGATGGCGAACCTGCACCTCACGCTGCTCGACAAGGCCGGCATCCGCCTGGATGCGTTCGGCGACAGCCAGGGCAAGGTCAAGGAGATGGAACCGCTAGTGTTCTAGAAGAAGCCATGGGAGACTTTGCGATGCGTATCGTGCGATTCAGCGTGCTTGCGGTGTTGTCCGTGGCGATGTTCTCAGTGGTCAACCTGTGCGCGGCGGGATTGAATTCCCGTATCGCGGACGCGGCCGAAGCGGGAGACCGCGCGGGCGTCCGCGCGTTGATCCAGCAAAAAGGGACGGATCTCAACGCTCCCCAGGCCGACGGCATGACCGCCTTGCACTGGGCCGTTTACCGCGACGATCTGGAGACCGCCAAACTGCTGACCGGCGCCAAGGCCGAGGTAAAGGTGGCCAACCGCTACGGCATCACGCCGCTGTCGCTCGCCAGCGAGAACGGCAACGGAGTAATGGTTGAATTGCTGCTGAACGCCGGAGCGGACGCCAACGCCGCGCTCCCGGGCGGCGAGACCGCGCTGATGACCGCTTCCCGCACCGGAAAAATCGCGGCGGTGAAAGCGCTGCTGGCGCATGGCGCCAAGGTCGACGCCAAGGAAACCAAGTCTCAACAAACGGCTCTGATGTGGGCTGCCGCCGAGGGCAATCTGGAAGTGGTGCAAGCGTTGCTCGCGGCCGGCGCCGATGTGCACGCGCGCGCTCCGGTGGGCTTCACGCCGTTCCTGTTCGCGATACGCGAAGGGCAACCGGACGTGGTCAAGGCGCTCTTGAAAGCGGGCTCGGATGTGAATGAGACCATCCAGATCGGTTCCGGCGCGCGCTCCAGTTCCGTCTACGCTCCGCGCAGCCTGGGTTTACGCTCCGGCAGCAGCGCGTTAAACCTTGCTGTCGCCAACGCGCACTGGGATCTCGCGGCCTATCTTCTGGAAATGGGTGCGAATCCCAACGCCGACGCCCAAGGCTGGACTCCGTTGCACACCATGACCTGGGTTCGCCGGTCGGGCATGGGCAACAACGATCCGGCTCCCGAAGGCTCGGGCAAGATGACCTCGATCGAGCTGATCGAACATTTCGCCCGGCACGGCGCGAACTTCAATGCCCGCATGAAGCGGCGCGTCAACGTGGGCTTGACCGAACTCAATACGGCGGACACCACGCCGTTCCTGCTGGCCGCGCGCACCGGCGACGCCGAGATGATGAAGGCGCTCGCCAAGGCCGGCGCCGACCCGATGCTGACCAACGCGGACGGCAGTACCGCGCTGATCATCGCCGCGGGGCTCGGCATCCGCTCTCCCGGCGAGGACGCCGGCATCGAACCTGAAGTGTTGCAGGCTTTGCAAGTCGCGCTCGATCTGGGCAACGACATCAACGCCGTCAACAAGAATGGCGAGACCGCCATGCACGGAGCCGCGTACCGCAATCAGGCATCGGCCGCGCAGCTTTTAATCGATAAGGGCGCCGATATCAAGGTCTGGAACCAGCGCAACAAGCAGGGCTGGACGCCGCTGCTGATCGCCCAGGGCTACCGCTTCGGGAACTTCAAGCCGTCGCCGGAGACCGAAGCGGTGATCCGCAAGGACATGGAAAAAGCGGGCGTACCCACGGACACGCAGGCACCCGTCAAGAACTGCGATCCCTACGGGAAGATCGACTGCGTCACGGGCAAACCGAAGTTTTGAACCCAAAACCCGGAAAACCCGGGACAGTACACTCAAACACAATTTGTGGGTAGCTGATCGTAATGGTGTTTGAGTGTACTGTCCCAGGTTTCTCGGGTTTCGGGTTTGTTGCCGTTAGTTCTCTTCCACGCGCACGCGCGGCAGCGGCCGCGCCGGGCGGTCCAGCTTCGCACCCTTGGACGTCAGGTACTCGATGACGGACTTGTAGCGCAGCGCCGTCGCGACTTCGAGCGCCGTGCGGCCGTCCTGATCGGCGGCATCCACGGGTGCCCCGGCTTCGACCGCAATCTTGATGGACTCAAGCGCAATGGCCTCGCGCTCGCTGGGTAGAGGCGCGCGAACGCTATTGATACCGCCCATGCCGAGCGCGGCGAGCAGGGGAGTTACCTTGCCCGGCGCCACGCGCGTGTGCTTGGAATCCTTACCGCGGCGTCCCCAATAACTCACCGTGTGCACGTAGCCCGGATCGGCGCCGCGCGCGGCGAGCAGGCGCATCATGGCGGGCTGGCTGAAGCGCGCGGCCAGCCAGAACGGCGTCGCGCCGACGAAGCCCGGGTGATAGTAGTAGTCGAGCGAGTCGCGGCGCACGGGCGTCGAGGCCATCAACTTCGCATTGGCGTCGGCGCCGTGGTTCAGCAATACTTCGATCGCTTTGGCGTTGCCGCGCAGAATCGCCGCGTGCATAGCCGTGTAGCCCGCCTTGGCCGCGTTGGGATTGGCGTCCTTGTCGAGCAGGAACTGGAGCACGTCCGTGTTCCCGCTGTGCGCGGCCAGAACCACGGTGTTCGCGCCATACGCGGATTCATCGTTCACATTGGCGCCGGCGGCCACCAAGAGCTTCGCGGATTCCAAATCCCCGTAGCGCGCCGCGAACAAGATCGCCGTGTCGCCGCCGTACTTGACGTTCGATTGATAGTCGGGATGCACGTCCTGGTCGGGCGCGGTCTGCCACAGTTGCGTCCATACATCGGAGCGCACGTTGACATCGGCTTTGTGGGCCAGCAAAACTTTCACGGTTTCCGGATGGCGCTGCGCGATCGCCCACATGAGCGCGGTCTGCCCGCGCGTGGCTTTCGCGTTCAGGTCGGCTCCCTTGGCCGCCAGCAGATCGACCACTTCGCTCTTGCCGGCGCGCGCGGCCGTCATGACCACGGTCTCACCCGACGCCAGTTTGGCGCTGGGATTGGCCCCCGCCGCCAGCAGCTTTTTCACCATGGCCACGCTGCCGTTTTCGCTTGCCGCCCACAGCGGCGTAACGCCGATATCATTGGCGGCGTTCACGTTCGCGCCCGCGCGGATCAACAGGTCGGCGCTTTCCAGGTCGTCCTTATACGCCGCCCACAGCAGCGCCGTGGAGCCGTCGCCTTCCGCCGCGTTGACGTTCACGCCGGGCTTCAGTAACTGCCGCAGCGTGGTTTTATCGGAGTGCTTGGCCGCCTCGGGGAGCGTCGGCAATTCCGCGCCTGCCGCTAATCCGGCAGCCGCGGCGAATCCGAGATATAGCCGGCGCTTCATGATTAGACGCTTCATAGCTACACCCCGGGCAACGTGTCGAGCTGCAGCTTCATGGTGCTGCCGCCGACCTTGTCGAGGTGCATGTCCATCTTGTCCATCAGCGTTACCAGCAGGTCGGCGCTGGAAGGCGAATTGGCGTACTTGAGGTGGCGGCCACCCTTGAGCGTGCCCGCGCCGCCGCCCAGGATCAGCGTCGGCACGTTCATCGGCGAGTGCGCGTTGCTGTTGGAGAGGCCTCCGCCGTACATCATGATCATGTGATCGAACAGCGACCCGTCGCCATCCGGCACGGCCTTCAGCTTGCCGATATATTTCGCGAGCAACTCCACGTGGTAGCGGTTGATCTTGGACATCTGTTTCACCACCGACGGCTGGTTGTTGTGGTGCGACAGCGGATGGTGCGATTCCGGCACGCCGATCTGCGGATAGGAGCGCGCGCTCTGCTCTTTACCCATCATGAAGGTGATGACGCGGGTCAGATCCGTGCGCAGGGCCAGGACTTGCAGATCCTGCATCAGGTCCATGTGCTCTTCGAAGTTCGGCGGGACGCCTTGCGGCTGATCCATGCGCGGCAACTCCATCGCGCTCTGCTCCTCGGCCTTCTGCACGCGGCGTTCAACGTCGCGCACGGCCTCGCTATATTCATCCACCTTGTGGTTATCCTGCGAACCGACTTCGCGCTTCAAGTCCGCCAGCTTCTCGGTGACCGAATCCAGAATGCTCTTGTGCTGATGGAGGCGCGTTTCGCGGGCCTTGCGCTCCGTGCTGCCGGTGTCGCCGAACAGCTTCTCGAACACCGAGCGCGGGTTGTGCTCCATGGGCAGAGGCTGCGTGGCGCTGCGCCAGGAGATGGTGTGCGTGTAAGCGCAGCTCAGTTTCCCCGTGCAGGCTCCGGCGTGATTGGGGGCGTCCATGGAGAGTTCGAGCGATCCCACCTGGGTATCCTTGGAGAACTGGCGCGCCATCAATTGGTCGACGGAAACATCGGCCAGGATTTCGACTTCGGTCTTGCCGCCGCGCAGCGTGCCCGTCAGGAACGACGTGGAGGCGCCGGCATGGACATAATTCCAACTGGAGTGCAACCCCGACAGCACCAGCAACTGGTCGCGGAAGGGAGCCAGGGGTTCCAGAATCGGCAGGATCTCGAAGTCCTTGCCTTCCTTGGTGGGCGACCAGTATTCCATGGCCATGCCGTTAGGCACATAAATCGCCTGGAACCGCTTGGCGGGTTTCACGGACCCTTCGCCGAACGCCGGGAACATGGCATCCAGCAGCGGCAGGCTGAGCGTAACGCCCATCCCCCGTAACACCGTTCTCCGCGATAGTGCTTTCATGGTTGATCTCTCCTTATGCTCTAATTTGCCGCGCGAGCCGTGCGCATCTGGGCTGTTCGCATTTGAAACGCCGGGCTCTGTACAATTCCCGTAATCAACGCCGACCAGCGGTACTGGCGCGCCGCGGCGTCCCGCACGATCTTGCGCACAGTGGGCTTGTCGAAATATTCTACCTGGCGGCCCAGGCCGTAGGACATCAGTTTTTCCGTCAACGTTCCCGCGAAGGCCTCCGGCTGGTCCAGCAGCATCTGCCGCAGTCCGGTGAAGCCGTCGATCTTGTTGCCGTTGGGCCACAGCCCAGCCGAATCCACGGCGTTGCCGGCTTCGTCTTTGGTGCGCCATCCGCCGATGGCGTCAAAACTTTCGAGCGAGAACCCAATCGGATCGATCACCGCGTGGCAGGTCGCGCACACCGCGTTGGTACGGTGCTGCGCCAGCCGCTCGCGGATGTTAGCCGTCTTGGCGCCCGGCTTGCCTTCCACCAGTGAATTCGTGACACCCGGCGGCGGAGGAGGCGGCGGCATACCGAAAATGTTATCCAGGAGCCATTTCCCGCGCAGCACCGGCGAAGTGCGATCCGGGTAAGAGGTAGCCGAGAGCAACGCTCCCTGCCCCAGCAATCCGCCACGCTGTTGCGTGTCCGGCAAACTCACGCGCCGGAAGCGGGTGCCGTAAATGCCGGGAATTCCGTAGTGCCGCGCCAGACGCTCGTTGACGAAGGTGTAGTCGGCCTTGACCAGATCCATCACGCTGCGGTCTTCCCGCAACGTGCTCTCGACAAACAATTCCGTTTCCTTCTCGAAGGCTTGCAGCAGGTTTTCGTCGAAGTTGGGATAGAAGCGCGGATCCACCACCACCTCGGCCACGCGCCGTAAGTTCAGCCACTGCGCCGCGAAATCGTTCACCAGCGCTTCACTGGAACGGGGATCGGCCAACATGCGCCGCACCTGCTGCTCCATCACTTTGGGATCGGAGAGACGCCCCTTCTCAGCCAGATCCAGCAGCGCTTCATCAGGAATACTGCTCCACAGGAAGGAGGACAGGCGCGCAGCCATCTCCAGGCCACTGATGCGGTACGGTTGCCCGGGAGCCACGCCCACCGGGTCCTTCTGCACACGCAGCAGGAAATCGGGATCGACCAGTAGGCGCTCCAGCGCGAACTGGATGCCGCCATCGAAGCTTCCGCCGTCTTTTCGTCCCTGCTCAAAAAAAGCAAACAGCATCCGCACGTCCTTGTCGTTTACCGGACGGCGATAGGCCAGGCGGGCAATCCGGGAAAGAATCGTCGTGGCGCAGGCTTTTTCGTCGGAAGCGGCGCGGGGCTGGCAGACGAAGATCTTGCGGCGGCTGGGGATGTCCTTCGCCGTTCCGCTGGCCTGGTACGGTCCGCCAATTTGCACTGTATCGACGCTGGCATTCTCCATGTACACTTCGTCGTTGGTCAGGACTCTGCCGCGCTGCAAGGGCTGCGGAACGAATTCCTGCTCCCATGTCTGGCGCAGAAACGCCACGCCCACCACGTGCGGACCGGCGGTCACCGGCACACGGACCTCCAGCCCATCATCGGCCGTCAGCATGTACCGTTCCCACCCGGGATCGCCGAAGGAATTTCCGGCGCCGGAGAAACTCGCCGGAGAAGACTTCCCCGGAGCCGCGCCACCCACCGTGAACTGCTTCACCAGTTTGCCGTCCACGCGGACATCCACGCGTTGCGGCCAGCCCATGCCCATGATGTGATCCTGATACTGCCGGCGCAGGCGGACCTTGATGAGGTACTCGCCGGTGGCCGGGAAATCATAGCGGGTAGCCAGGCCGCCCCGCGTCCCCAGCGGAAGGTCTTCGCTCTGCCGCTCGTCCTGCGTCACGTGCAGCGGAACTTTAAAGGTCTCAATCACAGGATTGGCCGGAGGAAGTCCGGTGGCCGTACGCGTAATCTGACGGGCCACGGACAAGTACCGTTCCAAATGGGTGGTGGTGATCGAGAGAACATCGGAATTGTTGTCGAAGCTGCCGTCGGCGGTATTGTCGCCAGGCAGCAGCGAGGCGATATCCACATCCATCCCGAACAGGTCGCGAATCGCGTTGTGATATTCCGTGCGATTCAAGCGATGGACGGCGTTGGTCCGGCCAGGATTGGGATGGGCGGCGGCTTCGCGGTCGAGTTCGTTTTCGAGCCACCCGGCGGCCGCGTCATACGCAGCCTGATCGGGCCTCGGCAACCCGCGTGGCGGCATAGTGCTGGAGCGCAACCTGCGGATCACGCGCTCGAATTCGTCGGCGTGCGCAGTGGGCTTGCTGACGTCGAGGGCGTCAAGCGTTAGTCCGGCGGTTTTGAGTTTCTGGTTGTGGCAGGTGACGCAATATTTATCGAGCATCCCTTTCGCCGCTTCACCAGCGGCCTGGGCCTTGGCCGCCATCGCCGTCGCGGCGGCGCCGGGCGCTTGAGCCCGCAGCGGCGCCATGCCCAAGACGGCCAACAAGCACACCATCGGCGCATAACGCGCACTAAAAGTAAGGAGCTTCGCTCCAGCCGGGTAATCCGCCCGCATCTTTATAAGAAACCTCGACAAATGCAGTATACACCTAAGTTTCGGCGGGCGGAATGGGGGCCGGGCTGCGATGAATAACGGGTAGCGAGGAATCCCCCGGCCGCGGCACTTATCTCCTTATGGAGTTCGTATAGGATGGCTCTTTCCCGCACCCGCTCGGCCGCCGTATTCGGCATCGACGCGCACTTTATCGACGTCGAAGTGGACATGTACCCCGGCGCCGGGCGCGATTTCATCACCGTGGGCATGCCCGATCTCGCGGTCCGCGAGAGCCGCGAGCGCATCAAATCCGCGCTGCTCAATTCCGGCTTCGGCTACCCCAACAAATCCGTGACCATCAATTTGGCCCCCGCCAACGTGAAGAAGCAAGGCGCGGGCTTCGACTTGCCGATGGCTCTGGGCATCCTGGGAGCCATGGGAGTGGTGACGACTCCGGAAGACCACTTGTTCGTGGGCGAACTCTCACTCGATGGCACGCTGCGGCCGGTGCGCGGGGCTCTCTCGATCGCAGTGGCCGCGCAGAAGATGGGTTTGCGGAATCTGGTGGTCCCCACCGACAACGGAGCCGAGGCGGCCATCGCGGGAGTACGCGTGTTCGCGATGTCGCATCTGGCCGAAGTCGTGGCTTTTTTGCAGCATCAGGAAAACTTTCATCCGCTGGCGCGCACGCTGAGCACGGGCGCGGGGGAGAATCCGGCCGTTGGTCTAGACTTCAAAGACGTGCGCGGGCAGACCACGTCGAAGCGCGCGCTCGAAGTGGCGGCCGCGGGCTCACATAACGTGTTGATGATGGGACCGCCGGGCTCGGGCAAGACCATGCTCGCCAAACGCTTCCCGGGGATTCTGCCGCCGCTGACTTTCTCCGAAGCCATCGAGACTACCCAGATCCACAGCGTCGCCGGAGTGCTGCCCAAAGGCGTCGGCATCCTCAGCACGCGGCCATTCCGCGCTCCGCATCACACAGTCTCGGACGCGGGGCTGCTGGGCGGCGGCTCGGGCGTTCCCCGCCCCGGCGAAGTGAGTCTGGCGCATCACGGTGTGCTGTTTCTCGACGAGCTGCCGGAGTTTGCGCGCAACGTGCTGGAACTGCTGCGCCAGCCGCTGGAGGACCGCGCTGTTTCGATTGCTCGCAGCAACATGACGCTGCACTTTCCGGCGAGCTTTCTTCTGATCGGAGCCATGAATCCGTGCCCTTGCGGCTTCTTCGGCGACTCCACGCGCGAGTGCCGCTGCACGGGCGCGATCATCCAGCGCTATCTGGGAAAACTGAGCGGGCCGTTGCTCGACCGCATCGACCTCCACATTGAAGTTCCGGCAGTGCCGTATCAGGAACTGCGCGGCAAAGACGCGGGTGTTTCTTCCGCGGACATGCGCGATCGCGTTTGCGCGGCGCGGGAATTGCAACAGAAGCGCGGCTGGTACAACGCGCACATTCCGGCCGGAGAGTTGCGTAAACTATGCGAACTCGACGCCGCCGGCGAGCGGACCCTGGAAGCCGCCGTACGCCGCATGGGACTGAGCGCCCGCGCCCATGACCGCATCCTGAAAGTCGCGCGCACCATCGCGGATCTCGATCACGCCGCCGGAGTCACCGCGAAACATCTGGCCGAAGCCGTGCAATACCGCAGCCTGGACCGGAACTACTGGCAGTAGGCAATCCGGGTTCTCAGGCCCAGGCCGGTTGAGTGTACAATAGCCCAAAGGACTGGAAACTCAAAACATGAAGACACTCGTCAAGATCGCAGGCGGGCTGGTGGCCGGTTTGGTTCTGTTGCTGGTAGTGGTGCGTTTCACGGGCTTTAGCCCCACCGGAGATATTCCCGGCCCCGCGAATTATCCCGGGTTGTGGCTGAGCGGAGAAGTGGTGACCACGCCGGTCGCCGACTGGGCGTTCACCAAGGAATACAAGACCGACAAGGTGGAGACGCGCACCTGGTACGGGATTCCTCATTCGGTGACAACGAGCCACATCGTGTATAACGGCCAGCTCTACTTGACATCGCTGTTTCGCGCGAACGTGCCGTTCCCGGAGGGTAAAGCGTGGGTAAACAATATCGTGCGCGATCCGCATGTCCGTGTGCGGTTCGGCGACAAGTTGTATGAGCTGGTTCTGTCTCATGTCACCGATGAGCAGGAAAGAGCGGCCGTGCTCGCGGCCAGAGGGGACGTTGCCGCCGGCCCCCCGCCCAACGGCGCGGTGCTGCATCTATTTCGCGCGCAGCCCGAGGGCAGCTTGAGCGCCGGAGTCGGCAGCAAGACGCCGGGCAGTAATTAGCGCCGTCAGCAGGCGCCGTTTTATCGCGACTGTGCTGACTGGACGAGTGGGAAAATCGCGATCCGGTCACCGCGTACCGAACCGAGCCAGAGCTCCTTGGCGACTTGAATCGCGCCAGTGGTGACACCGAACCCTTCGATACCCGGATGGCGAACGAATTCCTGGACCTTCAGCGTCGCCGGATTGATCTTCACGACGTTCGATGTCTGCGTAGGTGCGACCCCTCCCTGGCCGGCGGCAATCAGCGTGCCGTCCGGGGCCCAGCGGAGATTGTCGAGACGAAAGCCAACCGGGACGCTGTCTTTCTTGACCGGCGTTTGCCCGCGCGACAAGCGAACGAAAGATTGGCTGCCCCATGCGCCAATGTAGAGCGTCTTGCCGTCCTTGGAAATCTCCAAGCCGTTCGCGCCGGCTAATTCGCTTCCTGGAACCTTCTGCCATCCCGTACTCGTGTGCCATTCCCAAACTTCACCGTTGATCCCGCCCGCCATCATTCGTTCGCGCGCGGCCGTGTCACCGCCCCGCGGCAAAAAGTTTGTAGTGATAAACCCTCCGTCGGCCAGACCCACGACAGAATTCAAACCGAGCGGATCGGGCGCAACCGTACATCCAATCCAGGTCAACGCGGGCGGTTTGGCCCGGGCGTTTAATTCGAAAACTTCGATCGATTCCCTGTCGCCATGATGAACGACGAAGAGCGTGTGGAGCGCGTTCGGTCCCGGGCGCAGATACAGGCCGTGCGCTCTGAACCTGTCGCCCTCAGAGCCGATCGGCCCAGGACACGAGGCATAAAGTTTCTTGTTCTGCCGATCCGTGGACGCCGGGCTGGGGAAAAGCACCGTCGTGCTCTTGTCGCGCACGTTGACCGCGCGGATGGCGCCGTTCGCCTGCATGCCCGATGTGAGAACCCACTCCGACGCTGGGACAGCAACAAGATCTTCAGGGCCGATCTGATCGCAGATGAAACGGACACTGCCGATCGCGTCACAACCCGCGGCTCTGGCTACGCCGCTTCCACTGGCCAGCGACAACGCGATGACGGCTCCTAGTGACATCAACAGCTTCATGACTGTCCTCCTATTCGCTGGACCTGTACAGGAAAGCACATTATACATGTGGGAAACGTTCTCAGCGCCCGCCCGCCATCGCCCCGATCACCTTTTCTTCGATCATGTCGAACAGGCCGAGGCGGAATTCGCGGCGGTCGCCGCCGGGATTCTCCGACGCGGTGGTCACCACTACTGCATCCAGGCTGGGGATGACGAAGATGTATTGGCCGCCGAAGCCCCAGGCGAAGGCGGTCTGCTGCCCGGCCATTTCCTGAATCCACCAACCGTAGCCGTAGAGTTTGCCGCTGCGCTGCGACTGCGTGCGCGGGACGAATGAAGCGTCCACCCAGGACGCGGGCAAAATCTGGCGACCCGCATCACGGCCGTGATGTAAGTACAGTTCGCCGAACTTGATCATCTGCCGGGGCGTGAGCAACATGTCATTGCCGCCAAAGTAAATGCCCTGCGGATCCTGCGGCCATTTCGGGATCGTGATCCCCAGCGGTGTGGCCAGTGTTTTCTGCGCGAAGCTCCAAGTATCGCCGCCGCTCACCTTGGTCAGGATTGCCGAAAGCAGATGCGTGTTGCCGGTGTTGTAATCCATCTGCGCGCCGGGCGGCGCTTGCAGCGAATGCGCAAGTAGATAATGCACCCAGTTCGAACTGCGTACCCACGCTCCATAGGCCTGGTTGGTGTCGGTCAGCCCTGAGCGCATGGTCAGCAAATCTTCGATGGTAATTTTGCGCTTCCTGGTATCCGCGTTCGCCGCCGCTAGCTCAGGGAAATAGGGTGCGATGGGCGCATCGACGCCCGGCAGCAGCTTGCGCTCGATCGCGATGCCGACCAGCGCGGAGATCACGCTCTTCGACGCCGACTTCACGTTCGCGTAACCGTTCGCGGGCGTGCCGTGAAAGTAGCGTTCGAGGATCACTTCCCCGTGCCGGCTGACCAGCAGGCTGTGCAGGCGCGGCATGCGCTCTCCGTGAGCCACCGCGGCGTCGAATGATTGCGCCAGCACGGGCGTGACGACCGCCCACGCGCAAATGCCGAGCCACAGACTCCGCCGCATCGGGACTATTATACTGGGCTGGAAGTTTCGCGAATGCCATACAAACCACACGAATTTTACTTGACACGCGCTCTGGAGCTCGCCGCCAAAGGCTTCTCAGAAGGCGGCTGCCCCATAGGTGGAGTGCTCGCCGATAACGACACCGGCGAAATACTGGGCGAAGGGCACAATGCGCTGGTGCAGGAAGGAAATCCGATCTTGCATGGCGAGATGGCCGCGCTGCGGAACGCCGGCCGCAGAGCCGACCGGCACAACACGACGATGTACACAACATTACAGCCGTGTTTCATGTGCACCGGAGCCATCACCCAGTTTGGGATTCCGCGCGTGGTGATCGGCGATACGGCGAACGCCTCCAGCGACGAAACGATCCGCTTTCTGCGCAGCCGCGGAATTGAAGTCATTGTCATGGACCCTGCAATCAGCGCCGCCGCGCGCGGCTGCATCGAACTCGCGGCGCGGTTCCGCGGTGAGAAACCCGAGCAGTGGCTGGAAGACTGGGGCGGCGGGCCAAACCACCGGCTGAGGCCTTGACCACACCCCCTTGACACAGGGGTGCAGAGGAATATCATTCCCATGGAGGTCCTAATGGGACTCAACGACACCGTTCGCGCGGTACTGGAATACAAAGGCGTGGGAGTATGCACCGTCACCCCGGAGACGCCGGTCTATGACGCACTGGAAATCATGGCCGACAAGGATATCGGCGCAGTGCTGGTGATGGAGGGAACCGAACTCGAGGGAGTCTTCTCGGAGCGCGACTACGCCCGCAAGGTCGTCCTCCACGGCAAGTCCTCCCGAGACACGGCCGTGGGCGAAGTGGTTTCTTCCCCTCCCGTGGTCGCCCGCCTGGATCAGAGCGTTGACGCCTGCCTGCGCCTGATGACGGATTTCCGTATCCGTCATCTCCCGATCGTTGACCAGGAGGCCGTCATCGGCGTGCTCTCCATCGGCGATCTGGTCAACTGGATCATCCGCCGCCAGGAAGAGGAGATCCACCATCTGCACGACTACATTTCGGGCGCATACCCCGCCTGAGCGTGTACAGTGGGACGGTGCGCCGTCCCTCGCTTGTTTTCTTCACGCTCCTTGCCGTGTCACTGGCGCGCGCGCAGGAAGCCGTACCGCCTCCACAACCTCCCCAGGAAGACATCAACCGGCGGGTCTTCGGATTGCTTTCCAACCACCGGACGGCGGACGGTTCGGCGCCCTATCAACCGATCACGATCAGACGGAAGTTCTACATCGGCGCCATGGATTCAGTTGACTACCCCGCTTACGCGCTTCCCATCTTCATCGCGGGGGTTTATCAGCTCGCCGACCGCAATCCTTCCTTCGGGCAGGGCATGGAGGGCTATGGCAAACGTTACGCGGGTGCGTTTGCGGATCAGGCCCTCGGCAACATGATGACGGCATCCGTATTTCCGTCGCTTCTACGCCAAGATCCCCGTTATTTCCGGATGGGGAAAGGTACGAACTGGGCGCGAACCCGCTACGCGCTGACGCGCGTTTTCCAGGCGCGCAACAACGAAGGCCAGTGGGGCTTCAATTATTCCGAGTGGCTGGGCAGCACCTCCGCGGTGGGCATCTCCAATCTCTATTACCCCTCCGACACCAGCAACGCGGTTTCGAACAGCCGCAAGTTGGTCATGAAGGTGGGCACTCACGCGCTATCGCACGTCCTCAGGGAATTCTGGCCCGATTGGCAGCGCAAGTTCTTTCGCGGGAAACCCTAGCGGCTTGCAGCGCGGCGGGCTTCATTTGCTACAATCCGTGCGATGAGCACAACGATGAACACGGGGGAAATCTACCCGCCCAGTGAAGAATTTGTCCGCCACGCGCACGTGCAAGGCATGGATGGTTATCTTGACCTGTACCGCGCCGCGGAGCAGGACCCGGAAGGCTTCTGGGGCGGCATCGCCGAACGCGAGGTTCACTGGTTCCAGAAGTGGTCCCGCGTGCTCGACTGGAATCCTCCCTTCGCGCAGTGGTTCGTAGGCGCGAAAACCAACGTCTCTTACAACTGCGTTGACCGTCACGCGGCGTCGCATCGCAAGAATAAAGTCGCGATTCTGTGGGAAGGCGAGCCCGGCGATCAGCGGGCGATTACGTACCAAGAGTTGCTGCGCCTCGTCTCGCGGTTCGCGAATGTGTTGAAAGCTCGCGGCTACAAGGCGGGCGACCGCTCCATCATCTACATGCCGATGATTCCGGAGT
>CAMAVI010000083.1 GCA_945861625.1 Candidatus Sulfopaludibacter sp. SbA3
CTAACCCAAGTTCGTCACAAAACGGGTAAAACTGACGTAAGTCATTGAGAATTGGTTCAGGCGATCGCCGAGTCTACACTACATTTGCGATTGAACTGGAGATGCTCGGGCAGGCTGATGCCAAGTTGCTGGAGCAGGGACCGCTGCTCGGCGGTGGGCTCGGTAATGCGGCGCAGGCGGATTTCGTGACCATCGGTGGTGGGCAGCACGATGTCGGCGCTTTGCAGGGTGGAAAGCAGGGCGAGCGCCCGCATTGGTGAAAGTGGCTGGGAGTTATCGACTCCGCTGGCCGACGGATTCGGAGCAATCGAGGGTCGGCGCTGCAGCAGATGTTTCAGTGTGACCCACAGCGCGTAGCCCAGGAACGCCACCATCACGTGAGCCTTGACGCGCGGCTCCAGTTGATGAAACAGAGGCCGGATGGAAAGCTCACTCTTCAGTGCCCGGAAGGACGCTTCGGCCTCCGTCAACTGCATGTACTTTGACCACAACTCCTCGGCCGTCTCCGCCTTGAGATTCGTGCGCAACAGATAAGCGCCCTCGCGCGATTCGCGCCAGTGTTTGTGGTCTTCTTTTATCTGCCAGAACAAGCGGACGCCTTCGCCCGTGTCACGCAGAGCCAAGTCATACAGATCGTTCACCTGCGGATGCCTGGCCTGAATCTTTCCCAGCCGCCGCTCCATCTTGTTGCGGTCTTTCAGCCGCCCCGTGGTGATGGCTTTCTCCAGGCCCTTCAGCGCGGTTTCCATACTGTTTGAGAAACGATTCCGGATGGCCTTCTCCTTTTCTTTGCGGCCCGAGGTGCGGCACAGAATGTAAGTCTCCTCGCCCTGCGGAATGGCCACCTTTTTCACTTCCACTTCGGGCCGGACTCTGGTCCAGTCTGCAGCCAGCAGTTCCGCTGCAAATCGTTTCATCTGACTGCGCGGCGTACCCGTCAGATACTGGCCATCGCGTTTGCGGATCGCCGCGAGATTCTCCTCGCTCACAATGCCGCGATCAAACACCCAGATCCTTCGCGCCTTGCCATACTTGCGTTCCACCATGCGCAGGATCGTCTCCATGGTCGAGACATCGGTTCGGTTGCCGTCGAATGTTTCGTAGCTGAAGGGGAACCCTTCGTTGTTCACAATCAGCGCAATCACCAGTTGCTCACAGTCGGGCCTGTGATCCCGCGAATAGCCGCGGCGCACCATCGGATTGCTTTCCGCCGCGCCTTCCACGTAAGTGCTGGTCAGGTCGTAGAGCAGCACGTCGAACTCGGCGCCGAACAACGCGCCGTAACGCTCTTTCAGATGCCGCTCCAGCTTCGTCTTGTGCGGCAGAATGCGGTCCAGACAGCGATACAAGCGCGTATCGTTGATCTTGCCTTCTTCGATCTCCAGCAGATCGTCCAGCGCCGTGGATGGATACCAGCGTTGTTCGATGGCCAGTTCGCTGCCCGGTGCGCATAAACGATTGATCGCCAGCAAGGCTGCCACGCGCGACCAAGGCACGTCGGCGGACTCGCCATCGACGGCTTGTTCGAAGAAATGATCCAGTTCGAGCCGCTTCCATAGTTCCAGTCCCAGAAAGCACGAACCGAACTGCCGCGTTCTTTCCAGCCGCACCTTGTTCAGCAGCACGCGCACCACCTGCGGATCGTCCGCCGGCAGCGCCACATGCGACGGGAACAGTTTCAGTTGCTGCGCTTCACCCTGATCGTTGAAGACCTCAACCGTCCTCAGCCAGCGCGCCTGCGCCGAACTGTTGAGTTCGCCAAGGTAGCAAATCGTCTTCTGGCGTGGACCGTCCGGCGTGCGTACCGTTTCCACCAGCGACCAGTAGGTGTGATCCTTGCCGTCCTTATCGCGGTGGTTCGGCCGCAAAAACATTCTGAGCTGATCGTGTCATGACTCAAATCTGCTTACAAGAGGCTAGGTCTACACTACATCGCTGTTTTCAGAAGCCGCCATTGCACGCACGGACCTTGCTCTCCTTCCCAGGCCTAAAAAAACTGGAAATCAACGGACCCGTGACGAACTTGGGTTAGCCGTTTCGATCTGGACGGTGAAGCCGGCGCGCGGGACGTGGCAGGTATTGCAGGCCACGGTGTTGTCCACCGAGAGGCGCTTGTCGTCGAACAGTTTGTCGCCCAGCTTGGCTTTGGCTTACGTGGCAGGGTTATCGGCGGGCGTGAGGAGTTTGATCAACTCCGGAGAAAACGGCGACGGCGGGTCTTGGCCCATACACCAAGTGGTGCGATCGCCATGAAGCCGAAAAGTGTAAGTTGAAATATTTTCATGCGGAATCTCCCGCCGCGCCTGAACGCGGCCCCAATAAAATTATCGGACGACTCCCGCCAGCGGACTACTGGCGGAAGCGTATAATTTCTTTGGCATGCGGCCTGCCAAAAACGCATGGCGCCCGGCTTGGACTGCAAGATTCATGGCCGTAGCCATCTGTACAGAGTCTTCGGCTTCGGCAATGGCGGTGTTCATCAATACGCCATCAAATCCCAGTTCCATGGCGATGGCCGCGTCGGAGGCCGTGCCCACGCCGGCGTCCAGAATCAGAGGCACCTCGGTAATCATCTCGCGCATGATGCGCAGGTTGGTGACGTTCTGGATCCCCAAGCCGCTGCCGATCGGAGCGCCCAACGGCATCACGGCGGCCGCGCCGGCATCGATCAGGCGTTTGGCGTTCACCAGGTCGTCATTGGTATAAGGAAGAACCACGAAACCTTCTTTGGCCAGCACGCGCGTGGCTTCCACCAGTCCTTGGTTATCCGGAAACAAAGTCCGCTCGTCGCCGATCACTTCCAGCTTCACCCAATTGGAAAGCCCCACTTCGCGGCCCAGGCGCGCCGTGCGGATGGCCTCGTCCGCCGTGTAACAGGCCGCCGTATTCGGCAGGATGAAGAACTTCTCGCGGTCAATGTAGTCGAGCAGCGACTCCTTGGACCGGTCCGTCAAATTCACGCGTCGCACGGCTACGGTCACTACTTCCGCGCCGGAAGCCTCATGGCATCGTGCCATTTCAGGAAAACCGCGGTACTTGCCGGTACCCACAAAGAGGCGGGAGCGGAACCCCCTGCCGGCGATTACAACTTGGTCCATGCCTTCATTTTAGGGCTTATTCACTAGGCCGGCATACATGCCCTGTAGAAAACTTCCAAGGGAACCGATGGTAGGTGTGGGGAGAGCCATGAAGAAAGACAACTTGGTCAAACTGCTGGGAGTGGCGCTGGTCGTTGCAATTATCTCAACGGGTTTGTTTTACATGTTTTTCGCGATGAAGGCGAACAGTGAAGTCCGGACCACTCTGGTGGTGGCCGCCAAGGCGCTCAAACCCGGCACCGTCCTGGCGGAAGGTGACGTAAAGACCATCCCCTGGCCTGGGCCACTTCCCAAAGGCGGATATCAAGATCCCAAGGCCGTGGTGGGCAGCACCGTCTTTGACACCATGGCGGAAGAAGAACCGGTTCTGACCACGCGGCTGGCCTCCGGGATCTCGGCCGGCGGAGCGGGCGTACCGGAAGGAATGCGCGCGGTCTCGGTTCACGTAACGGATTCCACGGGTGTTCTGGCCCTGCTGCGTTCCGGCCAGAAAGTGGATGTCCAGGTAGTAGTGGGCCGCGGCAACAAGCCGGAAGAAACGGAAGTCCGCACGGTTTTGGAAAACCTGGCCGTGTTATCGGTCACCCCACAGCCCGAGCAAGGTTCGCAGGGACAGAATTTGCCCGTGGTGACTCTGCTCGCCAAGCCCGTCGAAGCCGACATTCTGGCACTGGCCGATTCCGGGGCGCGGGTCCGTGTGGTGTTGCGGAATCCGTTGGATGAAAGTTCGCGAAACCGCAACCCACTCACCCTGGGTTCGGTGATGCATGGCGCGGTCCGCATCGACGTTGCGGCGCAGCGCTAGCCGGCTGGAGAGTCTGGCATGATCATTGTCGCCTCCCTTACATTTTTTCTAGTCATCTTCTTGGTGGCGTCGATTCTGACGGCCATCGCCTATCTGGCATTTCTGAAATTGAAAGCCGATGCGTCCGATGAAGACCAAGCCGCCTTGCATGACCTGCGCGCGGAACGGAAAGCACAGGAAATCAGGGACGGCGAAGAAGGCCTAGCCGGATTGACGTCACCGCTCCTGCAGAGCGAGAGGCTGAGCACGATTACTTTCTGGGACACCCTGCTGGCGCGTTTCGATTTTGGCGTCATGCTGAATACGCACCTGGATCAAGCCGACCTCAGCTGGTCGGTAGGCCGCATCACCAGCATGATGCTGTTGATCGGAGTGGTGACCATGGCCATTCTGATGCGCCTGGTGCCCATCTGGGCCGCCTTTCTGGGCGCGGCCGTAGCCATGACGGCGCCCTACAATTTTGTTCTGAGCCGGCGGAATAAACGCTTTCTGAAGTTCCGCGAAAACTTCCCCGACGTGCTGGATTCCCTGGCCCGCGCGTTGCGCGCCGGATATCCGCTGTCGGCGGCGATGGAGATGATCGCCGCGGAAACCGAGCAACCGGTTTCGGCGGAGATGCGTCGCACATCGGCCGAAGCAAACTTGGGCCGGGGCTGGCCTCACGCGCTCGAAAACCTGGGGAAGCGCATGCCGCTCCTGGAAGTGAACTTGTTTATCGGCGCCGTGCAACTGCACGCGCGTACGGGTGGGAAATTGAGTGAAGTGATCAGCGGTCTGGCGGAAAACATGCGTGAATCGATTGCTCTACAGGGTGAGGTGCGCGCGCTGGCAGCGCACGGAAAGCTGACGGGAGCGATCCTGACCATACTGCCCATTGGCATCGCCATTATGATGATGTTCGTCAGTCCCGGTTACATGCAGGTGTTATTCAATCATCCCTTGGGCAAGCAGCTGGTCGGGGCCGCGATCGCGTGTCTCCTGCTGGCGCATTTCGTGATTCGCAAGCTGGTGGATATTCGCATATGACGTTCGGGCTGCTGACGGGACTCTTCCTGTTTGTGTTGGTGGCGGTGAGCGCCGCCGGTTACATGGTGGTCTTGCGCCCTTCCAAGGCGGAAGCGGGGGCGGAAGCGGGGGCAGAAGCGGGGGCGGACGCGGCGGATGTTGAGGTCCCCTTGGCGATTTCCCGGGAGCAACACAACCTGCCCGCCTCGCAAGCCGCTCTGATCGGTGGATTCCGCGCTCTTGGCGAATGGTTGCCCTCCCGTGGTAACCAGGAGCACCTTCGGCAGCAGTTGGTGTAGCAGTTGGTGATTGCGGGTTACCGGTGGCCCTCCGCCGTGGCGATTTTTCTGGGAATCAAGGCAGCCACGGCACTGCTCTTCGGGATTGCCGCGGGGTGGGGAGCGGTAGTCCAGCAGCCCGAGCCAGCCGCGGTGATTCTGGCCGCGATTTGTGGCGCCGGATTCGGCTATTTGATTCCCGATCACGTGCTGGGCCGGTTGGCCGCCGCGCGCGTGGCCAGGCTCCGCAGTGGTTTACCCGCCGCGCTGGACCTGATGGTGCTGGCCATTGAGGCGGGCCAGGGTTTGGATGCGGCGATCCTCGATACCAGCCGCGGAATGCGTGTCACGCACCCGGACCTGGCTTCTGAATTTACGCAGTTGCAATTGGAACTGAAGGCCGCCACCACCCGCCAGGAGGCGCTCCGCAATTTCGCCGCGCGCTGCCGGGATATGGAGATGCGCAAGTTCGCCAATCTCCTGATCGACACCGACCGTTTCGGGACCAGCCTGGGGCCGGCCCTCAAGACCCATTCCCGCTACCTGCGCATCCGCTTCCGCCAGACTGCTCAGGAGAGGGCTCGTAAAGTGGGCGTCAAACTGATCTTCCCGGTGTTCTTCCTGATTTTTCCGTCCGTGATTCTGGTGACGCTCGGACCCGCCGTGATTCTGCTGTTCACGCAGATGAAGACGATCTTAGGCCAATAGCGCCTACAGCGCGGTAGTGGCTCAATTTGAAATCCAGCACTCTTGACTTGGCGGGAAGCGCGGATCAAAGAAGGCCAAAAGCACTCAAAGGAAGCTACGGAACGATCTTACAATCCATACTATGCGGCCCTAAAGGCGGCTGATATAGCATGGGGAAATGGGCACTTTGACGTTTCAGCGCTCACCTCTTATTTATCGGATCTGTTAAAAGATCAGATCTCAGAAGCAAGCTAAAGTGATGCTCATGCTCAAATTGAGCCATTACCTACGGCGCTGGGTCAATAGGCCCGCCCGTCACGCGGTACAATCCTTCGTATGCCGCCAGTCGAGCGCCGCACCGTGGATCTATCAGCGTATCCCGACCTCACGGTTGTCTATCTGGGCATGCGAGTGAACGTACTCGCCGGGCTGAAGACCGTGCTCGGATTCGGGCCGCGCATCGCCGACTCCGTTCGCGACAATCCCGACGGATTACTGCTGCACGAAAACATGCTTTTTTCGCTTATTCCATTGCACGTTGGCATGCGCCAGTATTGGCGCGACTTCGAATCGCTGGAACGCTGGACCCGGTCGGAGCCGCATCGCGCCTGGTGGAAAGCATTCTTGCGCGACTCCGGTGGCACAGGCTTCTGGCACGAGACCTATTCCATGCGCGGAGGCGTCGAGTGCATCTATGACGACATGCCTCAGCCCATCGGGATGATGAAGTTCGCGCCGCTGCAGCCAGCGCGGGGAAGCATATTTTCCGCGCGCCAGCGCTTGCGCCGGGAAGGCGCGGAAAGCTCTCCGGCTCCGGCGAGCGAAGCAGACTTATACCGGGATTAGGCAGCCGCTCGCGGGGCGGGACCGGTCGCCTACTTCACCGCGAACACCCAGATGGCCCCGCCCTCGGGAACTTCCGGATATTTGCCGGGGAAGATCGTGTTCAAGCGCCCTTCCATGGCGCGTGAATCGATGCCCCAGCCGGATTGCACGGCAACGTACTGCTTGCCGTTGACCGAGAACGTCGTGGGCTGGCCGATGATGCCGGAGTGGGTGGGGAACTCCCACAGGAGTTTGCCGCTGGTGGCGTCAAAGGCGTGGAACATGCGGTCATTGGTTCCGCCAGTGAATACGAGGCCGCCCGCCGTGGTCAGCATCGGTCCCCAGTTCGGCGTGTTGGTGTACTTGTGTGTCCACACGCGCTTGCCGGTATCGACGTTCCAAGCCTGCACTTCGCCGACGTGATCAGTATCCGGCTGGGCTTTGAGAGTAGTGAGGGTGCCGGTATAGAGCTGGCCCGGCCTATAGCCGACTTTCTGCGCCGTGAATTCCGAACACAGGTTCTCGTTGACCGGGATGTAGATCATGCGCGTCCGCGGATTAAACGCGACGGGAGGCCAATTCTTGCCACCTGACAGCGACGGGCAAAACTCCACCTTCTTGCCGGTGCCCGGCTTGTGCGCCGGATCCACAATAGGCCTGCCCTTTGCGTCCAATCCCGTGAAGGCGTTGTGTTTCACATAATTCGTGCCCTCTACGAACTTGATCTCGCTCGGAGTGCGCTCCAAGAACCACAAGTAGCCATTGCGGGCCACATCGATCAATCCGGTCACGGTCTTGCCGTTGCGCTTGAAATCAATCAGGAGCGGAGGGGACACTTCGTCCCAGTCCCAGGATTCGTTCTGGCTGTACTGGTAATGGCCGACGATTTTGCCGGTGCCCAGGTGGATGGCAATCGTGGAAGCCGTGTATAGGTTATCGCCCGGACGCTGATCGCCCATCCAGGGCCCGCCATTCCCCACGCCCCAGTAGGCGATGTTGGTGGCGGCATCATAATTTCCGGTCACCCACACCGAACCACCGCCGTTTTTCCACTGGTCGCCTTGGGGCCAGGTTTCGCTGCCCGGCTCGCCGGGAGCGGGCACGGTGTAGGCGCGCCACATCTCGTTACCTGTTTCAGCGTTGAAAGCTCCGACAAAGCCGCGGATTCCATACTCGCCGCCAGAGGCGCCCACGATCACCTTGCCGTCGGCGACCATCGGGGCCAGGCTCATGTAGTAGCCGCTCTTGTTTTCGGCGACATTCTTGGTCCAGACTTCCTGGCCGGTCTTGGCATTGAGCGCGATCAATACCGCGTCCCCCGCGGCAAAGTACACTTTGTCGCCATAAAGGGCCACGCCGCGGCTAACGGGGTGCAGCAGCACCACGCCATCCGGCAGCGTGTGCCGGTAACGCCACAGAAGCTTTCCCGTCGCTGCCTCCAGCGCGATCACCTGCTGGCCCGGCGTGGAAACAAACATCGTTCCGTGATTGATGACAGGCGCGGCTTCGTGTCCGTTGGCTTGGCCGGTCTTAAACACCCACGCGGGCTGGAGGCGCGTGACATTGGCTGTCGTGATCTGATTCAGGGGACTATAGCCCCAGCCGTCATAGGTGCGGCGCACCATGAGCCAATCGCCGTCCGCGGGCTGCTTCAAGCGCTCGGCCGTGACCGCGTAATCTCGCGGAAGAAAGAAATACACGCCGAGAGCCAACGCCACAAGTGCAACCGCAACGATTCGTTTCACGCGACCATTACAATTATACCGTTGGTTCACGCGGCAAACTCACGCCGGCCCGTGACGGGCTCGCGCGCTACTTGATTGCGAACACCCAGATCGCCCCGCCTTCGGGAACTTCCGGATATTTGCCGGGGAAGATCGTGTTGAGGCGTCCTTCCATGGCGCGTGAATCGATGCCCCAGCCGGATTGCACGGCAACGTACTGCTTGCCGTTGACCGAGAACGTCGTGGGCTGGCCGATGATGCCGGAGTTGGTGGGGAACTCCCACAAGAGCTTCCCGCTGGTGGCGTCGAAGGCGTGGAACATGCGGTCATTGGTACCGCCCGTGAACACTAATCCGCTGGCGGTGGTGAGCATGGGTCCCCAGTTGGGCGTGTTGGTGTATTTGTGCGTCCACACTCGCTTGCCGGTGTCCACATTCCAGGCCTGCACTTCGCCGACGTGATCGGCATCCGGCGCGGCCTTGAGATTGCTGATCGCCCCCGTATAGATCTTGCCGGGGCTATAGGTGACCTTCTGCGCCGTGATTTCCGAGCACAGATTTTCATTGGCGGGGATGTAAATCAGGCGCGTCTGCGGATTGAAAGCAATGGGAGGCCAGTTCTTGCCACCCCAGAGCGACGGGCAAAATTCCACCTTCTTATCCGTGCCCGGCTTGTGCGCGGGATCGACGATGGGCCTGCCTTTTGCATCCAGCCCCGTGAAAACAGTGTGCTTGACGTAGTTCGTGCCCTCGACGAACTTGATCTCGCCGGTGGTGCGCTCCAGAAACCACAGATAGCCGTTGCGCGCCACATCAATGAGCCCCGTTATGGTTTTCCCGCCGCGCTTGTAGTCGACCAGAATCGGCGGAGAGACTTCGTCCCAATCCCAAGACTCGTTGGGGCTGTACTGATGATGCCCGACGATCTTGCCGGTGCCGACGTGGATGGCAATGGTGGAAGCGGTGTACAGGTTATCGCCGGGACGCTGATCGCCCATCCAGGGTCCGCCGTTGCCTACTCCCCAGTAGGCGATGTTGGTGGCCGAGTCGTAGTTGCCCGTCACCCACACCGAACCGCCGCCGGTTTTCCACTGGTCGCCTTGGGGCCAGGTTTCGCTGCCCGGCTCGCCGGGAGCGGGCACGGTGTAGGCGCGCCACAACTCTTCACCCGTCTCGGCCTGGAAAGCCGCGACGAAGCCGCGAATCCCCAGCTCACCGCCCGACGCGCCGACAATCACTTTGCCATCCACGGCCATGGGCGCCAGGCTCATGTAGTAACCACTCTTGTTGTCGGCGACATTTTTCGTCCACACTTCTTCGCCGGTCTTGGCGTTGAGCGCGATGAGCACCGCGTCGCCGGCCGCGAAGAACACTTTGTCGCCATAGAGAGCTACTCCGCGGCTGGTGGGGTGCAACAGCACCACGCCCTCGGGCAACGGATGGCGATAGCGCCACAGAACTTTTCCCGTCGCGGCTTCGAGCGCAATCACCTGCTGGCCGGGTGTGGAGACGAACATCGTGCCGTGATTGACGATCGGCGCGGCCTCGTGTCCATTGACTTGGCCGGTCGAGAACACCCATGCGGGCTGCAAGCTCTTGACGTTGCGCGGCGTGATCTGGTTCAAGGGACTATAGCCCCAGCCGTTGTAGGTGCGCCGCACCATCAGCCAGTCGCCGTCCTCGGGCTGCTTCAGGCGCTCCGCCGTGACCGGCGCGTAATCCTGCGCGAGCAGCGGAAACGCGCTGAAGGCCAGCGCCACAAGGGCAATTGTTCTTTTCATATAACCGTTGAAATTATACCTCGCCCGGAGCCGGGGGCCCTATGTGGGCGGCTTGCTTTCGTTATATACTGCTTCAGAAAAGCGGTGCATTGAGGAAGGACCTTATGATCAAGCCGAATCTCAAACTTGTGGGCATGATGGCGGTGGCCGCCGCCGCATTCCTGGCCGTCTCGCTGGTGGTAACCAGAGCCCAGCAACCAGCCGGAGAGACCGTCAAGATTGGGCCGGATGCGATCGGCGGCGTCGTCACCGGACCCAAAGGTCCCGAAGCCGGCGCCTGGGTGATCGCGGAAACCATGGATCTCGGCACGCGCTATAGCAAGACAGTGGTCACCGACGACCGCGGGCGCTATGTGATTCCCGAACTGCTCAAGGCCAACTACACGGTGTGGGCGCGCGGCTACGGCCTGGTCGATTCCAAAAAAGACAAGCGCGCACCCGGGCAGACTCTCAACATCACAGCCGTCCCCGCGCCGAGCCCGAAGGCTGCGGCGGAGTTCTATCCTTCCAACTATTGGTACGCGCTGGCACAGCCTCCCGCAGAAAGCGAATTCCCGGGCACCGGGCCCACCGGCAACGGCATCAATCCGATCATCAAGAATCAGGCCATGTGGCTGCGTCTGATGAAGACCGATAGCTGCGAATCCTGCCACCCGTTGGGCGGCAAGGGCACGCGCACGCTGCCGGCCAATCTCGGCAAGTTCAATTCTTCGGCGGAAGCCTGGGATCGCCGTGTGCAGTCCGGGCAGGCCGGGAACGCGATGCTGGGCGGCCTGAACCAGTTGGGCCGTCCTCGCGCACTCAAGATGTTCGCCGACTGGACCGACCGCATCGCCGCGGGCGAGTATCCCAGGGAAGCGCCGCCGCGGCCGCAGGGCGCTGAGCGCAACGTCGTCATCACGCAGTGGGACTGGACGGGCCAATCGGTGTACCTGCACGACGAAATTTCATCGGACAGGCGCAAGCCCACCGCGAATGCCAACGGCCCGATCTACGGATCGTTGGAACTGAGCGCGGACTACCTCGGCGTGCTCGATCCGGTGAAGAACACGGTGAGCCAGGTGCCGCTGCATCCCCGCGACGCGAATACGCCGGTGTCGGCGGGCACCACCATGCCCAGGCCTTCCCCTTATTGGGGCGAAGAGCTGATCTGGAACAGCAAGAATAACGTGCACAATCCCATGCTGGATGACCAAAGCCGCGTGTGGATGACCACCACCATTCGCGCCCCGCAGAATCCGGCGTGGTGCAAGGCGGGGTCGAGCCATCCCTCCGCCAAGCTCACCCCGGTGGAGAACGCCGGACGTCATTTGGGCATGTACGATCCCAAGACCAAGCAGTTGAGCCTCATCGACACCTGCTTCAGCACGCACCACTTGGTCTTCGCCGAAGACGCCAATAACACGCTGTGGACCAGCGCGGGCGGCGGTGGCGGCGGTGTGATCGGCTGGCTCAATACGAAGATGTGGGACCAGACGCACGATGCCCAGAAGTCGCAGGGTTGGACGGCGCTGGTGCTGGATACCAACGGCAACGGCAAGCGTGATGCCTATGTCGAGAGCGACCAGAAAATCGCGACCACTGCCGGCGGCGAGAGCCTGGGTACCACCGCCGCGCTGAGCGCGAAAATCGATCCCAGCAAAGACACCCGCGTTAATGCCAGTTTTTATGGAGTGACGGTGAGCCCGAAGGACGGCTCGGTGTGGGGCAGCGTTCTGGGGTTCCCCGGCGCCGTGGTCCGTGTGGCTCCGGGCGCCCATCCGCCGGAGACCGCGATGGCGGAACTGTTCGAATTGCCGTGGGGCAACCCCAAGGCCAAGGTGCAGGGCTTCGCGCCGCGCGGGCTGGATATCGACCGCAACGGCGTGGTGTGGACCGTGATTGGCAGCGGACACTTCGCCAGCTTCGACCGCGGCAAGTGCAAAGGTCCGCTGAACGGACCGAACGCCACCGGCCAGCATTGCGCGGAAGGCTGGACACTGTATCCGATGCCCGGTCCGCAGTTCAAGGGCGTGAAACTCGCCGGCAGCGCGGATTCCAACTACTACGACTGGGTGGATCAGTTCGATACGCTCGGCCTCGGCAAGAACGTTCCGATCGCCGCGGGTAGCGATTCCGACGCCTTGCACGCGCTGAATCCGGCCACGGGCAAGTTCGTTACGATGCGCGTCCCCTATCCGACGGGCTTCTACGCCAAGGGCATGGACGGCCGCATCGACAATCCGAATACGGGATGGAAGGGCCGCGGGATCTGGTCCACCTGGGCCACGCGCGCGCCGTTCCACAGCGAGACGGGCAAGGGAACTTTACCCAAGGTGGTCAAGTTCCAGATGCGCCCCGATCCGCTGGCGTTTTAAGACTGCCCGCTATTTCTGGCCAGCTTCCGCCTTCCAGAGCGTCCACGGCCTTTCGAAGCCGTCTTGCGCCGCGGTGCGCTTCGCCTCTTCGTCGGTCAAGTAGTTGGGATTCGGATTCAGGCGCAGGGCCTCGGCTTGCAGGCGCGCGTTCATCATCGTGTAGTAGGAGCGCCCTACGACAACGTGGAGGGACTCGGCCACCGCCACCGCGCCGTGGCCTCGCAGCAACGCGACCGGCTTGTCGCTTAGAGTCCTGGCCAGAGCCTTGCCCAGTTCCGGATTGCGGATGAGCATGTCCGTCACTCCGGTCGCGCGGACATCGAATACCGGAACGCCCACGCCGAGGAATCCGGCCATGTGATAAATGGGCCGCAGAGGAACGCCGGTGACGCCGAAGGGAATCACGTCCGGAGCATGAAAATGTACAACCGCCATTACGTCCGGCCGGGCGCGATAGATTTCGCCGTGAATGTAACGTTCGATGAAACCTTGCGGAGCCTTCGGGTCCACGGGCTGGCTGTCGAGATCATATTCCACCAGATCGGCCGGCGTGGACAGCGCCGGTGGCAGATTGCGCTGCATGAAGTAATGATTCGGATTGGCCGGATTTCTCACGGTCACGTGCCCGTAGGCGTCCACCACACCCGTGCGGGCGAGGATTCGATAGGCGAGCGAAAGCTCCTCCAGGAGCTCTTTATTGGAAGTTTGCGCGGGAAGCGGAGCGGCCATGAACGCCGCGAGCAACACATAATACAGGCGAGTCACTTTGGCGCCACCTCGGAGACGGCGATGTCTTCGACGGCTTTCCAGGCTCCATCGGCCTGTTTCTTATAAACCGTCACATAGCTGCCGTGATCTTCCACGGGCTTCTTGGTCTTGGCATCGGTGAGGGTCATCGTGTAAGGGCCTCTGGCGGTGGCCAAATCGCCTGCCTGACTGATCTCAATGCGCTCGGGGGCAAATTCAAATTTCTCTAAACTGTCCAGCAATTGCTTCCAGCCGGCCCGGACGGCGCTCTTACCCTTCGCCGCGGGAGTGCCGGTCGCCATCACCGTGGCGTCATCGGTGTAGTTGGCCATAATCTTATCCAGGTCCTTGGCGGCGGCGTTTCTTACCCAGGCCGCCTCCAGATCCCGGATCTTGGTTTGCTCGGCTGCGAAATCCACGACCGGTGCGGGCGGAGCTGAATTGCATCCGGCGAGCAGCGTCAGCAGCGACAGGAGAACGGGAACAGCGGGTCTGCTCAACGGCATTTGTCCAAAGTAGCCCTGCCGGCATGCGAATGCAAGCGGCGCATCGCGTGGCGCATTGTGAAACCAGGCGCGAATGATGGCAATTTTCATGCACACGCGGCCTCCTGATGCCCGTTGGCGCACAACAGGTTGGAAATATCGAGGGTTAAGGGAAACGTCCTGACGACGGAGGCAGACGGTCTGGGTCTGCATTATTGTGGATGGATTTCCTTACGAGGTCCAATTGATTTTTCTGATGACCTTCAGAAGGCAGATCAGGGTCTTAGACTGAGTTTTTGAACCGATAAGGGGAGCATGTGTCTCTGGCCATTCCCCTACTTTGAATGGCTTGGATTCTCCATTCCTATCATGCAGTTGCCAGAAATAAACCGGGCTAAAAAGTGGCCGCGGAGAGCTTCCGGTGCCCTGGCCCGCAGCGTGGATCACTCCCACGGGAGGCCTTCAACCGGATGGAGATGATCCTGCGCGCCACTCTCGCTGGCCTGCTGGCGGCGCCGGTTATGGGTGCCGGGGAGATCGATTTCGATGAGTACCAGACCAAGGCGGCCTACCTTTACAACTTCGCCAAATTTGTGAGTTGGCCGCCCAACGCGTTTGCCGATCCCGGCGAGCCGTTGACGGTGTGTATCCTCGGCCAGGATCCGCTGGGCACGGCGCTCCTGAGGATGGCGCAAGGGAAGATGGTGGATGGCCGGCCCCTCGCCGTGCGGGTGCTGCCCAACCCGCGGCAGGTGGGCAAGTGCCAGATGCTCTTCATCGCCGCATCCGAGAAAAAACGGCTCTGGATGCTCCTCGATCAGCTGGCGGGGACCAGCATCTTGACGGTGGGAGAAATCGACGAATTCACGGCCGTGGGCGGGATGGTCAACCTGAAACGCAATGGCGCAAGAGTCCGTATCCAGGTCGCGCTGGATGCCGTTGAACACGCCAGGCTATCGATCAGTTCGCGGCTGCTCAGTCTGGCCGAAATCGTCCGCAAATGACCATGTGGCTGTTCCCCCGCTATCGCAATCTGCCGGTCACGCGCAAGCTGGAACTGGCCGGCATGGTTGCGGTGGTTGCCGCGCTGTTTTTGGCGTGCTCCACCTTGTTGTTGAACACGCAAATGGAAGGCCGCGACGCCATGCGCGCGGACATGTCCGTTCTCGCCGAAATCGTTGGCGACACTAGCTCCGCCGCGCTGACATTCAAGGACTCCCGCGCCGCCGCCGAGATTCTGGCGGCGTTGGAGGCAGACGATCACATCACGGCGGCATTTCTTTATTCCGCCGATGGGAAGGTCTTTGCCCAGTACCACCGGCAGCCGAAGGCGGCGTCTTCCGCCCCTCCGCCACTGCGCCCCGATGGAAGTTGGTTTGCGCGCGACCGGCTTCTGGTCGTCCGCGGCATTCTGCAGAACAGCCAGAAAATCGGCACCGTGGCTCTCGAAGCGGACCTGGGCCGGCTGGCCCAGCAACGCGGACAGTTTGTGTGGGTGGCGCTCGCGGTCCTGTTGGGCGGATCGCTGATGGCGCTCTGGCTGTCCTCTCGTCTGCTGAAAGCGATTTTGCAACCGATTGCACATCTGGCGTCGGTGGCGCGAACCGTTTCGGCGGACAAGCTCTACTCGGTGCGGGCCGTGAAGATGGCTGGCGACGATCTGGGCCAACTGACCGATACTTTCAACGAAATGCTGGCGGAAATTCAGCAGCGCGACGAAGAACTATCGCGCCAGAAGGATGGGCTGGCGCAAACCGTAGCGGACCGCACGACGGAGTTGACGGATTCCTACGCAAGGTTGATGGAGGCAAAAGAAAAGGCTGAAGCGGCCAGCCGCGCCAAAAGCGAGTTTCTGGCCAATATGAGCCATGAAATCCGGACACCCATGAACGGTGTGATAGGGATGACGGAACTGTTGCTGGATACTCCCCTCGACACTCTTCAACGCGACTATCTCCAAACCGTCAAATCCTCGGCCGACGCCATGCTCGCCGTT
>CAMAVI010000084.1 GCA_945861625.1 Candidatus Sulfopaludibacter sp. SbA3
CTGGCCGCCACCAGACGGCGGGCGTGTTCGTCCAGATGCGGCCACATGCCAGCAAAGTACTGAGCAAGTTGGGCATCGGTGTCCATCTCCAACGTGATATCACATCAAGATGGTAGATGTAAAGGTTATTTATTTACGATGCCTAAGTACCCACAGTCGCTTGAGGCAACGTCGGTGGAGTTGTAATCGAAGTAGGGGCCGCTACCACGAAAGTCACGGCATTGGAAGTGCTTCCATCGGAATTCCTAACCGTTATGTTGGCCGTGGTCGGTGAAGCCAAAAACGATGGGGGTACGTTTGCGGACAGATGACCACTCGATCGCGAACTTATGGACAGGGAGATTCCGTTCCATAGTACTTGCGCCGTCGCGTCAAACCCACTGCCGTACACAATGACAAAAGGTTGAACAGTTCCAACCAATACTGAGCGCGGGGAGAGGCTGTCGATAGCGGGGGCCGAGAAGGCAAGCCCGGAAAAAAGAAAGCCTATAAGCGCGACGGCGGCGGACCGAAAAGACATGCGGGTGAGTTTAACACGGAATGCGGAGTCAATTACAAGTAATCCGCGTTACTTTATGGTCCCGTCGTGATGCCCGCTAACTGCCCCAGCGCGTTCAGGGTCAGGCGCGCGGATTGAAAGCCGAAGCGGAAGTCTTCCTCGCGGTAGTTTTCGTATTTGTCGGTGGGCTCGTGGTGGTTGGGGTTGGAGCCGCGGATGATGCCGGTGACGCGCTCGGCTTCGCGCACGCTGACGGAGGCCACCACGTCTTCGAAGCGGATGGAGTCGGTGCCGGCCATGTTGGGGCCGACGGTCGCGGGATAATCGCCGGGTTGCGCGGGGTTGGATTGCTTGAGCACGGCCGCCAGTTTCCCGGACTCGGCAGCCATCTTCGAATTCTCCTGATATTCGATGTTGATATCGGCGGTGGGGCTCTGGTTGGGGCCGGGCGGCATGCCGTGGTCGTACATCATCATGTCGTGCTGGATGATGCCGAGCCATTTAGGCTCGCCGGGCGTTCCCTGGAGCGGCGCGCGGTCGCGGGCGTAGGTGCCGCTGCCGTCCATGCCGAACTCCTCGTTGTTCCAAAAGATGAAGCGAACCGAGCGATTGGTCTTGACCCCAGGTGAAGCGAGCACGCGGGCGATCTCAAGCACGACGGCGCAGCCGGAGGCGTCGTCATCGGCGGCTTGCCCGCCGCCGCGGCCGTCCATGTGGGCGGACACTATGTACATCTCGCCGGGCGTGGTGTCGCCCATCTTGGTCGCGTAGACGTTTTCGAGCGGCCCGCTCCCGGACGTGAAGCGCTGGCGCTGGACGTTGGTGTAGCCGAAACTCTTCAGTTGCTGCTCAAGCCAGGCGATGGCGTCGCGGTTGCGCTGCGTGCCCTGCATGCGGTCGCCGAACTGCGCGAGTCCTTTGATGTGGCCTTTGAAGCGCTCGAGGTCAAGCCGTCCAGCGGCGGTGCGCATGGCGTCCGTGTTCGGCGTCTGTGCGGAGAGGCCCGCGGCTAGCAAGAGAGTCGTGACGATGATGCGCATTCTACTCGCCCGGCTTGAGCCCGGGGCGCTCGACGAGTTCGATCTTGACGTCGGCGTATCCTAAGACGTAGGCGATGACGATCCCCGGGCCATTCACCAAGGTGGCCGGTCTGGGTTCGACGAGGACTTTCACGCCCTGGCCGCGCAGGCCGTCGACGTTCTTCGCCAGAGGGCCGGTGGAGCGCCAGCTAATGTGGTCGATGGCGTGGCCTTCGCTCGGCTCGCTCTCCCCGCGCTGCACCAGCACCCAGACGTCGCTGAAGCCGGGCGAGCTGTACTTGAGGGCATCGAGCTTGCCCTTGAGCTTGGTGCGTTCGCCGCCAAACTTCGCCAGAAACCACTTAAAAGTCTCTTCCGGGTCAGGGGAGCGCAGGTGGATGTGATGGAAGCCAAGCAAAGCGGGATCCTGCACAACTTCAATGCGCGTGCCCCAGGGGTCTTCGACGAAAGCCAGTTTGAATACGCCGGGCGCTTCGCGCACCGGTTCGGTGATCTTGACGCCGGCGGCTTCGAGTTCCTTAATCTTAGCGTCGAGATCGGGAACCGAGAATCCGATGTGATCGACAGAGCTCCCTTTGCTGGGCTTGGCGTCGGCCTTCTTGAGGAACACGAGCCGGGCGCTGCCGAGCATGAAGCGGTCCGGGCCCTCGGGATTGCGCTTGGCGCCGAAGTTTTTCTCATACCAGTTGCCCGCCGCGGTGGGGTCGGGCACGGCCAGGTGGATGTGGTCGTAGGGCCAGGTCTGCGCGGCCGCGGGGCCGGCGAGCATGGCGAAACAAGTGAAAGCGAGTGCGAAGCGGTGCATAGAAAGCTCCTTTAACCTTGCCGGTTCGGCGGCAGAATCTGTATGTGGATGCCGTTGGGGTCGAGGAAGTCGAGACCGGCGGCGACATCGCCTTGGATGACCCTGGCGCCGACGGCTTCCAGGGACTTGGATAAAGACGCGCGCTCGAAGTTGGCCGTCAGGCAGAAGTGATGGACACCCACTTTCTCGCCGGGGCCGGCCAAGCCGAGAGCCACGCGGTCGTGGCCGCCTCCGCTAAACCAGGTGCGGCGCGGACGACTGGAGGGGTTGATGATGGGGCCCAGGATCTTCTCGTAAAATTCGACGGACTTCTCCACGTTGGAAACGAAGATGAGAGCGTGGTCGAGGGCGGTGGGGCGGATGAGCGGCTCGCCCTGCGAGGGAATATTGGCGGGGATCGCCGTTTGGTGGATCGGCGCCCAGGAGTTCTCGGTCCACAGTTGGACCTGAATGCCATCAGGGTCGCCGACAAAGAAGCCGACCGTGGGGCTTTCGCGGTACTTCAGGCCCAGTTGATCGAGGGCGCGCTTGGTGGCTGCCTGATCGAAGCCCACGATGCCGGGGCAGATATGGTGAACGATCTGCGACTTCTCGCCCGCGGCGGGAGGCGCCATGGCGATGTAGTTGGGGCCGAGCTTGACGTAGTGGCGCGGGCCGTTCTTTTCCTTGAGCACGTCGTTGCCGAACACGCGCGAGTAAAAGCGGACGGATTTCTCGGTATCATCGACGGCGATGGCCAGGTGGTCGAGCGCACTGTAACGGAACAGCGGCGCGGCGGCCGAAAACGCGTGGCGGGCGGCGACGGTCCCGGCGGCGAGCGTCGCCAGGGCCTGACGGCGGGTGACAGGGGCGGGGTTGCGCATAGTAGTGCCTCCTCTTAGAGATTGTAGACCGGCGGAGTGTGGGCCGGGGGAAAACGGTTTGGCCCGCGAATGGACGCGAATGGACGCCTCTGGTTATCCTTTATATTAATCCCCAATTTGGAGTGTGCAAGTGCGTTCCAGCTTCGCTGCCTTTGGTGTGTCTTTCCTGCTTGCGGCCACGGCGGCGCATGGGCAAACGCCCGCCGCGACGGATCGTGCGCGCGACCCGAACGCGCATTCCTGGTGGGTCTACGCGGGCGATCATCAAATTCACGGCCCGTGGGGCGTCTACAGCGAGATGCAGATCCGCCGGTCGGACTTCGCGAGCATCTGGCAGCAGTTCCAGAAGCGCGACGCCTTGACCTATCGTTTTTCGCCGCGAGTGCAAGTGGCTACCGGCTACGTATTCACTTACACGGACCGGTATGGCGATTTTCCAGTCGCGCGCGCCTTTAACGAGCACCGCACGTATCAGCAGATTGCGGTACGGCAAGAAGTCGGCAAATTGGCGCTGGAGCACCGTTACCGGACAGAACAACGCTGGATTCAGAACTACACCAGTCAGAACAACACCGGCGGGAACGATTTCTACTGGCGCTATCAGAACCGCTTCCGGTATCAGATCCGGGGCGCGTTCCCGATCTCAAAAGCGTCGCCGGCGGGACGTCAGTGGTACCTGTTTTTTGGCGATGAGATGCTACTCGGCTACGGCCCCAATCATGGACTGAACACCTTCGACCAGAACCGCGCGTTTGCCGGAGTGGGGTACAGGGTCACGCGGAACAATAGCCTGGAGTTGGGCTATTTGAACCAGTTCCTCATCCAGCGCAATAACCGGGTCGAGGAGCACAACCAAGCTTTCCGTTTGCAGTGGTCTTCCTCCACGCCGCTCGCGAAGCTGTTCCGGTAACGCTACTCCGGCAAACGCAGTTGCGGCGGCGGGCGGCGAGGTTCGCCGCTCACGAATATCTTGTTGGCTCTCCAATGGACACGGATGGACACGATGAACTTATTAGCAAATACGTCTGAGTCCATCTGTGTTCATCCGTGAGCGGATATGGCTCGCGGCGGGCGACGTACGCCTTAGGCGGGGCGCCACCGCAGCACACTTTTTGGGCTCGCAGATGGACGCGAATGGACGCCGATGAAAAATATTCGCAGATTCATCCGGGTTCATCCGTGAGCAGATAGGGCTGGGCGGCGCGGGCGACGTACCCTTCAGGCAGCGTGATGCGGAAGGACTTCCCTCTCGATCTTGTGGCTCAGCATGTCCGCGGCTGTGGCGAGGTCGTACTTGGACTGCAAGTTCATCCACATCTGCGCCGAAGTGCCAAAGTAGCGGGCCAGGCGAAGGGCGGTATCCGCGGTAATTCCACGTTCACCTTTCACAATGCCGCCGATTCGATTCGCAGGGACGCGCAAGGCCAGTGCGAGAGCGTTGACGGTCAACTCGGCCTCCTTCAATAATTCCAATAACACGTCACCCGGGTGGATTGGCGGTAACCGCTTTGCGTCTCTGGTTGGCATTCGGTATCTCCTCAGTGATAGTCCACGATCTCTACATTGTGGGCGTCGCCATTCCGCCATTCAAAGCAAATTCGGAACTGGCCGTTGATGCGGATGCTATGTTGGCCCTGGCGGCCGCCCTTGAGCGCCTCCAGCCGGAGCCCGGGAAGGTTCAGGTCCCGTAGTGACGTCGCCGCGTCCAGAAGTTCCAATCGTATGCGGGCCGTCTTTTCGATGGTCTGAAACTTCCGGCTGAATTTCCGGTCCAGTAACTGCTGAACATCCTTGCTCCGGCAAGAACGGATCATACGATGATTATATTACGCCACTCGTATAATCGGGACAACTAGGGATGCTGGGCGGCATGGGGCCCTCCGCTGGAGTACAATTCGAACCGGGTGTATGCCATGAGAGGGGTGCCGCGATGAAAAATGAGAAGAAGTCGAGCCGACGACAGTTGCTGCACGCGGGCGCGGTCTTGGGCGGAGGCATGCTGGTGAAGGCGGAGCCGGGCTCGGCCAACGGATCGCTCGGCACGCCGCTGGGGCCGTATGGGGAGCGTTCGCCGTACGAGAAGGCCGTGCGCTGGAGGCGCGATACCAAGACACCGGAGACCGGTTCGAGCTTCACGCCGCTGGCGGATTCCGTCGGCACGCTGACGCCCTCGTCGCTTCACTACGAGCGGCATCACGCGGGCATACCGGACATCGATCCGGCCGCGCACCGGCTGGTGATTCACGGCATGGTGGAGCGGCCGCTGTCGCTGAGCGTGGCCGAGATCAAGCGGCTGCCTTCGGTGTCGCCCATATTGGTGCTCGAATGCGGAGGCAACAGCGGGGCGGAGTGGGCCGCGCAGACGGCTCCCGACGTCCAGCGCAGCTTCGGCCTGGTGAGTTGCAGCGAGTGGACCGGCGTGCCGTTGTCCTTGTTGCTGAGCGAAGCGGGCGCGCGCGCGGGCGCGAGCTGGGTGATCGCGGAAGGCGCCGACGCCTGCCGCATGGAGCGCAGCATTCCGATGGCGAAGGCGATGGAGAATATTCTGGTCGCCTACGGACAGAACGGCGAGGCGCTGCGCCCGGCGCAGGGCTATCCGCTGCGCCTGATCATCCCCGGCTGGGAGGGCAACACCAACGTGAAGTGGCTGCACAGCCTGAAAGTGGCGGACCAGGCGTACATGGCGCGCGACGAAACGTCGAAGTACACGGACCTGATGCCGGACGGCAAGGCGCGCATCTTCACTTACCAGATGGAAGCGAAGTCGGTGATCACGTTTCCTTCGGGCGGGCAGAAGCTGCCGGGGCCAGGCCTGTATGAGCTGACGGGCCTGGCGTGGTCCGGACGCGGGCGCATCGAGCGCGTGGAGATCACCACCGACGGCGGCAAGACCTGGGTGAAAGCCAACGTGCAGGAGCCGCGACTGCCCATCGCGTTTACGCGCTTCCGCCTGCCGTGGCGTTTCGATGGGCGGGAGGCGGTGATCGCGTCGCGCGCGGTGGACGAAAGTGGGTACGTGCAGCCCACGCGTGAGGAATTGATCGCCGTGCGCGGTGTGAACTCCAATTTCCATTTCAATGGCATCAAGAAATGGCGCGTGCGCGCCGACGGGACGGTGACGAATGTGGAAGTATAGTGTCGCGCTGGTGTTGGCGGCCGCCGCTTTTGCGCAATCGCCGAAATACGGCGTGGGCCGCGCGGCGTCGCCGGAGGAGATCCGCGGCGTCGGAGCCATCATTGCTCCGGACGGGACGGGGTTGCCGGAGGGCTCGGGCACGGTCGCGGCCGGACGTGAAGTGTTCGCGGCCAACTGCGCGCGCTGCCACGGAGAGAAAGGCGCGGGTGACATAGGGCCGCAGCTCGTGGGTGGGCAGGGCACGCTCGCCACGGCGAAGCCGGTCAAGACGGTCGGCAGCTACTGGCCGTACGCAACTACGTTGTGGGACTACATCAATCGCGCGATGCCGTTCGATAAACCAGGGACGCTGAAGCCGCCGGAAGTCTACGCCGCCGCGGCGTACATTCTCAATCTCAACGGCATCATCGAAGCCGGACAAGCGATGGACGCCAAGAGTCTGCCCAAAGTGAAGATGCCCAACCGCGACGGGTTCGTGAGCGATCCACGCCCGGATGTGGGGCCGAAGGCGCGGTAACAGAAAGCTTGGAGAGGATCATACACGGCTGAACCAGCCGGAATCTACAGCTACCTCTTCGATCATCCGTGTATTGACTCCGAGTTTAAGATTCTTCAGCAATTCGCACAGGCGATCGCCGTCAATCAGATCGATCGGCGAAACGCCATCGCGGCTTGCTTCCTTCTTAGCCTTCGCAGTAAAGCTCCCGGTCGTAAAGAAAAGTCCCTTATCGGTCCGGCCAGATATTGCTCCTCGAAAGTTGCGAATATCGCTCGATGGGACTGTACCTTTGTATCTCTTGCACTGGAAGTAGACGTGAAATGAAAGTAACTCGGAAACTCGAAGGACACCAAAACCATCGATCCCTCCATCACCGCTCTTTCCGGTAACGTCAACTCTGAGGAAGCCCGATGCGCGCAGCAGGCGTTACAAAAGACGCTCAAAGGCGTCCGGCGTAATGGAAGTAAGCACCTGGAGCAGATCGCTTTTCCACTTTGGCTCGACTTCGAGAGCCTCTTCCTCCACAAAGGACGAAGATCTACGTGCGGTCCGGCCCTTTCTGGTTTCGACTACAATCCGTCGCACATCCTCGTCCGTGATGGCTTTCCCTCTTTCTGTCGCGATCCACAAGCCTTTGGTCACTGGACTGACGTCCAAGATTCCGGATTTCCCGGAAGCGATTTTAGCTACACCTAGATTGAAGCTCAGCTTTGTCCAGCCTGCGGCGGGAGCGTGCATTATGTTCTGGACGGCGTCTGGAATTTTCTCCAATTCGACAACTTTCTCCAATAGTTCCTGATGCGAAGCAGAGCCCCCAAGCTCTCTAAGAGCACGAAGCGCAGGCCAAATCAGCTCCTCATGTCCTGGAACAACTGGTTCGGTTCCCATATTTATTTTGCGTTCATTGTACGATGCTCCGAGTTCAAAGGCGGTAACGGGAAGGTCGCGGGCCACATGCCATACGCGATACTGGTATTTGATATGGTATTTTAGAGACGTCATGGAAACGGCACGTAAAATCACCGTTGAAGTTCCGGCCGAGCTTCTGGACAAAGCGCAGCAAGCCAGCGGCACGGGCATCACGCAAACCGTCCGCGCCGGTCTGCAACTGGTTGCAGCATCGCAAGCGTATGCCCAGTTGCGGCGGCTCCGCGGCAAAGTCCGCTTCTCACGGACACTGGCGGAACTCAAGTCAGACCGATGATTGCCGCCGACACTAGCACTTGGATCGCCTTCTTCAATGGGGATGACGGCGAGGATGTGCGATTGCTCGACAAAGGTTTGGATGAGCGACAAGTGCTGATGGTTCCGGTGGTGCTCACCGAAATCTTAAGCGATCCGAAGCTGCCTTCATCCGTTACGGAAACTCTAGTGCAACTGCCTCAGATCGAGATCGGTCCCGGCTATTGGGAGCGGGCAGGCGCGCTACGAGCGCAGGTGCTGGCGAAGCGCCGCAAAGCACGGCTTGGCGATGCGCTGATCGCGCAGTGCTGTATGGATCGCGGGATTCCGCTGCTCACGCGTGACAGGGATTTCCGGGCGTTTGCGGAGGGCGCGGGGCTGGAACTGGTGGTTGGGTGATTTTCACGGCTTGACCGCGGTGCTCACTCCACCAGCCTGGGCAGCGCTTCCGATGCCCGAGCGCGCCAGGAGAGGTCGACGTGCGCGGAAAGCGGTGTGTCCTCAATGTTGATCTCGACGACCTTCGCGCCGTGGGAGCGCGCCAGTTCCGCGAGTCCGGCGGCGGGGTAAACCACGGCCGAAGTTCCCACCAGCAGGAAGACGTCGCAAGCGCGCGCGGCCAGCACCGCCTCGCTCCACACGTCCTCAGGTAGCCCCTCGCCGAACCACACCACGCCCGGACGGGCCACCGCTCCGCACTCGCAGCGGGGAGGCAGCTCGGGCAGCGCCGGACGCAGATCCTGCCACGCGCGGGCACACTGCGTGCAGCGGAGAGTCCAGATATCGCCGTGGACCTTCAGGATGTTCCGGCTGCCGGCGCGGTCATGGAGCCCATCCACGTTCTGTGTGACGAGTGTGAATTGGGCGGAGCGCTCTTCGATGCGGGCCAGAGCCAGGTGTCCCGCGTTGGGCTGCACCGTGGCGATGATGCCGCGGCGCCAGTTATACCACTCCCAGCTCCGCAACGGATCGCGCGTGAAAGCGGCCGGCGTGGCCAAGTCCTCAGGACGCTGATTCCGCCATAGCCCACCGGGCCCGCGAAAGGTGGGGACTCCACTTTCCGCCGAGATGCCCGCCCCCGTGAGCACTGTCACCGAGGTTGCGGCGCTCAGCCAGTGACGTGCGGTTTCCCAGGGTTCCACAGTTCATTATAAGAATGAGTGAATCGCCGAGCCAGGCCCACCAAACGGGCTCAATGGGCACTTTGCCGACGACATGTAGTAGCAGACGCCCAGAGGGAGCTAGATTTAGTGGCACGACTGACGTAGAATAAAACGAGGGAGGCGCAAGACTCAAAGTGGCTCGCTATTTTGAGTTGCTCGCGTTACCGAGGCAGTGCCATTGACAGACACTCAATTTTCAGAAAGGGCCAAGAATATCGTGTTTTTTATTTTAGAGCAGGTCTCACTTGCCTTCCTGGTACTGACGTTCTGCAGCTGCGTTCTCAGCAACGGCTTGTCCCTCGACGATCACTTTCCACGGGGCCTGGGCGTCACCCTCGCCGGCTTGGCCTATCTGACCGGGCATGCCGTCTTTCTAACGGCCATGAAGCTGCCGGGCACCGTAACCCCCGTGGCCGTGGAAGCTGCCGCGATCAATCCAGCGAACGAACCAGAGGAAGCGGACGCGGAGCGATCCACGCCACCCCCCACGGTCATCAACATTGGAAAGGGTTGGGGTATCTTGAAAATGCTTGCCACCGGCGTCATTCCCAACAAAATCATTCCCACCAGCTTGGGGAGAGGCAATCGCTCAGTTGTCCTTGGACTGACGGATGAAGGCGGCAGCGCGGATTCGCCAGTGGTGGTGAATGCTGGATCTTATGGATCGGGAGGCGTCACTTTTATCCCCAGCGGAATGGCGGCGGAGGGAGGAGCCGTGGAGGGCTCAACGTCCATCGCCGTGACGGCGGGCGAGAGCGCCGGCGGTGGTCCGGCACTGGTTTGGGATACAACCTACCCCTATCAGGGGAATCGCGGCTCAAGCTGGAATAATCAACGGAACCGCCACGTGGGGCCAGGACCGCGCATGCTCACCGAAGAGCAAATCAAAAATACAATCAACCTGCTGAAGACCAAGACCAGACAGGACGTCTTGATCGTGACGATTGCCGGCAAAGGCGACGCCCCTATGGTAGCGGACCAGTTAACAGAGGCTTTCTCCCGTGCCGGATGGGATGTATTTGTGGAAACGAGTGAAACGCGATCGATCAACGGCGTGGACGTCGGCCAGGGCATCCATTTTGTGGGAAAGGACACCGACCACGAGTCGGTGCAGATCGCATGGGACGCGCTAAAAGATACACCGGTTATACCGGCATCCATCGTACCGTTGCCATGGAGGACGGTGGCTCCGGGCTCAGAGCGGCCGCAGTTGGGTCCGCCTCTGACGATCGTGATTGGTACTCCCTAAGGAATCCACAGCGAGGGGTGAGGCTCCAGGCCAACCGCTTTCCGATGGCCGCAATCCCATCAGCCAGCCTGCGTGTGTCCTTTCTTCCCAGTTGTTATATTCTCGGATTGATGAGTGGAGTGAAAACGATTTTCCGTGTCACTCTGATCGCCCTTGCGATGGGAGGGACCGCAAGGGCCCAGAGACGCCCGGATACACTACCCGCGCCGGTGCGGATGCATGATGCCTGGGGAGAGAGATCCAACAGTCCCAATACAACGCTCACCATCAAGGAAGCATCCCGTTCCGCGGACGGGTCTCAATTCCACTTGTATACAACAGGCGTTCCGAAGGGCACTGTATTTTCCCTGATCGCGTGGCCCATCACACAGCGCGGACCCAGTGAAATCATGGAGGGCATCACCGTTGACGGGGACGGCTTGGCCATCTGCCCTGGGCTGGATACTTGTGGCGCCCCTGGCAAGCCCAGCGGCCCGCTCGAAATTCCCTGGAGTCCGCTGCCCGGAGAGCCCCTTCGATTGGGCTTGCTGTCAACGAACGGCGCCTTGAAATTGTATGCGAAACTGGTCGCGGCGCCGCTGGGCGGCCAAGATCAGGGATGCCGCGTGGAGGCTACCTTGCTGACGCCAGGCGCGGAACTGATCACCATCGAAGGCAGCGGATTCGCGGCGGGGAGCGAGATTATCATGGATTCCGGCACGGAGAAAGAACCCCGCGCCGTAAAAGGAAACGCGGATTCCTCCGGCCGATACTTAAGCGCGATCTTGCCCTACAAGCAGGGATCGCCGAGCGGCACGCTCAATGTGACGCTGAAGTCCTCCCAGTGTTCCCCCACAGTCACGGTGCCGCTGTCGAACTGAGCCGCTGTCGACTGAGCCAGTGCCGCGGGATATGATGCGCAACGTGGAGATGCAATGCCGGGAGCGCCGGCACCGCATTGAGCCGGGGCCTGCGTTACGTGTTGCGGCTCAGCCGGAGCTCCAGATGGCGGCGCACATCCGGCCATTCGCCGGCGAGAATGCTATAAATGACGCTGTCGCGGACGCTTCCATCGCGGCGGATGGCGTGATGGCGCAGAATACCATCCTTTTTTGCTCCCAGGGCCTCGATGGCCCGCTGGGAGCGGAAGTTAAAATTATCGGTCCGTAATCCCACCACCTTGCAGCCGAGCGTATCGAAGGCGTGGCCGAGCAGCAGCAGCTTGCAGACTGTGTTGACGTGGGTTCGCTGGCGGCTTTGCGAGTACCAGGTGTAGCCGATCTCCACGCGATCGATCTTGGCAACGATGTCGTGATAGCGCGTGGAGCCCAGGATCTTGCCACTGGCGAGGTCTCTCACCGCCCAGGGAAGCATGTGGCCGAGTTCCTGTCCGGCAAGGGCTTCGGCAATATAGGCGCCCATTCCGCCAGGAGCGGGAACCGAAGTAAACCAAAGTTCCCACAGACGGCCATCAGCAGCTGCGGCGGATAAACCATCCTCGTGATCGCTTGCAAGCGGTTCCACGCGTAGACCCATGCCTTCCAGGACTATGGGTTTAACGTCGATCATGTAACTCAGGCAAGGGAAACAGACCGCTTATGGATAATTAGCGAGCCGCGGCGTATTCCTCTTCCAGTCCGGAATCTCCGCGTACCCTTTGCGGTTCGGCATGACCAGCTTGCGCAGCGTGTCCTGATCCATCACTTCGTCTTCGGACTTGATCACTTCGTTCTTATATAGGAGGAACGCCGTAATCGCGTAGACCTCATCCGGCTTCAAGGTGCCTTCGCGATTCAAAGGCATGCCGCGGCTGATATAATCCCACAGCGTCGCGGCGTAGGGCGAGCGCAGCGCCATGATCCCGGTGTCGGGAACCATGTGCATTCCTTCCATACCGGCCGGCATCGCTTGGCCCGGCACGGCGGGAGGTCCGCCTTTCACCAAAGCCGGGGCTCTGCCGCCGATTCCGGTTGCTCCATGGCATCCCCCGCACCCCTTTAGGAGAAAGAGCCGGGCGCCTTCTTTGGCGGTTCCTTTTCCGGGTGGCAGTTCCTTTCCGTCCGGACCGATGGCGATATCCCAGGCCTTGATCTCATCCGCGGTGGGCGTTCTTCCCACGCCATACGCAGGCGCCTGCGCCCAGCCGATCTGTGCAGCGGCCAGAATCGCCGTGAGCAGAACTGGTTTAAGCGAGGCCATTGTGAATGCTCCCTTCGGCGTCAATCCGCCACGCCATGATGGTGTTGTCCATTCCCTTGGCGCGGAATCCCTTGGTTAACGGTTCGTTCCAATACTTGGCGACCTGCGCGCGCGACGGCTGCACGGTGCCGAGTTCGTCGGTGCAGCGCGACAGGATCTCGCACGCCTTGCCGTCCCACTTCCAATGGAAACCGAAACGCGTATGCGCCATGCGATACGGCGTCGTACGGAGTTCGCCGTCCTTCCAGGTCTTGCCGCCGTCGGTGGAAACTTCCACCTTTTTAATGGCGCCCTGGCCCGACCATGCCAGACCACTGATTTCGTAGTAGCCGGGACCGGGCAGCTTCTGTCCACCAGAGGGGAAAGTGATCACCGACTTCGGTCCAACCTGATTGGCCAGTGCCGCGGCGCGTGCATCGGTAGTGATATGGCCGTAATCGTTGTACGTCATATAAAACTGATCCACGACCTTGATGCGCCGCAAATACTTGATCTGGAAAATTCCCTCAAAGCCGGGAACCATCAGGCGCACCGGATAGCCCTGCTGAGGACGGAGGGCCTCGCCGTTCTGGCCGTAGGCCACCAGGCAATCGTCCATGGCCTTGCCGAGCGGAATACTCCCCGCGCCCTTCACTTCTTCGGCGCCTTCGGCGACAATCCAGGACGCACCCTTCTGCACGCCGCATTCCTTTAAAAGCGTGGACAGAAGCACGCCGGTATATTCGGCGTTGCTGGTGAGGCCGTGCGTTTCCTGCACGGTCGTCTGTGTAGATTTGGCGCGATTTCCCGCGCATTCCACAAAATGCTGGCGCGTCACGAAAGGCAGGCGCTTCAGGTCGTCCATGGTGAAGATCAGCGGACGGTCCACCATGCCGTGAATCATCACGCGATGTTCCTTGGGATCGATGTCCGGAACGAAGGCGCCGCGATGCGTAGCGACATAGTGCAGCGAAGACGGCGAGATCGACCCGTAGAAATCCTGCAGCGGAGCGTTCACATGAAACACCAGCCCGAAGGCGTCTGGCGATGCTCTTTCCGCCACCGACTTGCGTACCGAGGTCTCGTACTTGGAGCGGTCACCGTAGGCAACCTGTTCCTTGCTGGTGCCTTTCGCGCGCAACTCCGCCACTGGCGGCTGCGCTTTGGCGGACTGCACGGCTCCGGCGGCTAGACCAGCCAGCGCGGCGCCACCTTTGAGGAATCCCCTGCGATTAGAACTTTTTGAATCTTGTTTCAAATCCTGTTGTTTCAAATCCTGTTGTTTCAAATCCCGCTGTTTCAAATCCATGGGTGTCTCGCTTTCAACTGAGGTTGTCCGGAATTCGGGTTACGCCTTCCGATTGCTGAAATTATACAACGATTTGGGGTCCGAACGGTCGCCCGGTCTTGTCCTAAGGTGCGCGCGGTGGCGGTGGGCCCAAATTTTATCGCTTTTGTACAGCAGCCATGGCGGCCACCATCTCCAGCAGCGCCGCGGATGCGATGGGCTTCGTGATGTAGTTATCCATGCCGGCGTTTAGACAGCGCTCGCGGTCCCCCTGCATGGCGTGCGCGGTCATGGCGATGATCGGCAGACGCTCGCCGGTAAGTTCTTCATTCCGGCGGATGAGCGCGGTGGCTTCAAGACCGTCCATTTCCGGCATCTGGACGTCCATCAGGACCACATCAAAAGAGTGTTGCTTCAGAAGTTGCAAAGCCACTTTACCGTTACCGGCGGTCTGGACGTGATGTCCGGCCTTTTCCAGAATCCGCGTGGCGACGCGCTGATTCACGAGGTTGTCCTCCACCAGGAGAAGCCGCAAGGCGCCTCCCGTCGCGGCTTCCCGTTGCGGCTCCTGCGGTTTCATGATCTCTCGCGGCGGAGTATCTACTGATTGCATGGGAGCGGCCACCGCCGTGGCGATGGCTCCACGCAGTTCGGAGCGGCGCACGGGCTTGGTGAGATAGGCCGCGACGCCCAATCCCCGGCAACGCGCCAAGTCGCCGCCGCGCTCCCCGGAGGTCAAGATAAGTACGGCGGCTTGCGCCGATGCGAAACGGTCATGCATCTGCTGGACCAGATCAAAACCGTCCATCTCCGGCATGTGCACGTCGGTCAGGACGAGGCGGTACGGCTCGTTTTTCGCCATCCCGTTTTCTATTTCAGCTAAGGCCTCCGCGGCACTGGCGGCTGGCGTCGGTTTCATACCCCAGGCGGCGACCATATCCATCAAGATCCGGCGGTTGGTCGCGTTATCGTCCACAACCAGGACGCGCAGTCCCGCAAAGGCTACCGCGCCGGCGAGGTTCTGGATCCCTCGCGATTCGGACGAAGCGCCCAGGGTTGCCGTGAAGTAAAAACAACTTCCCTTCCCCGGCGTGCTTTCCACCCAGATTTCACCATCCATGGCCTGCACCAGCCGCGCTGATATCGTCAGGCCCAGGCCGGTCCCGCCGAACTTGCGCGTGGTGGAGCCATCGGCTTGCGAAAATGCCTCAAAGATCATCCTTTGCTTATCCCGGGGAATGCCAATGCCGGTATCGCGCACGGAAAACTGCACGTGGAGTTGGTCGCGGCTCCAAATGTCCAGCGCCACTTTCAGCTCCACTTCACCGTCGCTGGTGAACTTAATGGCATTCCCGACCAGGTTCATCAGTACCTGGCGGAGCCGGGTGCTATCTCCCACCACGAACTCGGGGACTTCCGGGCGGATATTGCACATCAACTCAAGGTTTTTTTCTTGGGCGGTCACCGCCAGCGTACGCACGGTTTCCTCGACAAGATCGCGCAGGTTAAAAGTGACGGGATCCAGATCCAGCCGGCCGGCTTCGATCTTGGAGAAATCCAGAATGTCGTTGATAACGGCG
>CAMAVI010000085.1 GCA_945861625.1 Candidatus Sulfopaludibacter sp. SbA3
TCGATCACGTTACCCGAAACCGGCTGCTCTATATCGTTCAGCATGGCAAATGCCTTCGACTCTGACGGCCGTGTTTGGCGGGTGTCCGTCCATGCATTAATGAATGACAGGGCGGTTTCGCGTGTAGGGCGGTTGATCGCCTGCAAGATGCGTTCCGGCTCCTTGCGGGATTTCGGAATAACAAAATTGAACAGGTGATCGTAGCCGCTGATGCCCGTGAACTTCGCTTCCGGCGTATACCGGATATCATTGGCGTCCAGCCATGCAACCACATCCTCAAAAAACAGGCTCTCCACAACCGGCTTGGCGAGGTAGAAAAGATCGTTCACGGCGAGGATGGCCTGAATGAGACTGTGCTTTTTCAGCGGAAAGTTTTCGGCCGTTGCGTGTACCTCTAGAGCTTCGTGCTGGAGCTTCACACCAAAGCCGTTCAGCGTCAATTTCAGAAGATCTTGCCGCTTCTCCGTATGAAGACTGCACCCGGAAGCATCAAGGTCGTGGATAGTGTAGCTGTCGTCGGTAAGAACGTAACCGCCGTTTTCAGCCCGGACGTAAATCTGCAGAGCGTCATTGTGCCGATCGAGGTAGGGCGTGGTGATCTCAACCCATTCCCCGTTCACTTGACGGAGAGTAGTTTTGTCCCGCAGCCAGGTGCGATAGTCGAGCAGAAGTTTTTCGATCTCGGCTACGCTCATGAAAACAGCCCCTTCTGCATCTTGGATGGTCCGGTGATGTTGCAGTGTTCCATGAAGGCTTCGCAAGTGGAAAATAGGTCCAGCGAATTGCTATAGCGCTCGACGGGTGCCGCGATCGCCCACTTGTCGCCGAAACCCTCCTTGTAGATGTGGAGGTGCGGGCACGGGATTTCGGTTTCGTCGGGATTTCGGTGGGGCGGACCGTCGAGGTCGAGCCGCATTAGGATAATCGCCTGCCGGGCCCGGCTCTGGTAAGTGGCTTTGGTGAGTTTGATCTGCGCGCGGGTCACATCAAACATGAAATTCTCCCGCTTGTCGAGGGAGGTCAACGTAAGCGTAATCCGCTGACCAGCAGGCGGAAAAGTCCAGTCCTTGTCGTCGACAAATCGCTTCTCCATTTCAATGAGGGCATCGGCCTCGGCCTGCGTGATCGCGATATCAGCCATGCTCTCGCCACATCTCCTCAACGATCCCGGCTTTGTCTGGGCCGACTGCGTTGGCATGAATCGAAGTCGCTCTTAGGTCGCCGGTACCAAGCACTGCTGAACCTGCTCTTCGCCTCCCGGATCGGGTTTTGATCACGTCTCCGATTCTATCGTGTTTCGGCAAAGTGCGCAGAAATTGCGCTCTATCTGAACATAGGCGGGCCTCGGGCCGACGTCGGCAATCCGGGCGCTTCGTCTCCACCTGCGTAGTTCCGAACGATTATTCGCCTGAGTTCGAGATGTGTCCAGACTGGGGGCCCGCCATGGACAGGCGTCGGCGGTCCACATCGATCATTCTGAAAACAATACGCGTTCATAGGTTCGAGCACAATGCCAGTTGCCTCGCGAAAGTTCGAAACGTATCCAGCGTGGGGAGCCAAATCCAAGCGCGTCTATCCGGTACCAAGAGTTACCAACTGGCGCTAATCGTTTCTAATCCCCGCGCGCTGCCTCTTTGGCCCCGACCCAGCGAGATCAGACGAAAAAACCTGGCCGAAGACCGAAGATCGCGCCGAGTTTGCGGGCGTGCTCAGCGCTAATGGGTCGTTTCCCGGAGAGTGCTTCGTTTACATGGCTGCGCTGGCCGAAGACCGGAATCAGCGACGACGCTGGCTTGCCAGACATCTCCAGCAAATACCCGAGCCTCTCAGCAGGGGTGCTGGGGTCAGGCGGAAGTGCATGGCGGCGGTCGTAGTCCTCAACTAGCACCGCGAGGAGCTTCATCAGGCGCGTCTCGCTCGCGGTTCGGCGATCCTTGCGTACGAGTTCAGCAAGACGCAAAGAGACTTGATCGTAGTGTTCGTCGGTCTCGATGACCTCTGGCCGTACTTCGCGAAGTAGTTCTTCGTACATAGTGGTTCCCATCACAACACCTCCCGGTTGTACTCCTCGTGCGTGAGCACCCGCTCAATCACGAGGATCTGTTCCTTGAAGTCCACGCTGGAGATCAAGCGGTACTTGTTTCCTCCAATATCAAAGATCAGGCGTCCGCTCTGCTTCCCAAGATCCTTGGCAGGAAAGGTTTGCTTCACGGCGAGGAAGTGCGGCCAGATCGCGTTGCGAGCGATGGTCACGAAACGCCGGAGCGGCTTCCGCGCGGCGGCGTGCTTGCCAGCGAAGCGCGCGACAGCCGCCTCACCTAAGATTCTCACGGCTTTATGTTCCCATTTTAGGGAACCGGAAGCAAGTCGGCGGCCTCCTGATCGCGGTAGGTGCCAGTTCGAAACGTGTCCAGGGTATTGGGGAGTGAAGCAGACGCGACCGGACGCCCCGGCCCTCCAGGCTGATCGCCTTACTGTCACGCCCGCACTTCCTCCAACCGTTTCACCGGCACGATCCGCGAGATGCGTTGCATAACCTTCTTGTCTTGCGCGGCTTTCTTCAGAGGCTACGCGTCACTTCAGCGGCAACAGCCGGGTTCTGGTGCCACGAGCGCTCACTTTGACCACCGAGCCTTGATCGAGCTCGCTTTCATGCCTTTGCCAAACCGATGTGAGGAGCGCTGCCACGCCTGCTGCTTGGAGCCGCTGCCGGCGTATGAGAACCACCGAGGGGCGATTTGCGGACGTGAACGCAAGAATCCCGGGGAAGTCCCGATCAAGGGTGATGACTACGCGCGATTCGCGGGCAGCGTATTCAAGAATCTCAACGTCCGCAGCTTCGTGCATTTCGATTTCACGGACGTGCACGGCGTCCCAACCGTCCTCGCGCAAGATCGCGGCTGCTGTTGCCGGCAGTCCCTGATCCAGAACGATGCGCTTCATGCGGCATCAAGATGCAGATCGATTGTGCCGTCGACGGTGGCCGCCGCAAACGCAAGCGCCTGCTGCAGGTCCTCTTCTTGCAGGTCCGGGTAATTCTTAAACAGTTCCGCGCGGTCCGGGTACGTCGCGAGAATCTCCAATACACGCCTCACCGTGATCCGCATGCCGCGTATGCACGGGTGGCCACCCATCTTGCCGGGTTCGATGGTGATGCGGTCGAACGGCGGATTGAGACTCATGTCACTATTATGCGTCACCGGGCCAGCCTGGTTGCGCCAACGCGTACCTGCACAACCGCACCGGGGAAGACAACGCCGACGCCCACATGAAACGCCAGATCATGGGCCGCGAGGTCGTGGTCGCCGTCACCAAGGGAAAGCTCGACTTCGGCCCCTGGGAGCAGATCTTTTACGGCGAATTCGACGGCCGCCGGAGGAAGCGGGCGCTGGTGAAGATTATTGGGGAGTGAGGGGGGAATCCGGGCGTACGTGGTCCGTTTGTTTTGGTCGGCGTCAGTGTAATAATGCCCCGTGGGAATGGCTTACGATCTGGTCGAGCATCGGCATCGGTTTAGCGTCTGGGCCGCCGCGCGTGCGGCTCAGCGAAAGCTTAAGGGCGGCACGGTCGAAGTATTGCGCGATGCCCTTGAACAATCGGGTGTTGTCGCCTTCGCAACGGCGAATGTCAGCCACATTAATCAGGGAGCCTTCGACGAAGTACATCGGACTTGGTGCCGATCAATCACCACATACCTCATAAGCCGGGGGGTGCCCGGCACTTATGGTCGAGCTGTCAAACTCATTGCGATCTACCTCAAAAGCATGGTCATCCTCAATGGCAACGCGGAGACGAGTAATGTCCACGTCATCCACCCACCCATCGACGGCATTCTTCTGAACACCATTCGGAAGGCGCCCGAGATTCAATCAACGCACAAGAAAGCATGGCGCAAAGTAAAATGGACGAAACTCGGCGAAGACGAGTACTTCCGTCTCATTGACCAGTTGCGGTTATGCGTTGGGCGCGACGAACCATTTTGGACACTTGAAAGGTACTGGACGGTTACGGAGGATCAAGAGTAAAGCGACTCTTTCGCTACGGGCCGCCCCGGACCCCGGACAGTAGCGTTTACCAACGCACCTCACGCCCTGACTTCTGCTAGCCGCTTCACCGGCACGATCCGCGAGACGCGTTGCATGACCTTCTTGTCTTGCGCGGCTATCTTCAAGTCGTAATCCGCTTGCAGGCGCATCCAGAATTCCGGAGTGCTGCCAAAGAGGCGCGAAATCCTCAGGCACATGACAGCGGACAGCGGCTTGCGCCCCGCCAAAATGTCATGAATCATCTGACGGGAAACGCCAAGAGCTTTCGCGGTGGCGGTTACGGACAGGCCGATCTCGGGAAGAATGTCCTCCCGAATGATTTCGCCGGGATGGACAGGCGGCAATGCGTTTCTTTTTTCCATCGTTCCCTCCCTAGTGGTCATCCTCAAAATCGACATCCTGCGCGTGATCGCCCGTCCAGCCGAACGTGATCCGGTAGCTGCCGGTAACGCGAACGGACCACCTTCGCGGGCTTCCATGCAGACCTTGGAACCGGTATCCCACAATGTTCATGTCCTGCGGCTGCGTTGCCACCTCCAGCGCTTGCAGAATACGCACGCACTTGCGGACATATTCGGCGCCAATCCGGCGAGTCTTGCCAGTGAAGTAAAGCGCTTCCAGGCCTTTATTTCTGAAACTGGCGATCACCTTTTGACTGTAAACTACAAAGATGACAGGTGTCAATGAATCACTTGACGATTGCACGGCCGGTTCTGGCCTTATCCCTCGCCCGAATCCGTTCGCACATGCCTTCGGCCACCGTTGTACGCGAAACCGTTTTCGTTTATCCTTTAGCAGTTACTGGTTTTGCTGGAGGATAGATGCTGCGGCTGACGTTAATGCGAGGAGTTTTCCTTGGCTACGCACTCTTTGGGGCGCTCCTGCTGATGGCGCAGAACCGCTCGGTCACGGAAAGTGTGTATTCCGCCGCCCAGGCATCCCGTGGGCAAGTTCTCTACAAAGCCCAGTGCGCGGGCTGTCACGGCAACGCACTGGAGGGCACCAACGGCCCACCGTTAGTGGGCGGGGACTTCCTGGCGAACTGGAGCGCGAAGCCTTTGGCGGGTTTCGTGGACAAGATTCAGAAGACCATGCCGTTTACTCTGCCGGGGAGCCTTTCGGGCGCTCAATCCACGGATTTGGCGGCCTACATTCTTCAGGCCGGCAAATTTCCCGCGGGACAGGCCGAACTGAACGACGCTGCACTGGCACGGACCGTATTCCCCACTGCGCGCGCGGCCGCGGCGCCTGCTGCCGCGAGTACTGCCGGCACTTCGCTGCCGCCTCCGGAAGGAAACCTGGCCGAGCTGATGCGTGCCATCGCATTTCCCAATTCCAACCTCATTTTTAACGTCCAGATCAAGGATCCCGGTAAGCAACCAAAACCGAAACCCGCAGCCGGCCCGTTTGATTACGCCGAGTGGGGCGCCAGCGTATACGGAGGGTGGCTGTCGATCGATCAGGCCGCGATTGCGCTGACCGAAACGGCTCCGTTGCTGCTCACACCGGGCCGCAAGTGCCAGAACGGCCGGCCGGTGCCGGTGGACCGCCCCGACTGGAAGAGGTACGTAGCGGATCTGGTCGAAGCCGGGAAGCTGGCTCACCGCGCATCGCAGGCCAGGGATTTCAAAGCGTTCGAAGATATCAGCGACAAGCTGAATGACGCGTGCGCGAACTGCCACAAAGTATATAGGGATAGAGGCGGCACCGAAGGCAGCGGAGGAACCCGCTGCGTGCCGCTGCCATAGGAGAAATATCATGCGACTGAGGCCAATGGTTTCGACTGTGTTTGTTCTCGCGCTCGCCGCGCCGTTGTTCGCCCAGGAATGGGTGGAATTCGCCAGCCGCGAAGACCGCTTCACGTGTCTTTTCCCGATCCAGCCCAAGGTCACCACGGGGACCTACCTTTCTCAGCACGAAGCCGCGCTGCCCATGCGCATGTATAACGCCGAGCAGGGCCGCAGCAAGTATTCGGTGACTGTCGTCGACTTCAATCAGGCACGCCGGATTCTTACCGAGAAAGCCAAGTCCTGCCCGCGCGGCGCGGAACCTTGTGAGGGGGCTCCGGGCGATGAAGGGCACTGGAAATCCGATATCCGCGGCGCGGCGGACTACGCTTCCTGGCAACTCATGAAGCGGGACGCCAAGGTCACCACGCTCGTGTGGGGCGCGGTAGACCAGGTGGAAGGGCGCAATATCCAGCTCACGAATGCCGACAAGTCGCGCACCTTCGCCATGATTTACATGCACGAGAACAAGCTTTATATCATGGAGGGGACGGTTCCTCCGGGTTATCCGGAACCGGGCTTGTTCCAGCAGTCGCTGGGATGGCTGGATGAGAATGGCATCGGGCTGCGCTACCAGTCTTTGTACAGCAACGGTCATCCGGCGCCGCCAAAAGTCGACCGCTCGAATCGTCCGGGCCAGGGCCGCATTGACGCGCCGGGCGCGGCTCCGGGAAAGTATTGAAGGAGAGAAGAGTATGAGGATTCCAATCAATTTTCGTCTTTCCAAGCTTTGTGTATCGATGATCACTGCCGCGGCCATTTGTGTGGCGGTTGTGATGCCTGTGTGGGCGCACCACTCCCATGGCGCCTACGAAGACACGTTCATGGATTTGCAAGGCGTGGTTACGGAAGCGCACTACGTGGTGCCGCATTCCTGGGTCTATCTGGAAGTCAAGGATGCCAAGGGTGAGACGCAGGTGTGGGCCCTGGAAGCCACCGGCCGCCCCGCTTTGCAGAAGATCGGTGTCACGCCCACCTACGTCAAGCCGGGCGACACCGTCAAGGTGCGCTGCCACCACCTCCGCGACGGTTCCAACGGTTGTCTGCTCGGATTCCTCAAAGCCACCGACGGCACCGTCAAAGACTGGGACGGCAACGGCGCGCCCGCTCCGGCGGATTTCTAGGACCGCGCGGCCCGTTCCGCGGCTGTCTTGTCGCCCGCGGTGCCGGTGAGAGTTGCGCGCGCAGAAGCGTTGCGCATGCACGCCGTATCCTAGCACGATTTCCACTAAATGCTAGGATCGTTTTGATGGACGACATAGATGTATTTGCCGCGGTCGGCGAAGACGGATTCGCCAGACTGGTTGCTGCTTTTTACCGGCAGGTTCCCACCGACGGCCTGCTGGGCCCGATGTATCCCAAAGAAGACTTGGCCGGCGCCGAGCAGCGCCTGCGCGATTATCTGGTCTACCGCTTTGGCGGCCCCGCGCGCTACATCGAAGAGCGCGGCCATCCGCGCTTGCGCATGCGGCATTTCCCGTTCCCCATCACGCAGGCCTCGCGCGACCGCTGGATGCAGTTCATGGACGCCGCGCTCAAAGAAGCCGCGCTTCCCGCCGAAGCCGAGAAGCACATCCGCGAATTCTTCGAAGGCATGTCCACCTTCATGATCAATCGTTTGGAGGAACAGGGAACGCAACAACAGTGATGACGGGGAAAGTCGCCATCGTCACCGGTGCGAGCCGAGGTATCGGCCGCACCATTGCTATGCGATTGGCAAAGGAAGGCGCGCATACGGTGTTGTGTGCGCGAGACGCCGCTGCGCTCGCATCTACCGTCAAAGAAATCGAACAAGCCGGAGGTAAGGCTGCTTTCCTGGCGGCGGATCTCCGCATCCCTGATGCCCCCGCGCTACTTGCCGATTTCGCGCTCGCCCAATTCGGCCGCATCGATATCGTTGTGAACAATGCCGGCGCCACCAAGCGCGACGCGTTCTCGAAACTCACCGACGAAGACTGGGCTGACGGTTTCGCGCTGAAGTTTTTCGGAGCGGTCCGCCTCACGCGCGCGGCATGGCCGCATCTCAAAGCCTCGCGCGGTTCTATCGTGAACATCTCCGGCGCCGGCGGGCGCACGCCGGGAGCGGAGTTCGCCATCGGCGGCTCCGTCAACGCCGCCATGCAGTCCTTCACGAAAGCCATGGCGGAACAAGGCATCGCCGACGGCGTGCAGGTCAACGTCATTAACCCTGGGCTGATCCGCACCGGGCGTTTGCAAAAGCGTCTAGAGGCGCTGGTGGCGGAGAAGGGAATTGATCTCGCCGCCGCGGAACGAGCGATGATTGCGGACACCAGGTCCACGCGCATTGGCGAAACGGAAGACATCGCCGCGCTGGCCGCTTTTATTGCCGGACCCGAAGGCCGCTTCCTGCAGGGGGCCATGATCGACATGGACGGCGGTTACACGAAAACTTTGTAGGGACCCTTTAGACAAACGCGCGCGCGCTTCTTTTCGACATGGACGGAGTCCTGTACAACTCCGATACGCCCATGGCAGGGGCGGTTGAGGCGGTGGCCTGGGCTCGGGAGCAAAGCATTCCGCACCGGTTCGCCACCAACACCAGTGCGCGCGCGCGCAAGCAGCTTGCGGAAAAGCTCAACCGCTTCGGCATCGCTGCCATGGAAGACGATATTCTCACTCCCGCCTTCGCCGCGGCAGGCTGGCTCCGCGAGCACGTCAAGGCGCCGGTGGCGTTATTCGTCAAGGAGCCGACCTGGTCCGAGTTTTCCGGCCTGATGATTCTTCCCCAAAACGCCGAGTCTGGCGCGAGTTACGTAGTCATCGGTGATTTGGAAGAGGGTTGGAACTTCCGCACGCTCAATCGCGCGTTCCGTCTACTGTACTCGAATCCCGCGGCCGAGTTGATCGCGCTCGGTATGACGCGATACTGGCTGGGAGAAAGTGGCATGCAACTGGATGTTGCGCCGTTCGTCGCCGCACTGGAGCACGCCACGGGGCGGAAGCCGATGGTGTTCGGCAAACCGGGAGCGCCGTTCTTTCACGCCGCGGCACATCAATTGGGAATTCCAGCGGAAGAGGTCCTCATGATCGGCGACGATATCGAGATCGACGTCGGCGGCCCGCAGCGCGCGGGACTCAAAGGGGCTCTGGTGTGCACCGGCAAGTTCCGTCCGCCGGATCTCGAGCGCGGCGTGACGCCCGGCGCGATCCTCGATTCCATCGCTATGCTGCCCGAGTGGTGGAGTCAGGCAAAATAGAGTGATGCCCCCCACAAAAATCGCTGTCGTGACCGGCGCCGGCAGCGGCATCGGCCGCGCCGTTGCGCTCGGCCTGCAAGCTGAAGGTTATTCCGTCGCCATCGCCGGGCGCCGCGCGGAGGAACTCCGCAAGACTGCATCTATTGCGTGCGGAGGTCCGGAAATGCTGGCGGTGCCCACTGACGTAACCAATCCCGACTCGGTGCGCAACCTATTTGCGCGAACCAAAGAGGCCTTTGGCCGTCTGGATCTGCTGTTCAACAACGCGGGCACCTTCACGCCCGCGGTCCCCATGGAGGATCTGACCTACGAGCAGTGGAACAATGCGGTCGCCGTCAACCTCACCGGTTCGTTTCTGTGCGCGCAGGAAGCCATCCGCATCATGAAGGCGCAGGACCCGCGGGGCGGACGCATCATCAATAACGGTTCCATCTCGGCGCACGCGCCGCGCCCCATGAGCGCTCCCTACACGGCGACTAAACACGCCATCACCGGGCTGACGAAATCGATTTCGCTCGACAGCCGCGCCTACGACATCGCCTGCGGGCAAATCGACATCGGCAACGCAGCGACGGAGATGACCGAGGCCATGGCCAAGGGCGTCAGGCAGGCCAACGGCGCCATCGCGCCCGAGCCGCGCATGGATGTACGTCACGTTGTCGACGCCGTTCTTTACATGGCGAAGCTCCCGCTGGAAGCCAACGTTCAGTTCATGACCGTGCTCGCTACGAAGATGCCATCGATTGGCCGGGGCTAGTGGTGGCCGCTTTCTTTTTCTTTGGACGGTTCTTTTGCGGTCTCAGCGAGTGCTTCGTCCGCCTTGGTGGTGTTCTGGTAGCGGACGATCATCGATACCCGGCGATTTGATGCAACTTCGGGATGCGCCGGGTCGCGCAGATTTTGGTCCGCGAAGCCGCGCACCTGATTAATCTGGCTGGACTTGACTCCGTGGGAGACGATCAGTCGCCGCGCCGCATTGGCGCGGTCAGCCGAAAGCTCCCAGTTGGAGTAATCGCCCTTGCCTGAGTAAGGCTTCGCATCGGTGTGCCCCTCAAGCAGTAATCCATTCGGAAGTTTGGCCAGCTCCTGGCCCAAGCGGACGATCATTTCCTCTCCCAGTCCACTGGGCTTGGCGCTGCCGGATTCAAAGAACATTCCTTTCTCGCTTTCCAGTAGCTCGATGCGCAGTCCCTCGCCGGTGACGCTCATCTGCACGTAATCTTTGAGTTTGGAAAGTTCCGGACTCTTCTTGATGGCCTGCTCCAACATGTCTTTGAGGTTCTCCATGTTGTCTTTGTTGACTGACAGGGTGTCGCCGGTGCCCGCCGCCGCGCTGCCCGACAGCTTTCCGGTGCCGGAAGGGTCCTGAAAGTAGGCGCTGATCGCTTTCTTGACTTTTTCGCTCGAATTCATCAGCCACAACACGATGAACAGCGCCATCATGGCGGTGACGAAATCGGCGTAAGCCACTTTCCATGCCCCGCCGTGATGGCCGGCGTGGCCTTTGACTTTCTTGATGATATGAATCGTCGGGGCTACGTCCTGAGCCATGTTATTTTCCCGCGGGAGGCGGTTGCCCGCCGCCTTTGCACGCGGCTTCCGTTTCCTTGAAGGAAGGCCGCACCTCGCCGGGGATGCTGCGCCGCGCAAACTCGATGGCCAGCGCCGGCGCCGAACCTTTCACGAACGCGATCAATCCCTGGCGCAGGCAGCGCAGGTAGTCGCTTTCGGCGTCGTTCATCTTGGTGATGTTCGCCGCCAGGGGCCCCAGGAATCCGTAACACAGCAGGATTCCCAGGAACGTCCCCACCAGCGCCGCGGCGACCTTGTGGCCAATCTCCTCTGGAGGCCCTCCGAGTGCCCCCATGGTGATGACCACGCCCAACACGGCGGCCACGATTCCCAGGCCCGGCAGCGCATCCGCCACCGTGATCAGCGCACTCACGGGCACAGTCGCCTCGTGGTGGTGAACTTCCATATCCATTTCCATCATCTGGTCGAGATCGAACGGCTGCACGCCGCCGCTGATGGCCATGCGCAGCGTGTCGCACACAAAATGCACGGCGTGGTGATGTTTGAGGAAGGCCGGATACTTGGTGAATACCTGGCTCTTATCGGGGTTCTCGACGTCTTCCTCTAGCTTGACCATGCCGTTCTTCCTTGCCAGCATGAACAGGTCGTTGAGCATTTTAAGGGTCTCCACGTAGTACGCCTTCGTGTACGGATTGCCCTTGAGTACGGCGATCAGTCCCTGAACAATTTTCTTGATGATCGGCAAGGGATTAGCGATTAATAGTGTGCCCAGTGCCGCACCCCCGATAATCAGTAGTTCGGCCGGCTGGACCAGCACTCCGAGCTGACCATGCTCCATCAGGTAGCCGCCGATCACGGCCCCCAGAACGACAACAATTCCGATGATTGCAAACATTCTGTTTGGAGGTTTTCTGTAAAATGACGGGAGGCCTGACTTGCCCCGCAAGGGTCCTTATCGGCAAGCGTAGGTACGTTTTCATGTCTTTTTCTTGAACGCGTACTAGCCGTCTCATTTCGTGGGCCGGTGCTTGACGCCTCAATGACTTTTGTGTGATCATCCAAAGGCGCAAGTCCTTCGCGCTCGAGATAAAAGGAGGAGCTATCCATGCCAAGAATTCTTGTAGGTATCTTGATGTTGATTGGGACAGCCGGGCTTATGGCTGGATCGGCTACCGATGGAGTCGTCCAAGTTCCTGAAATCACTGCTGGTTCCGCCATGTCAGCCATCGCGCTTCTTTCCGGCGGGCTGGCTGTTCTCAGGCCCCGTCGCAAGCGGTAAGACTTGTGAGGCCCCTCAGAGACGACGTACGATAGGAGAGCTTGGGTATGACTAGATTCCTCAGCGGCATTTTGATCTTCCTTGGGGTGTCCGTAGCCTTGCTCGCTGATAGTGGCCTCGAAGTTCCTGAAGTCACTGCTGGTTCCGCCATGTCAGCCATCGCGCTTCTTTCCGGCGGATTGATCGTGCTCAGGGCTCGTCGCAGACCATAGAGCTACGTGCGGTCCACACTGAGACTGCGTCCCACCGCTATTTTCATTCTTGTCCTCATACTCTACGGGCTTCTGGCCTCCTGGCGAGCCCATACCGGCCACCCCTGGGACAACGAAGCATGGTTTGCCAACCCCGCTGTCAACCTTCTGACGAAAGGCTTCATGGGGACTACCATCCTGGAATCCAAAGGGAGCTGGATGGAGGGTCTGGACCGTCGCACATATTGGATTCTTCCCCTGCATGTTCTGGCTCAGGCCTGGCTGGTATAAGGTGTTCGGCTTTAGCCTGCTGACTCTGCGCTCGCTTTCGATTACTTTTGGTGCGCTCGTTCTTTTTGCTTGGTATGCGATGATGTGCAGGCTTTCGCTGGATTTCAGGATTGCTTTGCTCGCCGTAGGTCTGCTGGCGGTGGACTATCACTTTCTTTCGTTCGCCGCACTGGGCCGTATGGATGCGATGTGCGCGGGCCTGGGTTGGGCCGGGTGCGCCGCTTATGTATGCCTCCGTGAGCGTAATCTGAAGGCCACCATCTTTCTTGCGAACACACTTGTTGCAGCGAGTTGTTTCACGCACCCCTGTGGCGTGTTGTACTTCACACTCCTTTCTGTCCTGACGCTCTACTATGACCGTTCCGCCCTGGGGCTGGGGGAAATGGCAGTTGCCGTAACGCCCTACTTGGTGGGTCTCGCCGGATGGGGCGCATACATCTTACAAAGCCCCGCACAATTTTGGAGCCAGTTTGCGGGAAACATTTCAGGGATTGGTTCTGAGTATACGCAGAGGGACCGCTGGTCTGGACTACGTAATCCGTTCGCGGCGTTTTTGTGGGAGGTCCGGCGCTACCTCGGTGCCTTCCATTGGTATGTCGCGACCAGCTTCCGGACACGTTTTCAAGTCAGTATATTGGCGCTCTATCTGCTGGGAGCCGCTATCGCGCTGTGCACTCCTTCTCTGCGGAGGAAGCCCGGAAATCAGGTTCTTCTACTTGCCGGATCTTTGTTCTTTTTCCTGCTTGCGGTTTTTGAAGGGATGAAATCCAGTCCTTACATCGTGCATACATTCCCGATTGCCGCCGCTCTGCTCGCGGTATCCTTTGCCTCCTTTTTGTGGCCCGACCAGAATGGTTATCGGTCTCCCTGGATTCGCGGGGCCGCGGCCGCCGTGCTGGCCGCCTTTCTGTGTATCCAATTCTTCTACGGGATCCAAGACAACCGGAACCCTCGCGAGCAATGGGACTATGCCGCCACGGTCGGTTTCCTGAAGAACCATGCCGGCCCCTCCTCGCAGATCGTGGGCGGTGGGGAGTTGGCTTTTCAATTCGGTTTCGACGCGAATCTGATCGATGATCCCAGGCTCGGCTACTATAGCGGCAAACAGCCGGACTTCATTGTGGCCAACGACCTTTACCGGGCGTGGTTCAAGCGCTCAGAAAGCCGCTATCCCGAAATTTTCCATCACATTGAGCGGGTCCTGGGCGCCAGCTACCGGGAAGTGTTTCACAACGCCTCTTATACGGTCTATCGGCGCGTCGTTGACTGAATATGGAACGTCCGCCAATAGGAGGATGTGGCTCTTCACGGACTTCGCGTATAATCAAAGTGTACGTACTCAGGAAGCGTCCGCAGGAGGTGTAGGTGAAGCGAACTGGCTCAGAAGATGCGCTTCGTTGTTCGTTCTGTCATAAGAGCCAAGATGTTGTCGGCAAGCTGATTTCCTCCCCCTCCGACTACCCCAAAGCTTACATTTGTGACGAGTGCATTGCCGTATGCAACTCGATCCTGGAAGACGACCGCCACGACCAAGCGAATCCGTCCCCCAATAAGCTGCCCAAGCCATTGGAACTAAAGGAATATCTAGACCAGTATGTAATCGGCCAGGACGCCACGAAGAAGAAGCTCGCCGTGGCCGTCTACAACCACTACAAGCGCATCCAGATGAACAAGCAGCGCGCCGGGGAAGTGGAGTTGTCCAAATCGAACATCCTGCTCATCGGGACCACGGGAACCGGCAAGACTCTGCTGGCCCAGACGCTCGCACGCATTCTGGATGTCCCCTTTGCCATCGTGGATGCCACCACTTTGACCGAAGCCGGCTACGTCGGCGAAGACGTGGAAAACATCATCCTGCGCTTGCTCCAGAACGCCGATTGGGACGTGCAGCGTGCCCAGCAGGGCATCATCTATATAGATGAGATCGACAAAATCGGCCGCAAGGACGAAAACCCTTCGATCACGCGCGATGTTTCCGGCGAAGGCGTTCAGCAGGCGTTGCTCAAGATCCTGGAAGGCACCATCGCCAATGTGCCTCCGCAAGGTGGACGCAAGCATCCCCATCAGGAATTCACTCCCGTCGACACCACCAATATCCTGTTCATCTGCGGCGGAGCGTTTGTGGGTCTGGAAAAAACCATCCAGCGCCGGGTGGGAACGCGCACCATTGGCTACACCAATCCGGGCGAAACGCCGCGAGAGACTCAGAAGCGGGTGACCCCTGGCCGCCGCGACCTGGGAACGCTGGAGCAAGTCCAGCCCATGGATCTGATCAAGAGCGGGTTCATCCCTGAGTTTATCGGCCGTCTTCCCGTTGTGACGATTCTGGACGAGCTATCGGAAGATCAGCTTGTG
>CAMAVI010000086.1 GCA_945861625.1 Candidatus Sulfopaludibacter sp. SbA3
CGGGCGTGCGTGCTTTCCACCATCTTCATCTCCCCCAACTCCCCTCGCGTCAAAAACACTGCCTCAATTTCCCGTTACGTCCCCCTCATGCCCCGCGCCACTGCCTTCCTTGACCGTCAAGCCAGCCCTTACCGACGGATTAGGGGTAGTTCTGCCGCCTTGACTTTGGGCGCATCCCGCCCTACTATTCATACATTGTGAAAACAGTAGGAGGGCTTATGAACTGGCGCGCTTTCAATACACATGGCAACGGGCGGAGGTACGTGAGGCTCGTGCTTGGGATCCTGGCGGCAGCAGTCACCATGGCGGCGGCTACCAACCTGATCTATGTCGCAAACAGGGGCGGCACCACCATCACCGTGATCGACTCCGCGACAAACAAGGTCGTGCAAACGATCGACAACATCGAAGCGCCCGAGGTGATTCAATTCTCTCGCGACGGCAGCCAGCTCTATATTTTCAGCAGGGCCGAAAACTTCCTCATCGTCATGGACCGCAAGAGCGGGAAAACCGTCAAGAAGGTGCCGATCAGCGGCTGGGCCAATGAAGCCCAAACCACCAGGGATGGAAAGCGGATCTTGGTCTGTATCCGGAATACCGGCACAACCGCGGATGATAAGGGTGCCTTGGACATCATTGACACCGCCACTCTTGAAAAGGTCAAGAGCATCCCGACACCAAGAGGGCTGCACGATCTCGCCATCACCGCGGATGGTAAGTTTGCCGCCGCCGGCTCACCCGGGGGACAGGTTCTGATCGTCTTTGATCTCCAAAAGATGGAGATCGCGTGGGATCTTCCCTACGGCACCGGAATTAATCCGATCGCCATTGAGAATAACCCCGACGGCTCGGGCCGCCGGATCTTTTTGAACCTTGGCTCTTTGAACACCTTCTCGGTGGTCGATTTTGCCCAGCGCAAGGAAGTGGCGAGAATCAAGGTTCCCGACACGCCGACAGGGTGGGGTGGCGGCAGGGGCTGCGAAAGCAACGGCCACGGCATCGGGATCTCTCCGGACCAGAAGACCCTGTGGGTCAACAGCCGGCCGTCCAATGCTGTTTTCGCCTATTCGCTGCCGGATATCAAACTGCTGGGACATGGCGTATTGCCGGAACAACCGGTGCCGGGCCAGCACGGCAGATCGGGAAATCCGGCCTGGATCACTTTCACTCCCGACAGCAAGACAGTTTACGTTTCCCTTTGTGGAGTGAAGACGGTAGCTGCTTTCGATGTGCAGACCAGGAAAGAGGTGGCTCGCATCCCGGTCGGGGAGATGCCGGACCGCATCAGCACTTTGACATTGCGGTAGGGTAGCAGGGCATTTCGCGACAAGACATGGGAGGAGATCATGATTACTAATATTCGTCCGCGGGGAATTCTTGCCGGCCTGATCGTGGCGGCGGCGGTCGCCGTGCTCGCGCCGGCGCCATCCACCGCGCAGGTGCCTACCGGGGCTAAGGTGTCGCTGGACTATGAGTTTTTCAAGACCCAGGTCCAGCCGATCTTCCTGAAAAAGCGAGTCCCGGACCACGCCCGCTGCTACGTTTGCCACGAGACCAGCCACCACAACGGAAGAGAGTTTTTCCTGGCGCGGCTGGCGGACGGGGCGAGTACATGGACCGAGGAGCAATCACGCGCGAACTTTCAAGTTGTCTCAAAATTCGTGACGCCCGGTAATCCGCTCACCAGCCTGTTCGCGATCATGCCGCTGGCGCCGGAAGTGGGTGGCATCGCCGACACCCACCAGGGCGGGAGGCAATTCAGATCCCAGGACGACCCGGACTGGAAGACCTTCGCGGCATGGATTCGCGGGGAAAAAGCAGGAAGTTCCTCCTCGCGGTAGCCAAAGGGAGCCCCGCTTCAGCGCTACTACGAATCGGGCGCCACCGGCGCGCGCAGCGGATCTTGGTGTCTTGTGCCCCCACCGTCTACTTCTGCGGGAAGATTTTCTTCACGTTGGCGGGCAGCTTCAACTCAAACGCGGAGTCGGGCAGCGCCGGATTCGCCTTGATGTCTGAGTAGTCCACCTGCTCAAAGTTCCGGGACGGCTCGCTGAACTTGACCCGCAGAGGATTACTCTGGCCCTCGGGAATCCACATCTCGATCTTAGTGATGAGCTTCTTTAACTCGGCGGATTTCGGTGTCAGCTCCAGGCGTGTGCTATCCGTAGCGTTGAGCTTCTGGGAGCCGCCGTCCTTGATGTCGTAGGACTTCTTCAGTTCCGTGGACGACGTCCCGAAACCCAGCAGAATGATCTGATCCATGCTGGAGGTGTACTTGCTCGCGTCGTAGATCTCCACCATGTTGGCCTTGGGGTAGAAGATCTGCACGGATTTCCCATTGATGAAAACTGTGCGTGTCTCGGGCTGCTTAAACTCGATGACCCCGACGGTAGAACCCTTTACGCGCTTCAGCCGTACCGTTCCGTCCATCATTTCTGTTTCACTAAGGACGGCCGTGTAGTGAATGCGCTTCATCGTGGCGGAGAGCGAGCGAAACTCGCCGCCGGCGCGGTCCATGCGGGCCAGCACATCCGTCATGGATTCAGCTTGCAGCAGCGTCCCTGACAGCAGGGACAGAGCGGCGAAGCGGGTTAGCGAAGAGAAGGTCACTTTTCGGGAAATGCCAGGTAGCCCTTCAGTTCGCGCTCGGCGTCATCGTAGATGGGTTCGACGTCCGCGATCCGGATACGGGTCTTGTACTTGGAGTTCACGACCGTGGCCGCGCGCGCGGCGAGGCCGGTTTCGGGAACGCCGGCCAACTGTTGGGGTTCAATCCAGTAGCCGCCGCGCACCATGGCTACACTGGCTGCCTTGGGCCGGTCGCCGAAAGAAATGTAGTACGGAGTGACGAAGACGAACGCGACGATGGCGGCGACAATTAAGTCGTACTGCCAACTCATGCGCGGGTATTCCCATAAGATCAGGCGCTTGAGAACGTTCATCAGCTTCAGTCTAACAGACGGTATCCACTATCGATGGGGTACCCGAACTAGGCCCGCAGGTAGCGGTCGACCGCCTCGGCGGCCTTGCGGCCTTCGGCGATGGCCCACACAACCAGCGACTGGCCGCGGCGCGTGTCGCCGGCGGCAAACACGCCAGGGACTGAGGTCTGCCACTCCTGCTCGTTCGCCTCGATATTGCCGCGGCCGTCGAGTTTCACGCCCAACTGTTCCACCAGTCCGTTCTGCACGGGGCCCGTAAAGCCCATGGCCAGCAGGACCAGATCCACGTCCATAATGAATTCGCTTCCTGGAATCGCCTCGAATTTGGGCACCGGGCCCACGCGGATGCCGTGCAGCTGCTTTACGTTGCCGTTGGCATCGCCGGTAAACTTGGTGGTCGCTACGGCCCATTCGCGCTGGCCGCCTTCTTCGTGCGAACTCTCGGTGCGCAATTGCAGAGGCCACAGAGGCCACGGTGTGGAAGCCGAGCGTTCCGACGGAGGCGTCGGCATAATTTCGAATTGATGCACGGATGCAGCCTTGTGACGATGCGACGTGCCCAGGCAGTCGGCTCCTGTGTCGCCGCCACCAATGATGACCACCCGCTTACCGGTGGCTAGGATCTGATCCGGAACTTCGTCGCCCGCGCCGCGCTTGTTCTGCTGCGGGAGGAATTCCATCGCAAAATGGATGCCCTTCAATTCGCGGCCGGGCACATTCAGATCGCGCGGTTCCTCGGCGCCCATCGCCAAAACAATGGCCTGGAAATCCTTGCGTACAGTTTCCAGCGGAATATTCACGCCGATGTGAGCGTTGGTAACGAACTCGACGCCTTCGGCGGACATTTGCTGCAAGCGCCGGTCGATCCAATGCTTCTCCATCTTGAAATCGGGGATGCCGTAGCGCAGCAGGCCGCCGATGCGGTCGGTTTTCTCGAACACGGTCACCCAGTGACCGGCGCGCGCGAGCTGTTGCGCGGCGGCCAGTCCCGCGGGTCCGCTCCCAATCACCGCTACTTTCTTGCCGGTGCGGACTTCGGGAATCTCCGGCGTGATCCAGCCGTGTTCGTAGCCGTAGTCGACGATGGAGCGCTCGATCACCTTGATTGCCACCGGCGGCTCATTGATGCCGAGCACGCAGGCGGCTTCGCACGGCGCGGGGCAAACGCGTCCGGTGAATTCGGGAAAGTTGTTGGTCGCATGCAGAACGCGCAGCGCCTCGCGCCAGCGGCCTTTGTACACCAGATCGTTCCAATCGGGAATGATGTTGGTGAGCGGACAGCCGGTGTGGCAGAACGGCACGCCGCAATCCATGCAGCGCGCGCCCTGTTGTTGAACTTTCTCAGGCGCGAATTCCTGGTAGATTTCAAACCAGTCGTTGACGCGCTCGGCAACGGGCCGCCGCTGCGGCAGCTCGCGCTGATATTCCATGAAGCCGGTGACTTTACCCATGCGTGACCTTATTCACCCGCGACCCTACCCATGGGCCGCGACGGCCTTTCTAGGAACACCGAGCACGCGCTTGTACTCGTGCGGGAACACTTTCACGAACTTCGGCAGCATTGTCTCCCAATTCTCCAGGATCCAATTGGCGCGCGGACTCGCGGTCTCCTCGGCTTGGCGCGCAATCCAGTAGCGCAGGTCTTCTTTGTCTTTCGGTTCCTCAACGGACTCCAGATCGACGCTCGCGGGATTGCAGCGCGTTCTTTGGAATTCGCCGGTTTCGTCGAGCACGAAGGCGATGCCGCCAGTCATGCCCGCGGCGAAGTTCTTGCCGGTTTCGCCGAGCACAATCACCAGGCCTTTGGTCATGTACTCGCAGCCATGGTCGCCCACGCCCTCCACCACCGAAGTGGCGCCGGAGTTACGGACCGCATAGCGTTCTCCGGCGACGCCGTTGAAGAACGCTTCGCCGGAAGTCGCTCCATAGAGCACCGTGTTGCCGATCAGGATATTTTTCTCCGGCAGGAAGGTCGAGTTTCGCGGCGGATAGACGATCAGCTTACCGCCGGAAAGCCCTTTGCCCGCGTAGTCGTTGCTGTCGCCTTCGAGTTCCAGCGTGACACCGTGCGCCAGAAACGCGCCGAAGCTTTGCCCGGCGGAACCGGTGAACGTGAAATGAATGGTCTCGGCCGGAAGTCCCTTGGCTCCATACTTGCGCGCGATGTCCCCGGAGAGCATGGCGCCCACGGTACGGTCCACGTTGCGGATGGGCAATTTGAAATCCACCGCCGTGCCGCTGTCGAGCGCGGGCTTGGCGTATTCGATCAAGCGGTTGTCGAGTGCGGCGGCGAGGCCGTGATCCTGCGACGTGGTGCAGTGGCGTCCGACGCGGCTGGGCACCGGCGGCATGAACAGCAGTTGCGTGTAATCCAGGCTGCTGGCTTTCCAGTGTTCAATCGCGGGCCGCATCTCGATCATGTCGGCGCGGCCAATCATTTCGGTCATCTTGCGGAAACCCAACTTTGCCATCCATTGGCGGAGCTGCTCCGCCACGAAGAAAAAATAATTGATGACGTTCTCGGGCGTGCCCGTGAACTTCTTGCGCAGCGCCGGATCCTGCGTGGCGATGCCGACAGGACACGTGTTCAGGTGGCACTTGCGCATCATGATGCAGCCCATGGCGACCAATGGGGCCGTGGAGAACCCGAATTCCTCGGCGCCCAGCAGCGCGGCAATCGCGACGTCGCGTCCAGTTTGCAGCTTTCCGTCGGTCTGCACGACGATGCGGCTGCGCAGATCGTTCATCACCAGAACCTGCTGCGTCTCGGCCAAACCGAGTTCCCAGGGCGTTCCCGCGTGGCGCAAGGAAGTAAGCGGCGAAGCGCCGGTGCCGCCGTCGTAGCCGCTGATCAGCACCACATCCGCGTGGGCCTTGGCGACACCCGCCGCCACCGTGCCAACGCCGGCCTCGGCCACGAGTTTGACCGAGATGCGCGCCTTCGGGTTGACATTCTTCAGATCGTAGATCAATTGCGCCAGATCTTCGATCGAGTAAATATCGTGATGCGGCGGAGGCGAGATCAGAGGCACGCCGGGGATGGAGTGGCGCACGCGGGCGATCACTTCGTCGATCTTGTGGCCGGGGAGTTGCCCGCCCTCGCCGGGCTTGGCGCCCTGTGCGATCTTGATTTGCAGTTCGTCGGCGTTGACCATGTAATTCGCGGTCACGCCGAAGCGTCCCGAAGCCACCTGCTTGATGGAGCTGCGCCGCAGGTCGCCATTGGCGTCGCGCACGAAGCGCTCTTCTTCTTCGCCGCCTTCGCCGGTGTTGGAGCGGCCGCCGATGCGGTTCATGGCGATGGCCAGCGTCTCATGCGCTTCTTTACTGATGGAGCCGAAGGACATGGCTCCCGTCGCGAAGCGTTTCACGATTTCGGTTACCGGTTCGACTTCTTCGATGGGCACCGGTTTCTTAGCGGACTTTAGTTCCATCAGACCGCGCAGCGTGCACAGGTCGCGGTTCTGCTTGTCGATCAGGTCCGTGTATTCCTGAAAGGTCTGGAAATTGTTGCCGCGGACCGCATGCTGCAACTTGCTGACCGTCAGCGGGTTCAGCATGTGATATTCGCCACGGACGCGGTATTGGTACGCACCGCCTGGTTCGAGCTCGGTCTCCGATTCCGTGAACGCGCGGTAAGCATGATCGTGCTTCATGCGCGCCTCGCGCGCCAGCACTCCCAGTCCGACGCCTTCGATGCGCGAAGACGTCCCGGTGAAGTACTGCTCGACCAGCGCCTGGCTCAGGCCAATCGCCTCGAAGACCTGCGCGCCGCGATAGCTTTGCAAGGTGGAGATGCCCATCTTGGAAAACACCTTGAGCAGACCCTTGTTGATGGCCTTCTTGAAATTCTTGAGCGCCGTTTCGAAGGACACTCCCGCCAGGCGGCCGCGTTGGGCCATATCTTCGAGAGTTTCGATGGCTAGGTACGGATTCACCGCGCTGGCGCCATAGCCGATCAACAGCGCGAAGTGCATGACCTCCCTTGGTTCGCCGGATTCGATAATGAGCGCGACCTGCGTACGCTTGCGCTCGCGCACCAGATGATTGTGTACCGCGGTCAACGCGAGCAGCGACGGAATAGGCGCATACTCTTTGTCCAGCCCGCGGTCGCTTAAGATCAGGATGCGGTAGCCGTCGCGAATGGATTGCTCGGCGCGGCGGCAGATGAAATCGAGCGCGCGCTGCAACTCCAATTCGCCGCCGGAAGCGCGGAACAGAGTGGGGATCGTGGTGGCCAGGAAGTCACCGAAGCTCACACGCCGCAACCGTTCCAGATCGTGATTCGTAAGGATGGGGTGTGGCAGCTTCAGCGTATGGCAATGCTGCGGCGTCTCTTCTAATATGTTGCGCTCGGAGCCAATGTAGCTGGTGAGCGACATGACCAGCTCTTCGCGAATGGGGTCGATGGCCGGATTGGTCACCTGCGCAAACATCTGCTTGAAGTAATTGAACAGGGACTGGGGCCGGTCCGACAGGCACGCGAGCGGCGTGTCGACACCCATGGAACCAAGGGGTTCTTCGCCGTTGGTGGCCATCGGCGAAAGAATCATCTTCAGATCTTCGTCGCTGTAGCCGAAGGATCTCTGGCGCGTGAGAATCGTCTCCGGATCAAACCCATAAACGTGTGCCGGAACGGGCAGCCGGTCCAGCGTAATTTGATTTTCCTTGAGCCACTCCCCATAGGGCTGGCGCGTGGCCAGCATGTGCTTGATTTCCTCATCGGGTACGATGCGGTGCTCTTCCAGATTCACCAGCAGCATCCGGCCGGGCTGCAAGCGGCCCTTGTACTGAACTTGTTCCGGCTTCACCGGCAGCACGCCAGTCTCCGAAGCGAGGATCAGTTCGTTCGCTGTCGTGACCAGGTAGCGCGCGGGACGCAGACCATTGCGGTCGAGCGTGGCGCCCAGCCATTTGCCGTCGGTGAAGGCCACGGCGGCGGGGCCGTCCCACGGCTCCATCAGCGAGGCGTGGTATTCGTAGAAAGCCCGCTTATCGTCGGGCATCGTGGTGTCGGCGTCCCACGCTTCGGGAATCAGCATCGCCATCACGTGGGGCAGTTCGCGGCCGGCCAGGGTCAGCATCTCCACGGCGTTATCGAGCGAAGCTGTGTCACTCCCACCGGGCCGGATTACGGGGAACGTCTTGGGCAGGTTGTCGCCAAACAAGTCCGAGCGCAGCACGGACTCGCGCGCGTTCATCCAGTTGACGTTGCCTTTGACCGTGTTAATTTCGCCGTTGTGGCAGATCATCCGGTAGGGATGGGAAAGTTGCCACGTGGGGAACGTATTGGTGGAAAAACGCTGGTGCACCATGCACAGCGAACTCTTGGCCAACGGATCGGCCAGTTCCAGATAGAAATCGGAAATCTGCGGAGCCAGCAGCAATCCCTTATATACGATGGTGCGCGAGGAGAGCGAGGGGACATAGAAGAACCCCTTCTCGTGCATGTCGCTGGCAGCGATTTCCGATTCCGCGCTGCGGCGGACCACGTACAGCATGCGCTCGAACTCGTCCTGCGACATGCCCTCGGCCCTCTTCAGGAAGACCTGCTCAATATAAGGTTGGGTCGCGCGCGCCTGGCGTCCTATGGCGTCTCCGTGCACCGGCATGTCCCGCCAGCCCAATACTTCCAGCCCCTGCTCGCGGGCGATACGCTCCACGATGCCTTCGCAAAGCAGCCGCTGTGCGTGCTCCACCGGCAGAAAGATCATGCCTACGCCGTAGCTGCCGGGTTCGGGCAACGCAAACCCCAGCTTGCCGCACTCGCGCACGAAGAACTCGTGCGGAATCTGGATGAGAATTCCCGCGCCGTCGCCGGTTTCCGGATCGCATCCGCAAGCGCCGCGATGCGTCAGGTTGATCAGGATCTGGATGCCCTTCTGGACAATCTCGTGTGATTTATGACCGTCAAGGTTGACCACGAAGCCCATGCCGCAGGCGTCGTGCTCTTGATTGGGGTGGTACAGCCCCTGGGGTCCAGGAGGGTAAAGCATAGTTCAGAGTACACTACGCGACAGTATCACGTCAACGGAATTTAGAATCTTGCAATATTAGAGTTACTGATGATATAATTTTGATGTGAGCTTTGGAAATCTCAAGCTTTTTAAGGATATCGCTCAAACCAAAAGCTTTAGCCGGGGAGCGGCGCTGAACGACGTCAGCCAGTCGGCGGCCAGCCAGCATGTCCAGGAATTAGAGCGGGGCCTAGGGATAAACTTGCTCGACCGCTCCACGCGCCCCCTCGCGGTGACCACAGCCGGGCAACTGTACGCTGATTTTTGTCGCGACGTGCTGCGGCGAAAAGACGAATTCGCCGTAATCCTGGAGCAGTTGAAGCAACAGGTGGAAGGAACGGTACGGGTGGCGTCCATCTATTCCGTAGGCCTTAGCGAAATGGCGCAACTGGAAGAAGAGTTTTCCCATCGCCAGCCCAAAGCCAGACTTACGGTGGAATATCTACGCCCGGAGAAAGTGTACTCCGCGGTACTCGCTGATGAAGCTGACCTTGGCTTGGTGAGCTATCCCGAGCCGAGCCGGGAAATCACGGTGATTCCCTGGCGTCAGGAACAGATGGTGGTGGCTGCCGGCCCGGAGCATCCGTTGGCGCGAAAAGGCCGCATCCGGGCGGAGGACCTGAACGGCATCGACTTTATCGGGTTTGATGACGATCTTCCCATCCGCCGCGAAGTAGACCGCTTCCTCCGCGAACATGAAATTCAGGTGGCCCAGGCGCTGCACTTTGACAACCTCCAGATGATCAAGGAGGCGGTCGCGCACCATGCCGGCGTGAGCATTCTGCCGGCCCGGATCCTACGCGATGAAGTAGCCCAGGGGCGCCTGGTGGCTATCCCGATGCTGGAATCGGAACTCTACCGTCCTTTGGGAATCATCCACCGCAAGAAAAAACATTTCCACTCCGCCGCCCAGGCGTTTCTGGAGCTACTCCGGGAACCTGAGTTTAAAGCGGCCTGACCGGCCATCTCCATTTCCCGGTTTTAGTTTACGCGGTAAACGCGCAACAGAGCTTCGGTGGGCAGCCGCTCACCCGCGCAGATCAGGATGGAACGCGTAAGTTTCTGCAGAGCCGGCGCGGCGGACTCCACCGTGATCACGGTGCGGAAGTAGATTAAGGACTGGTCCACTTTTTCGCCCGCGTTCAACTTCGCCAGCACTTCCGGCGGTCCATGACGCATGCCGCGATTGGTGACATAGAGCAGGTCGCCGTTTTCCAATTGGACGACATAGTGGGCGTCAAGTTCCGTGAGCCCGTCCGGCTGAATGATCTGGAAGTCGACTCCCGGCAGTATCTTGCCCTTCAGTCCGGGGCCTTCCAGCGTCCCACCGTTCACCGGCACGACGCGGCGGTTGCCCGCGGGACCAACCTTGCCCACGTCGGTGGGCTTTCCCAATTGCAGGTGCAGATCGAAGACGTGTTCGAGTTTCGGTGTGGCGGGCTTAGGCTGAGCCAGCACCAGGCTCGCGGATAGGAGCAGGCAGGGAAGTAAGTTTCTCATCGTTAAAGTAGTCTATAATACCGGATGGATTTTGAGGAGAACCCCTCATGCGAAACTCTCTGCTCACGTTGCTGATTGCCGCTGCCGGCGTGCTTGGCGCGCAATCGAAAAATCTCGATATTTACTGGATTGACGTGGAAGGCGGCGCGTCCACGCTGTATGTAGCACCATCCGGCGAATCCATGCTGGTAGATACGGGCTACGAGACCGGCGGTCGCGATGCCCAGCGCATCCTCGCGGCGGCGCAGGCGGCGGGTCTCAAGAAGATCGACTCCGTGGTGATCAGCCATTACCATTCCGATCACGCGGGCGGGCTGCCGGGTATTGCCAAGCTGATCCCTCTCGGCAAAGTCTACGGGCGCAGCGACGAGCAACTAGAGAAGGTCAACGAGAAGTGGCGCAACAACGTCACCGAGGCGGCCAAGGGGCAGCGGATCGTCGTGAAGCCGGGCGATGTGATTCCGTTCAAGGGCGTGCAGACCACCGTCGTGGTCTCCGACGCGAAGGTTCTCAGCAAGCCGCTGAAGCGTGGCGGCGGCGCGAATCCGCTGTGCAAAGATGCCGAACAGCAGGCGGCCGTCGGGCCGGAAAACCAGCGCATGGTCGGGCTGATGGTGGAGTTCGGCAAGTTCCGGCTCCTCAATTTGCAAGACTTGGATTGGGAACGGGAAATGGCGCTGGTATGCCCGATCAATGAAGTGGGTCCCATAACGTTGTGGCACGTCAGCCGCCACGGCGGTCTCACCGGCTCCGGCGCGCCCGCGTTCCTAGGAGCCATTCGCCCGCAAGTGATCATGGTCAACAACGGCCCGCGGAAGGGCCTGGGGCAAGTCGACAACAACGTTAGGTCCACCACGCCCGGCGGCCCGAAGCCCTACGAAAAGAACTCATACTTGCGCATGGCGAAGTTGGCCGGCGTCGAGGACATTTGGCAGGGGCATCTATCGCTCGTGGATAGCGACCCCGCCCACAATACAACGCAGAATCAGATTGCGAATCTGGAAGACACCGCCGAATGCAAAGGGAATTGGATCAAGGCATCCATCGCGCCGGATGGCAAGTTCACCATCACCAACGGCCGCAACAATTTCAGTAAGACCTATACTGCTCGGTAACGGGAAAGGGTAAAAAACATGCAAACTTATTCGATTGGTATTGGAATGGCAGTCGTGCTCGGCTTGGCCTTTGCGCAAACGCCGATTCCCAAGGATCTCAAGCTGCGGGGCAACCGTTTCAAGCCGCTGACTCTCGAGGAGCTTACGCCCGCGCAGAAGACCATGATCCAGGACTTGTTTAGCGGAGACCGCGGCGGGGCGAACGGGCCTTTTAACGTCTGGCTGCGCAGCCCGGAGGTCGGCAACCTGGCGCAGAAGGTCGGCGCGCAACTGCGCTTCCACTCTTCGCTGCCGAATAAGCTGAACGAGTTCGCCATCATCATGACCGGCCGCTTCTGGAATGCCGAATACGAGTGGCAGGCGCACAAACGGCTGGCGTTGAAAGCCGGCTTGAATCCCGCGATCGTGGACGCCGTGGCCGCCAACAAGCGCCCGCCCAACATGCAGCGCGACGAAGAAGTGGTCTACAACTTCGCGCATGAACTGCTGGAGACCCGCAAGGTCAGCGACGCGAATTTCAAGGCGATGACCGGCATGTTCGGCGAGCGCGGCGCAGTGGATCTCACCAGCGTGATGGGCTACTACTGCATGGTGTCGATGATTCTGAACATCGACGAGTATCCGCTGCCGGAAGGCGCGAAGCCCGAGTTGAAGACGCTGCGGTAGCGAGCGCTACTTTACGGTGACGGTGACTTCGGCCGGCTTTTGCAGCGCGCCGTCACTGGCCAGCGCGCGCAGGATATAAGTGCCGGGCGCGCTGAAGCGTACCGTCGCCGATGCTTGGCCGTTATTGACGGCCATCGGGCCGCGCGAGTCAAATTCGGCTTTCGCCGGTCCTCCGTATTGATACCAGGTGACATTGAGGCCCGTGGGAAGCAGGCGCGCGGACGAGTTGATTTGCGCAGTCCCGTCGGCCGCGGGAGCCGGCGTCTTCCGTACACGTGGTTTGGGCAAGCCGTCGTCGGTGACCATCGCGGTCAAGGTAACGGGGGCTGACACGGTTGCCCCCATTACGGGAGCGATGGAAACCACCGGAGGATTGTTGGGATCGTCCTCGCCCGGATTCAGATTCCCGCGCGCCATGATCATGCGTTCCCGGATTTCTCCCTCCAGCGCCAACTGCGCGTAGGCCCTCTCCGTTTTGCCGTTGACGGTGATGCTCCAGACCAATTCCTTCTGTCCCCAGTCGGCGGGCACGGTGACGCGGAACACCCAGGGTTGACGCCGCGGATGAAAGAACGTGGGCTGGCCGCGATCCGCCGGTCCGGGTTCGAGCTTGTTGTTGGGCCCGGCGGGAATGATGGGCTCTTCCTTCCAGTTCCGGTTAAAGTAGCCGAACACGAAGGTGAAAGTGCCGTCGGGATTCTTCATCCACCCCTCGTAGGCGGGCACGACGGACTGACCGCTGGAAAACTGGGTCTGCGAATTCGCCGTGGGAAGCGGCACTTGCGCGAATGCCGCTGACGCGATACCAGCCGCAGTCAGGCAAGCGGCCGCCCAGAAACGTACTCTCATTTCCGCCGTCCTATCGCTTGGCCATATTCGCCGCGTTGCGGGTTTGCACGCGTGCGTCAAAATCGGCCTGATCCAGATAATACAAGCTGACCCACGCAAAGCTCATCTCGTCAATGGTGCGCTGTCCGTAACCGACCCAGTTCTTCGGATTGGGGTTGTTCTTGTTGTTATCGGAGTTGTCATGCCAGGTGCTGACGTGAATGATGGTGCCGGCGGGTAGCAGCGGCGCCGCGTCTTCAGCGTAAGGATAGGTGAGGCTCCAGCCGAACTGAAACTCGCTGACGCAACTGAGCGTCTCCACCTTGGCGGGCAGAGGACGCGCGGAATACGGGTTGACGTCGGGATAAATCGCTTCCATGCACTGTGCCTTGCCGCGCGCGTGGAAGTGCGGCTGGAACGCCGAGACCAGCGCCGGTTTCGGCAGGCGGAAGTAGCCGTCGCTGCGCGTAACCTGGCCGGCGGGGAGATCCAGGTCGTCTTTGACGTCGCCCATATGCTGCGTGAACGTCACGTACTTCGGCACCTTCCCCTTCGGATAGAACTTGAAGCCGACGCTCACCAGCACGGGCGTTTCTTCGCCGTACGGATGCAGATGCAGGTTGAGGTGGATCTTCGATCCGGCCTTGACCAGGCGGCCCGCATTTTCCGGGAACAGGTCGGCGTTCTTGCCGACCGCGTATTCGTTGAGGAACAAACCCACGGGGTCTTCTTCGGGGTCCTCCACCAGGTTCGTCGTGGCGTGGTGCACGACTCTGAAACCCTGATCCGGCTTGGTCTCAACCGCGGAGATGTAGACGTCTTCTTTAAAGCCGGGGTCGATGTCGATGTCGTAGTATTCGTCGCCGCCCTTGGCTCTCAGCTTGTAAGGCTTGGACATGGACACCACCAGATCGGGCTGAATATGCCACTGGTCATTGGCGCTAAACTGCCGGGGCGGAGGCATATCGGCGGGATTGCCTTCGGGCGAGCCCTGATCGACCCAACTCGCGATGGTCGCGATTTCTTTTTCGCTGAGCGAAGGGTCATCCTTAAACTTGTTGATGCCGATATTGCGGTCGATATGCCAGGGCGGCATCTGGCGGCGAACGACCTTTTCTTTGATGGAGCGGGCCCAGGGCCGCGCGTCTTTATAATTGAGGAGCGCCATCGGCGCGATGGAGCCGGGACGATGGCAGTTCTGGCAGGAGCGCTGGAAGATCGGCGCGACGTCTTTGGTAAAGGTTACGGGGTCGGCGCTGAAGGCCAACGCCGCGCTGATCGCAAACATGATGGAAATACCGGTCCGCATAGTAAACTCCTTGCCTATCAGTTTAGTGCAACCTAGTATACAACCATCAAAAGCGGGCGTCACAGGCCTTAAGCCGGCCCTAATCCGTCGGTAAGGGCTGGCTTGACGGTCAAGGAAGGCAGTGGCGCGGGGCATGAGGGGGACGTAACGGGAAATTGAGGCAGTGTTTTTGACGCGAGGGGAGTTGGGGGAGATGAAGATGGTGGAAAGCACGCACGCCCGG
>CAMAVI010000087.1 GCA_945861625.1 Candidatus Sulfopaludibacter sp. SbA3
AGCGGTGGGCGATTTCATCAGAAAGTACAACCAGCAATGGTTGATGGCAAAGCTGGGTTACCGCTCACCGGCCCAGGCCCGGCGCGAGCACTTCCAGGCGATAGCAGCGTGAACAATGTTGTGTCCAAAGAACCGGGTGCGCTACACGCGAAAGAGGCCGCGAAAGAAATCGATGTGTCCGCGCGGGATGCCTGGGTGGATACCGGCATCGACGTGCGCGCTGGTGATGCCGTTCAATTCACTGCGACAGGCACGTTGACGATAGGGCAGGGACAAACCGCCGGGCCGCAGGGAGCGCGGCGCGGCTTCCGCGACTTGATCAAGAGCTATCCGGTGAATGAGGCGGGGCAGGGCGCTATGATCGGCCGCATCGGATCGAGTGACGCCGCCGTTCCGTTTCTGATCGGCGCCAGCCGCCAGGTACAGATTCCGCGTGCCGGCCGCCTTTTCCTGGGCGTGAACAAGGCGAACACGGACCAACCCGTTGGCAATTTCCACGTCAAGGTTGAGTTTGCGTCCCGTGGCCCAGTTCCGGGAGCGCTTCCCGCGAACATCAAACTGTCTGAAGTGACCACGGAAATCGTGGATCGGTTCCCGCGCCGTATCGGCGACGCGCAGGGCAATGCCGGCGACAATACGAACTTTGTCATCGTCGGCGGCGAGCAGAAGATCCTGCGCGCGTTCCAGGCCGCTGGGTGGGTGAAGGTGGACCGCGAAAAGAAAGACGCGGTCATCCACACCATTCTTTCCACCATGACCAAGCAGGCCTACGTGGAATTGCCCATGAGCGAGCTGATGTTGTTCGGCCGCAATCAGGATTACGGCCTCGCCCACGCAGTCCCGATCCGAGTCGTCGCGGCGCGCCATCACTTGCGGCTGTGGAAGGCTCCGTTTCAACTGGAGGGCCAGGAGTTCTGGGTCGGCGCCGCCACGCACGATATTGGCTTTGACCGCGACAACCGCAACAACGGAGTCACGCATAAGATCGACCCCAATATCGATGATGAGCGCGAATTCGTCGGACGGAGCCTTGACGAGACCGGCCTCGTGGCCAGACTATCCTATGTCAATCCGTCCCAACCGTCCAAGGAAGCCCGTACCGCGACGGGTGGATCGTTTCACTCCGACGGCCGGCTTCTGGTGATCCATCTGATGCCGGATGCGGCGGTGTCCGCGGCGGCGAGCGGAACACCAAGCGTCAAGTTCGCGAATCTGTTTTGCTCGGTGCGCGAGAAGGAGAATCCGGATACCGGCGATTGGCCGGCCTGCGATCAACTCCTGGAAACTGCGCCGCAAGCCCGCGTGGAGCTGAAAGCAATTTCAACGGCCTATCGTGTGCTGCTGGTTCCCGGTTTCTTCAGTGCTTGCGCTTCGTCCGCGGCTCCCGCGTTCGGCGATGCGCTGGATCATTTGAAGACCCAGCATAACCTCACGATCGATACCTGGGTTCCGCCCAACGAGTCTTCGGAGGCCAACGGCGCGGCGATCGCGCAGTATCTGGCGGGCCAGATGCTGACCGACAAACGCAAGTACATCGTATTTGGTTACAGCAAGGGCGCACCGGACGTACAGACTGCGTTGGTTCTTCATCCAGGAGCGAAGGATGCGGTCGCGGCGTTTGTTTCCGTTGCGGGTGCGATCGGCGGTTCGCCCATCGCCGACATCTTGCCGAAGCAGGCCGAAGGTTGGATCAACCGCTATAAACTGGGCCAGTGCGCGGGGGACGTTTCCACTGCCTTCAAGAGCCTGAAGAGGGAAGTGCGCCAGGCTTTTCTTGCCGCGCATCCTACTCTGCCGGTTCCCGGCTATTCGCTGCCGGCCGTCTCCGACCGCGCGCATACGTCCAAGGGCTTGCAGGAAAGTTGGCGGCTGATGTCGTATCTGGCTCCCCGGCAGGATAGCCAACTGGCTTTCAATGACGCTGTTCTGCCCGGTTCGACCGTGCTCGGCGCGGCGCTTGCCGATCATCTTGCCGTGGCATTGCCTTTTGACAAAGCCTCCGATCCCTCCATTCGAGGGATGGCCGATCAGGGCCGCTATCCACGGGCCGCGCTGCTGGAGAGCATGATCCGCTTCGTGGTCGGCGACCTCGAAACGAAATAATGCACGCTATCCGCTTCACCTGCCAGAAGGGCTGCACGAATTGCTGTGACCAGGAAGGCTTCGTGTACCTGAGCGAAGAGGATGTGACGCGCGCGGCGAAGTTCGTCGGCGTAAGCCAGAAGGTATTCGAGGCGAAATACATTTATCGCACCCGCCATCAGCGGCGTTTTCGCAAGCCGCCAGACAAACAATGTCCGTTTTTGGAAGGCGGCGGTTGCGGCATCCATCCCGCCAAGCCGACGCAGTGCGGCACGTTTCCGTTTTGGCCTGAGTTGGTGGAGAAGAAGGAAGCCTGGACGCGCACCGCGCGCTACTGCCCCGGGATCGGCAAAGGTCCGTTGATCCAGATCGGCAAGGCGATGGAAATCGCCGAAGAGCAGCGCCGGGCGTATCCGGAAGATTACAAGTCCGCCTAGCGCTGGTAACTACTTCTGGCAACTACCGCTGACTAAGGCCACCGTCCACGGCGAGCACTTGCCCGGTTACGAAAGTCGAAGCCGTCAGGAAATACAGCACGGCTTCCGCGATTTCGTCGCCCGTACCCGCGCGCTTAGCGGGTGTCGCGGCTACCAGCCGGTCGATACGCTCGTCGTGGAAGTCGAACGGGATTACACCCGGGGCCACGGAATTGACGGCCACCTTGGGTGCGAAAGCGACAGCAAGCGCGCGCGTCAGCATGATCACTCCGGCTTTGGATGCGCAGTAATGCGCGTGCTGGGCCCACGGCCGCAGCCCGCCCAGTGAACTCAGATTGACGATTCGTCCGCCCTCGCCCGCCATCATCCGCAGGGCCGCCTGCTGGCAGCAGAAGAACGTGGCTTTCAAGTTGATGTCGTGGATGTAATCCCAGTCCGTCTCCGTGATTTCCAGCGGATCGATCCGCGTGAAGCGCGCGGCATTGTTCACAAGGCCATCCATGCGCCCGAAATGCTGCTCCACCTCGAAAAATAGCCGCTCGATTTCAGCGACCTGTCCCAGGTCGGCGCGGAACACCGGCGCGTTGCCGCACTCGGCGGCGGTCGCGAGGGCTTCCTTTTCGGATTCGCTGTAGTGGATGGCCACCCGGGCGCCTTCTTTCGCCAGTCGCAAGGCTATGCTCCGCCCGATGCGCTGGGCCGCTCCAGTGACCAGGATGACTTGCCCGTTGAGTGGGGACATGTATGTATTATGGGGCCGGTTTCTAGGTGGCCGGCTCGCCGTGCGGCAGAGTGCAACCCGACGAGGTGGAAGTGCGTTGCGGTTGGCGCGGCAGCGCCAGGAAACCACCGGATTTCAAGTGATGGTTTCCTCCCGCACCGTGATGCTCTTGATGTAATCACGGTCCAGTTCGAAGCCAAAGCCCGGCTCCGTGGGAACGGTGATCGTGCCGAAGGAAGACACTTCCACCGGCGGCGCGATGATGTCGCGCTTCCAATAGCGCTTGCTTGCGGAGACGTCTCCGGGCAAAGTGAATCCGGGAAGTGTCGCGAGGGCAATGTTGTGCGCGCGTCCGATGCCGGATTCGAGCATCCCTCCGCACCACATGGGGATCTTGTGCGCGTGCGCGAACTCGTGTATCTGGCGGGCCGCGTGAAATCCGCCGACACGCCCCAGCTTGATGTTCAGGATGCGGCCGGCCTTGAGCGCAATGGCCTGCTCGGCGTGATGCGGCGTGCGGATGCACTCGTCGAGGCAAATGGGCGTCTCGATGCGCGCTTGCAGAATGGCGTGATCCACAATCTCATCGTGAGCCAGCGGTTGCTCGATCATCATCAGCTTGCACTCGTCGAGTTGTCGCAGATGCTCGGCGTCCTGCAATGTGTACGCGGAATTCGCATCCGCCATCAGCAGTATGTCAGGGAACGCCTCACGCACGCGGCGGACCACGTCGATATCCCATCCCGGCTTGATCTTGATCTTAATGCGCTGGTACCCGGCCTCGATTTCCGTGCGGATCTTCTCGATCAACTGCTCCACCGACTCCTGGATTCCGATGGATACGCCGCAGGGAATCTCCGTGCGCGCGCCTCCCCCGATGTGCTGAGCGAGCGGTACACCGGCGCGGCGGGCTTCCAGGTCCCAGACGGCGGCTTCTAAGCCGCCTCGCGCCATGAAGTGTCCGCGGATGTGTGCAGTGCGGCCGTAGACTTGTTCCGCGCTTTCGAAGGTGTGGCGAATCACGCGCGGGCCGACATATTCGAGCAGCAACGGCCACACCGAGCCGGTCCACTCTTCGTTATAGAAAGGATTCTCGCCCGCCGTGACCTCGCCCCAGCCGGAGAGCCCGTCGGAGATCGCTTCCACCAGCACAATATCTCGCTCATAGGTGCGGCCGAAGCTGGTCTCGAAGAAATGCACCAGCGGCATGCGGATCTGCCGCACGACAATGCGCTCTATTTGGAAGGGCATGGAGTAAATAAGTAAGTTCCGTAATCGGAGGACCGCTCGAATCCCGTGGCAATCAGGCCGGTTGCCAGATACTCCTGGAAGAGCCGCCCGACACGCTGTTGAATTTCGCGCCCTTCATTCGGATCGCTCTGCTTCAAGCGTGCAACCTCCGCCGGTATCGGTATCCGCGCCATGATCTCCGCCGCGGATTGTTTTTCCCGCGTCAGATCCCAATCGGCAATACAGCGGTCCGTAGGCAAGCCGGCTTGTAGATGGCTCGTCGTCATGCCGTAATGGTTCGGTGCATACGTGCGCACCACGGCGCCTAATTTCTCAATATTGAAATAGGCGTTCTTGAGATCCAACGGGTCGAACGTCCACTCTACTCGATGAATGCCGCGCAATAAAGCGTCTTCTTTTTGGGCGAGCTTCAATTGCAGTCCGACACCCGTGTTGCGATACTCGGGCAGCACTCCCAACATGTGGCTATGCAAATACACCGAGGTATCCGCTTTGATGCCCGGAATCGCCAGGCAGAAGCCGCACATGAAATCGTCATCGAAAGCGCCGAACAACTGCCCACCGATGCCGCTGGCGACCACGAAGAAGCGCACCGGCAGAATATCCAAATCCGCCCAGCCCCAGATGATGCGCTGAAGACTGACGGCATCGGCGTACTCATGGCGGCCGGCCAGTGGACGAATGGTGGTCATAGTCCGTTCTTCTTTGCCGCCTGCCAGAGTTCTTCCATCTCGCCGATCGTCGCGGCATCCAAAGTCTTGCCTTGTGCGTCCAATCCTTCCTCTACGTGCGCGAAGCGCCTCCGGAATTTGGCGTTGGTCTTACGCAGTGCCTGCTCGGGATCCACCTGCAGGAACCGCGCCACGTTGACCAGTACGAACAGCAAGTCGCCGACTTCGTCCTCGATCTTTTCTTGCGCGCCATCAGCGCGAGCAGCATCAAGCTCGCCCAGTTCCTCGCGCAGCTTATCGAAGACCTGGTCGATGTTGTCCCAGTCGAATCCGGCGCCAGCGGCTTTGGCCGCGATCTTCTGCGCCTCCACCAGCGAGGGCAGGGAACGCGGAATCCCCGCCAGCAGGCCCTTGGGCCGCTCTTTCTCGGTGGCCTTGATCTCATCCCAGCGGCGGAGCACATCGGCGGACGTCTTCGCGTCGCCGTCGCCAAAAACATGCGGATGGCGGCGGATCAGTTTGCTGTTGATCGCCGCGATGGAATCCGCCACGTCGAAATATCCCTGCTCGGCGGCCATCTGCGAGAAGAACACCACCTGCAACAATAGGTCGCCCAGTTCGTCGGTTAGTTCCCGCCAGTCACGAGTGTCGATCGCATCCATGACCTCATAAGTCTCTTCGAGCAGGTACGGCTTGATGGTGTCGAAAGTCTGCTCGCGATCCCAGGGGCAGCCGCCCGGGGCCCGCAGCCGCGCCATGATTTCCACTAGGCGTGTGAAGCCGGGGCCTGCGGCCAGCTTCTCTGGGGAGATGTTTTCGGGCATGAAACCTCAGCGTATCACGCGAGTTTTGCCGTCAACATCCATTGCAGCACGCCGGCGGGCGCGGCCCCAAACCCTTCCACGTCGACGCACGCGAGTGCGCCCTTGCGAAAGTGAACCATGGCCCGCGTCGAACCGAGCAGATGCGCGACCGTCGCTGAGAACAACGGTTCGTGGCCGGTCAGGAGTAGCGCGTCTTCATCGCGATGTTCCCGCACGGCGTCCCAAACGTCTTCCGGCGACGAATCCGGGGTCAGCGCGGGTGTCCGCACCAGTTTGCCTTCATAGCCCAGTGCATGGGCGGCAATCTCGGCTGTCTCCAGCGTCCTTTTATAGGGACTGCTGAGAATGAGCGACGGCCGCACACCCGCCGCATGGGCGCGCTCCAGCACCCGGCGAAGCTTATCGCGGCCTTCTTCGGTCAACCGCCGGTCGGCGTCCCGGCCCGTGGCCGCGCGATCCTCGGCAATGCCGTGGCGCAGCAAATAAAGTTCCATCCCCTCAGTATGATGCCTATTCTGGTATCCTTGAAAACAGGAAAGGTAGGCTCGCCCTCCTTATGAATCGCCGTCTTCAATATGTGGTGGTGGCTTTTTCGTCCGCGGTCGTCGCGCTGCTGTTGTTCGGCGCCGTGGGCCGGAGCGCCTCGCCCGACTCACCCTACACGAACCTCAGCGTATACAGCGAAGTTTTGTCCCGGATCAAGGCTGACTACGTGGAAGAGCCCGATATGAAAGCCGTGACGGCAGGCGCGATCAATGGCATGCTGGAGGCCCTTGACCCTCACGCCAGCTATTTGAGCGCGGATCAATATAAGCAGTATTTGCGCGGCCGCGATGCCAAGAAAGCGGACGTAGGCCTGGTTTTGGCCAAGCGTTTCGGTTACATGGCGGTTGAAGATGCGGTTCCCGGATCTCCCGCCGCCAAGGCCGGATTTGCTACCGGAGACGTGATCGAATCCATCAATAACGTTTCCACCCGCGACATGCCGCTGGCCTTTGCCGAGCAGTTGTTGCAAGGAGACGCCGGCACCGCCGTCGAATTCAGCGTACTTCGCCTGCAGCGGACCGAAGCCCAGAAAATGAGCGTGATGCGCGCCGCCATCGCGTATCCCGGCGTGACCGGCAAAATGCAGGGTTCCACCGGTATTATCCAAGTGCAGGGTTTGCAACCTGGCCGGGTGAAAGACGTTGCCACGCAGGTTGCCGCGCTGGAAAAGCAAGGCGCCAAGAAGTTGGTGCTGGATTTGCGGCATTGCTCCACCGGATCTCCCGAAGAAGGAGTCGCGCTGGCGAATCTGTTCCAGGAGAGTGGCCTCATTACCTATGCCCAAGGACAGAAGTCGGGCAAACAGGAATTCCAGGCGCAGTCATCCAAGGTGGTGACCAAGCTGCCTCTGGCCGTGATTGTGAACCGTTCCACCGCCGGCGGCGGAGAGATCGCCGCTGCGTCTCTTCTGCATTCCAAGCGCGCCCAAGTGGTGGGTGAGCGGACCTACGGCGACGCGGCCATCCGCAAGGCCGTTACCTTGAATGACGGCAGCGCCGTGATTCTCTCCGTGGCGAAGTACTACTCGCCGGACGGTAAGTCGATTCAGGATAACGGCGTCATGCCGAACATTCCGCAGGCTGACGTGTTGGCGTCGCCGGCCGATGCCGCTGTCGACGACAATTTGCCGGAGCCTTTGCCGGAAGAAGCCAAGAAGCCGGCGTCCGACGAGTTGTTGAATCGCGCGCTGAAGGCGTTACCCGCCGATTAGATTGACCATTCGTTTTAGCCATGCCCCTGTACGAATACCATTGCTCGAAGTGTGACAAGACATTCGAGGTCATTCGGAAATTCTCCGATCCACCGCTCGCCGAACATGAAGACTGCGGTGGCCCCGTGGAGCGCCTGCTCTCCGCGCCCGCCTTCCAATTGAAAGGCACTGGCTGGTACGTCACCGACTACGGCAAGGGCGGAGCTAAGTCTTCCGATGCGAAGCCCAGCGAATCGTCCGGAGAATCCAAGTCCGCTGGGTCTGATTCCAAAAGCGGCGAATCCAAAAGCGGCGAGGCGAAGAATAGCGACTCGAAGGCGAACGAATCGAAGTCTGAAACGAAATCGCCGGAAACAAAGACTCCGGCCGCCAAGAGCGCGGATTAGCTGCCGCGAGCTCGGACTAAAACACCCGCTCCTGCCGCTTGATCGTCCCGAAAGCCCCGATATTGGAGACCGCGAACGACACGCGCACCTGGCTTTCATTCCGCGTTCCCACCGCGAAGCGGTAATACTGCACGCTCAAGCCGCAGCAATCCGTGTTGTAGGTGATCTGCGTCTGCGTGTACTGCATGACGCCGAGGCGGTAATCGTAGGCGGCATTGAAACCATAACTGAAGCCCCGCCGCGTATCCGATCCATACGCCAGCGTTCCCCGGAACTGGTTGGCGTTGGGGGAAAGCAGGGTGTTCGTCTTGATGTCCGTGTGGGCCACCGCTACGCGGTATTCCTTGATCCGTCCGTCCAGCGCCAATGTGCTGTTGACGATATCGCGCCGCAGCGGGTCGTAATCGGCGCGCCACTCCAGCCCCACCCGCGATTGCAGGCGCAGCGCGCTGACGATGGGCGAAGAGCGCCGCTTTCCGTCAAGATAGCCATATCCCGTCAAGTCCAGCGAGCTTTGCAGCACGTTCCGGATGCCCGGAACAATCGCGCCGCCAAAGGTGGGATCAAAGTAACGGTCGTACCACACCTGCCAGGTCACAAAGTCGGTGACGGCGCCATTTTTCTCCTTCGCCAGGAGGCGATTGGTGACCGAGAACTCCACTTGGTTGGTGTTCGATAGCAGATCGTTTTCGTCAAACCGGATCACATTCGCGAAATTGCCGATCCCGCCCGTGTACTTGTAAGTCACGCGCGGTTCAATGATGTGCTTGACCTTGTCGCCCATCCAGGAAGGAGCATCGAAAACGCGGGCGAGCGAAGGGAATAGGACGTCGACGGACACATCCCGCGAATTCCGCAGTATGTTTTCGCCCGAAAATCCGGTACCCCGGTCGCTGGATCCGTAAGCCGTCTGCCGGATGCCGAATGTCGGCGTCACATGAATTCCCATCAGATGAAACGCCGTGCTGATGCGCGGCGCGAAGTCCAGCCGGCTGACGAACTGCCGCGTTTGGAACAAATTTTGGCTCCGTCGCAGTAGACCCGCGCTCGAGTCCAGCGAAACCCAGAAGGGGAATCCCTTAATGTCCAACTGGTGTTCGCGGGATAAGAACTGGACCTCCGGAAGCTTGCGGATGGATATATAGTCATTCGGCGCCGTGCTCTGGAAGTTCACATTGCGCTGCACCACGAAGTTGACGCCATAGTCATTCCAATGCTTCGTCACAAAACCGACGGAATTCGTCTGCGAGCTGATCGCCTCCGTGAAAGATTCCGTGAATTGCTGACGGAAAGCCATTGATGTGATGTAGCTTAGGTCTCCGCGCGCCAGCCAGCCGTTTCCCAAATCCGTCTTGCCGGTCGCCCGCAGCACCGCGCCGCTGGCATAGATAGGACTGTTCCGCCGGTCCCGCAAGCCATCGGCCAGAACTTCAAAGCTAGTGCGTTCGTTGGGATCGCCCCGGAAGTCCACATGGTGGGCGAGCCCCGCCGACGTAAAGTAGTGCCCCCGGTAAGTGAGATCATAGCTGCGGTTGATCGCCCAGTAATAGCCTGCTCCCACCAGGTAGCCCCGGCGCGAACTGCGGCCCATGTTAGGGATTAAGAATCCGCTCCTACGCGGTTCTTTTCTTAGGGACTTATAGAAATATGGAAAGTACACCAGCCGCACATTGCGCAGATAAAACCAGGAGCTGCGGGCAATGGCGTGGTCGCCGGGGACGACTTCGAACGTGGAGGCCTTCAGCCGCCACCAGGTGCGGGGCAGTTCGCAGTCGGTGAGGAAGCCGTCATGAAGGATATAGTGATCCTTGAGGCGTTCGGCCCATTTTCCTTGAAAATAAAAAGGATTTTGTGTTATCAAGAGGCCGCGGCGCGCCTGGATTCGCGCCGTGGCGGAGCCCGAGACCTCGTAAAACTTGCCCGTCTCGGTGTTCACGTTATACTCCGCTTTTTCGCAATCAAGCTTTTCACCGCGCGTGAAATGCTCGAAATGGACATGCCCCCGCGCTTCCAGGTCGCCGGTTTCAGAGTTATAGTCCAACTCATCTGCCCGTAACTGCATGTCCGTTGTCTCAACGCGGACATTGCCGCGCAAACGCCGCAGCACGCCTTCCACTTCCTGCGTGACCGACTCAATGCGGACATGTTCGGCGTCCGGAACGTTGGCCCGTAAGGGTTGCACCGGCTGGTCTACGTTGGTGCTAGGGAGCGTATCCGAGGGCCCTGCCGGTAAAGTAGGAACATAGACTTGGGCATCTAACTGTAATACCGGAAAGAGGAGTATAAAACAAAAAGCGTGACAAATGTACCAAGGTATGGTACTTAGGTTTAGCGGGCTAGTACTATGGTTCTGGACGGATAGCTTCAAGCGGGCCGCGACCTAGTTCATTGTAACAGCCGGTCGAGTTGCCGGAGCGAAGTAGACAAATTATTTACAATGCAGTGTCTTTATTGCAAGGCCTGGAATGACGAGGACGAACGGCGGTGCCTGCGCTGCGGTCGGCGTCTGCATGCCGCCGCTCCCCGTCCCGCGCCGGATGTGTATCCGGTAATCGGCGCGGCCGCTCCCGAACTGGAGGCTCTGCCTGGTGGACGCCAGGCTGCTCCGGAAGCGGCGCCCATGGCCCCGCCGCAGGGCGGCTATCAACCTTCGTTGTTCCGTGAAGCCTCCCCGGGTCCGAAAGTAATACCGATTCCTATGTTGACGCCGCGCCCTCGTACCCCGGAACGCACCGCGCCGCGTCCGCATGTTTCCGCGCGGCACCATCGCCGGACGGATGATTCGCAGCAGTCGCTGGATTTTCGCCGTGGCGGCCAACCTTATGCACTGGCCACGGAAGTCGAGGCAGTCATCTATTGCGATGCACCGGTGGCGTTGCCCGTGCACCGGTTGTTGGCGGCTGCCATCGATGGCGCGATGATTGCCATCTCCGTCAGTCTGTTCCTCATGATCTTTTTCCTCTCGGGCGGCCACATCGCATTCTCCAAGCAGACGTTCTTACTGGCGGCCGGGATTGTGGGGGCCGTCACCTTGACGTATCGTCTGCTGTGGTGCCTGGGCAATGGCGACACGCCCGGCATGCGCTTCGCGGGATTACGGTTGGTCAACTTCGATGGCAAGGCGCCGGATCGCGATCAGCGGCTTCTCCGCTTGGGTGCGTCCCTGCTGAGCGTCGCCTCCGTGGGCTTGGGATTAATGTGGGCGCTGGTCGACGAAGAGCATCTCACCTGGCACGATCATATTTCCAAGACGTTTCCCAGTGTCGGCTAGACGGTTCGCGGCTTCCGTCATTTCGAAATCGTCTCCAGCGAAAGCTGGTTTGTGCGCGGCCCGAAACATCCGATCACGAAGACCACAATCGCCATGCTTCCCGCGATAAACACGAACACTCCCGGGACGCCGAAGCGTTCCAGGATGAAGGCGATGGCGAACGCGCTGAACACAACCGACAAGCGGCTCCACGAGTAGACGAATCCCACCCCCAGCGCCCGTATGCGCGTCGGATAGAGTTCCGCCTGATACGTGTGCAGTGAATACGACAGGATGTTATTCGATATGGTCAACAGCATGCCGAGCCCGATCAAAACTGCTGTAGCCGTCATCTGGCCGAACAGAACGCCGAAGACCGCCACGCTCGTCGCTGCCATCACGATCTGCCATTTGCGCTCGATCTTATCCGCCATCTTGAATGCCAGCAGGGGGCCCAAGGGCGCGGTGATGGCAATGATGAACGTGTATTCCAGGCTGCTGGTCACCGGGATGCCGCGCTTGACCAGCAGCGTCGGCACCCAATTGGAAAAGCCGTAGAACCCGACCGTTTGAAAGACGTTGAAGATAGCGAGCATGATGGTCCGCCCGCGGTAGGTGGGATTCCACAGCTCGGCGAAGCTCGCGCGACCGGCGGAGACCGGCGCGGCTTCCCTCAACACTACCGGAGGAAGCTTTGCTTCGAGCGCAACTCTTCGCTCGATCTCGCTCACCACCTGTTCCGCTTCTTCCAGGCGCCCGTGCTCGGCGAGCCAGCGCGGGCTTTCCGGCAGACCCAGGCGGATCCACCACACTACCGCTGCCCCGGCGGCTCCGGCCAGCACCACCCAGCGCCAACCGTCCAGCCCCAGCGGGGCCTTGTCCGCCAGCAGCCATGCCAATAATGCCACCGTTGGCACGGAGCTGAACTGCACCGTCTGATTGAACGCGAACGCGCGCCCCCGGAGCTCTTTCGGGATTAGTTCAGATATATAAGTCGCGATGGTCACCAATTCCACGCCTACGCCGAGTCCGGAGAGGAAACGCCACAGGTTCAATCCGAACACGTCGTGCTGAAACGCCATCACCACGCTGGCGGTGGTGTACCACAGCAGCGAAACCGTAAAGATGGTTCTCCGTCCGAAGCGGTCGGCCACGAATCCAAACAGAGCCGTTCCCAGGAACAAGCCGGAAAACATGGCGGCCACAAAGCTGGCAACGCCCGTGGTGCCGAACAGCCCGCGCGTGGTGGGAGTTAGGATGCCGCTGCGCACCAGCGCCGGTGCGATATACCCCGTCAAGAACAGATCGTAAAACTCGAAATAGCCGCCCAGCGAAATCAGCGCCACCAGCTTCCAAACCGCGCGCGTCGACGGCAGGCGGTCCATCCGTGCCCCGATGGCGGCGATTCGGGCTGCTGTGCTGGTGGGCGTCACAAGAAGTGCCACTCTAGCATAGTCTGGACTAAACACGTTATCTTTTAGTTCGGCTTCATGAAACCAACCGGCCTGCTCTTCGCTCTGCTCGCAAGCTCCGCGCTCCTGGCGCAGCAGCCTGCCCCTCCGGAGCACGTCATCGGTGGCTTGACGTTCCAGGCCAATTTCCGCGCGCGAACCGAGTTTTGGGACTGGTTCCATGCCGATTCCGGCGACCACAGCTACGCCTATTCCGGTAACATCCTCCGTTTCGGTCTTTCGCAATCCACCCGGCAATGGGATTGGCAGGTAGAGTTCGCCGTGCCATTTTTGCTGGGTCTGCCGTCGAACGCTGTTGCTCCCGGCGTGCAAGGCCAGCTAGGACTGGGAGCCGCGTACTTCGCCAATAGCCAGACCGGCAGCAACACCGCGATGCTCTTTCCCAAACAGGTCTTTGGGAGATGGAAGAACATCGGCGGCGTGACCGGGCAGAGCCTGCGCATTGGACGCTTCGAGTATGCCGACGGCACGGAGCGCACTCCACAGAATGCGACACTCGCTGCGCTCAAGCGCGATCGCATCGCGCAACGTCTGATCGGCACCTTTGCCTGGACCCACGTCGCCCACAGTTTCGACGGGCTCCAATATGTTTTGGACAAACCCGCTGCGACGTTCGCGCTTGTTTCCGCCATTCCGACGCGCGGCGTTTTCCAGACCGACGGTTGGGGCGAGACCCGCACGGCGTTCACTTACGCCGGATATACGCGCGGCTGGGGCCGCGGGAACCACGTGGCCGAGACGCGAATTTTGGGCATCTACTACTACGACTGGCGCCACCTCGTGAAAACCGATGCACGGCCCTTGGCCGTCCGTCGCGGCGATCTCGCCAATATCGGCATCGGCACTTTCGGCGGCCATCACCTGAGCGCGTTTACATCCCAGGCAGGAACGGCGGACATTCTACTGTGGGGCGTGGCGCAAACCGGGCGCTGGGGAATGCAGGATCACCGCGCGCACGCTTTCGCCGCGGAGGGTGGCTTTCAGCCGCGCGCCACCGGAGGTTGGCTTGGGCATTGGAAGCCCTGGCTGCGCGCCGGCTACTTCGAGAGTTCCGGCGATGGCACGCCCAACGACAATGTCCACCAAAGCTTTTTTAATTTGATGCCTTCACCGCGCCCGTTCGCCCGCTTTCCATTCTTCAATCTGATGAACAACCGCGATATCAACGCCGCCTTGATCTCGCGTCCGCACAGCCGCGTGACCATATCCAATGAGTTTCACGCCCTCCGTCTCTCCAACGCGAACGATCTTTGGTACATCGGCGGCGGAGTGTATCAACCCTGGACATTCGGCTACACCGGCCGCGCGGCGGGAGGCGCACAATCGCTGGCTAACCTCTATGACGTTCAGGTGGATTACCGCCTGAATCCGTCAGTCTCCGTTACCGGCTATTTCGGCTTCGCCCAAGGCCTCGCCGTCACGCGGACCATCTACCCCAAAGGGAAGGACGCACGGTTGGGGTATGTGGAGTTGAATTACCGGTTCTAATCAGTTGCCACCTGCCAATCGCGTGTTCTTCTTGCGCGATGCATCTCCGCAAGTTACGCCTCAAAGAAGCTCGACGAACTCGTGCACCGGCGCGTGTCAACGACTTTGAGACACTCCGGAACGGAGATTAGTGAGTATTTTCGTCTGAGTTGAGGGGTTTGTTGATCCAGACCTCCTTGGGAAGTGGCAGCGGGGTTGGGGGCCGGCGGACGAAGCGGTCGGGGTGTGCCGCGT
>CAMAVI010000088.1 GCA_945861625.1 Candidatus Sulfopaludibacter sp. SbA3
TTCCCACCGCTCCTACGACTCTTCTCTCATTAAGAACCAAAACCAGAAAACCTCCTTCGGCCAGCCGTAGAGGTGCAACGGGATGAATAGACGAAACCGGACAGATCACGTGTGAATAAAACCGGACACATTGACTTACTACCGACAGCCCCCCTCCTGCCAAATGAAAACGCCTAAGCCCACATACGTCACAATGAAAGGAATGGTGGAGACGATCGAGTGGATTGAAGACGACGCCGGCGGGCACGTGGTGATGATCGATCAGCGGGTTCTGCCGCGCCAGCAAGTCTTCGTCAAGTGCCGGACGTATGAGGAAGTCGCGGACGCGATTCAGACGATGGTGATTCGCGGGGCGCCGGCGATCGGCGTGGCGGCGGCCATGGGCGTGGCGCTGGGCGTAAAACAGGGCGCCGACTTCGAAACCGTTTGCAAGACGCTGGCGGCGACGCGGCCGACGGCGGTAAATCTGTTCTGGGGCATCGAGCGGATGCGACGATTGATGGCGGGGCTCCAGGGCCGGTCTTCCGAAGAGATTCTGCGCGAGATGATCGCCGAAGCCAAGCAGGTGCGCGTGGAGGACATCGCGTTGTGCCGGGCCATTGGTTCACACGGCGCCCCGTTGGTGCCGGACGGCAAGACCGTGCTGACGCATTGCAACGCGGGGGCGCTGGCGACCGCGGGCTACGGAACGGCGCTGGGTGTGATCCGGGCGGCGGTGGAATCCGGCAAGAAGATCGACGTCTTCGCGGATGAAACGCGCCCGTTCCTGCAAGGCGCGCGGCTGACCGCGTGGGAACTCCAGCAGGACGGAATCCCGACGACGCTGATCACGGACAACATGGCGGGGCACTTCCTGCGCTCGGGCCGCATCGGGTGCGTGGTGGTGGGAGCGGACCGCATCGCGGCGAACGGAGACGTCGCCAACAAGATAGGGACGTATTCGGTGGCGGTGCTGGCCAAGGAGAATAACGTGCCGTTCTACGTGGCGGCTCCGGTCTCAACGTTCGATCTGACGCTCGAATCCGGCGACCAGATTCCCATTGAACAACGCCCAGCGTCGGAAGTAACGCATGTATTCGGCGTGCCGGTGGCGCCCGAAAATATCGCGGTTGAGAATCCGGCGTTTGATGTGACCCCAGCGCGGTACGTCACCGCGATCATCTGCGAGCATGGCGTGGCGGGGGCGCCCTACAAGGAATCGCTGGCGGCGCTGGCAGCCAAGACGTCGCGTGCTACGGTGTAGGAATGCGGAAAGTCGTTCTCTTAAAGACCGTTCTCTTATTGCTGAGCGTGGCGTTCTTGATGACGGGGCAGGGTCTCTCCGGGCGGCGCGCGCCCAGCTTCGCCCTTCCCGACTCCACGTTACGGCCGTTCGACATTCTGGATTACCGCGGGCGCTGGCTGCTGCTCGAATTCATGAAGACGGACTGCCCACATTGCAAACTGGTGGCCCAGACGCTCGAACGACTCAAGCCGAAATTGGGAGCCAAGGCGGTGATTCTGGCCGTCGTCGTACCGCCTGATAACACGGCAACCGTCTCGAAATACATCGCCGAAACTAAGGCCACCACGCCGATTCTGTTCGACTCCGGTCAGACGGCGATGTGGTATTTCAACGCCACGCCGGCGCACCCTTCCTTTGATGCGCCGCACCTGTTCGCCATCAATCCACAAGGAAACATCGTGCGCGACTGGACGCAGGCCGGCCTGGAAGCACCTGGTTTCGCGGCGGAATTGGAAGCGCTGATCGCGGGCGGGGGGAAGAAGTGAACGAGCCGTTAGCCTAGTTCTTACCGAAGCTTCCGCCGATGAAGCCGTCCAGCTTATCGGTAATCTCCGAAAGGCGCTCGTCAATGTGACTCATGCGCTGTTCGTGGACCGCTAAACCTTGCGCCTGCGTCTTCTGAATCTCTGCCTGACGGCGCCGGATCTCGGCTACAACAACCAACGTGTCCTGTAGCCGGGTGATTTCCTGCCCGAAATTCATCTACTTCGAGTATAGCCCGCTCACTGGCCGGGGAAGCGTTGCGGCAAGTTAATCGCCCCAAGAGCAGTCTGTTGCTGATTTTGGCAGTGCGTATGTTACACCGCCAGCCCCTTCACCGGCCACACGGCTTCCACCTGGTCGCCGCGGCAGGCGTAGATGCCGTTGTAGAGGTTCACGGTGGGGTCGCAGTGGGGCGGGATGAATTCGATCTTGTCGCCCAGGGAGGGGCGGTTGGTGGGGTCAGCCACGTCCACCCAACCGAACTCGTCGCCGCCGAAGCGGAAGGTGGAGCCGGCCACGCCGATAGCCTCGGGTCCGTAGCCGCGGTCGGTCGAAAACGACTTGGTGCCCGCGTCCACCGTCACGAAGCTCTGGTGATTGGCGCTCACCACCGTGCCCAGCACCGTGATGACACGCTGGAAATCCACATCCGCTCGGCCGTAATCCATGTCCATCAGGACGAAGGAACCCACTTGCAGCTCGGTCGGCTCGGGGAGCGCCGTGTCAATCAGCCAGGTGCCGGTGCTGCCGCCGGAGATGATCTCGACGGCCAGTCCTTGACGCGCGAGAGCGTCGCGGACCGCGCCCGCGTGGGCGAACGTCTGCCGGGAGTTCAACACGCGATCCTCGTACGGCATGATGTGCGAGCCGGCGGCCGCGTAGGCCTGTAGGCCGCGAAGTTGGAGATGGCTCGCGCGGTCGATCGCTTCCGCGATGGCCACGGCCTGCTCGAGGGATGCCGCGCCGGTGCGGTGATCGCCCACGTCGAGGTCCACTAATACGCCGAGCTGACGGCCGGCTTTGCTCGCGGCTGCCTGATACCACTCGACTTGGCGAAGATGATCGACGACGACCATGGCGCCGGTTTGCACGATGCGCTCGATCTTGTGGGGATCGGCGACCGGAGAGGTCAGCAGCAGCCCAATAATTCCGCCTTGCGACATCAGTTCAGCCTCGGCCAGCGTGGCCACGCACACGCCGCAGGCTCCGGCGGTGAGCTGACGCCGCGCGATCTCCACGCACTTGTGGGCTTTGGCGTGGGGGCGGATGGCTTTCCCTCTGCGGGTGGCTTGGTCCATCATGCGCGCGAGATTGGCTTCGAAGGCGTCGAGGTCGAGGAGCAGTGCGGGCGTGAGGATATCTTGCTTGCGCATGAAATTACATTAGCAGGGTGTGGGAAAATAGTAATTCCCCCACTTCCCCCTAGGAGCCAGTGACTTGAGTCTGGTGCAGTTAGAACCCCGAATCGACCGCGCGGCATTCCAGCGCGAACTCCAGCAGCAGTTGGAAGGCGAAGTCCGCTTCGACGAAGTTTCCCGCTCGCTGTATTCCACCGACGCCAGCGTGTATCTGATCAAGCCCCTGGGCGTGGCCATCCCCAAGACCCGCGAAGACATCATCCGCATCGTGGAGATTTGCGGGCGCTACCAGTGCCCTATCACCATGCGCGGCGGCGGCACCTCGCAGGCTGGGCAGGCCATCGGCGAAGGCCTGCAGGTGGATACGTCGAAGTATTACAACAAGCTGCTCGAAGTGAACGCCGAGGAGCGCTGGGCGCGCGTGCAGCCGGGGATCGTGCTGGACGAGCTGAATGCGCAACTGGCGCACCTGGGCCTGCGCTTCGCGCCGGATATTTCGACGGCCAGCCGCGCCACCGTTGGCGGCATGATGTCCAACAACTCCTGCGGCGCGCGCAGCGTGTTGTACGGCAAAACCATTGACCACGTACTGGAACAGACGGTGCTGCTCCATGACGGCAGCATTGTGCATTTCCGCGATATTCCGCGCGATCAGGTTCCGACGGGCGACACGTTGGAAGCCGCCTGCTACCGCACCGTACTGGGGCTGGCCCGCGAGCACGCCGCCGAAATCGACCGCCGCTATCCCAAAATCCTGCGCCGCGTAGGCGGCTACAACCTGGACGAGTTCGTCGATCCAGCGAAGCCCGTGAATCTCGCGCGGATCATGGTGGGCTCGGAAGGCACGCTGGGCGTGATTCTGGAGGCCAAACTCAATCTGGTTCCGCTGCCCAAGTTCAAGGCCGTGATGGTCATCGGCTTCGAGCATCTGCTGGAGTCGCTGTCGGCGGCGCCGGTGATCCTGCAGCACAAGCCGTCGGCGGTGGAGGTGATGGACAAGGCCATCCTGGATTCCACGCGGCAGAACGCGAACCTGGACAGCATCCGCAACAAATACGTTAAGGGTGAACCGGGATCCACGCTGTGCGTGGAGATGTACGCGGATCTCAAAGAAGAGCTGCCGCCGCGCATGCAGGCGCTGGAAGCCGATCTGCGCGAAAAGAAGCTCGGGTATCACTATCACATCGAGACGGATCCACCTCAGCAGCAGCGCATCTGGAGCTTGCGCGAGTCGGCGCTGGGCTTGTCGACGGCGATGAAGTCGGACGCCAAGTCGATTTCGTTCGTGGAAGACACGGCGGTGGCGCCGGAGAAACTGAGCGAGTTCATCGGCCGCTTCCTGAAGATCATTGACACGCACGGGACCACGGCGGGTGTGTACGCGCATGCGTCGGTGGGCTGCCTGCACGTGCGCCCAGTGGTCAACATGAAGACCGAAGAGGGCATCCGCAAGTTCGAGGGCATCGCCAATGACGTGGCCAATCTGGTGCTGGAATTCGGCGGCGCGCTATCGGGCGAGCACGGCGACGGGCTGGTGCGCGGGCCTTTCATGCGCCGGATGTTCGGCGACACGCTGTACGAAGCGTTCCGTCAAGTGAAGCAGACGTTCGATCCGCACGGACTGTTCAATCCCGGCAAGATCGTGAATTCGCCGCCCATGACCACGAACCTGCGTTTCGGGGCCGCATACAAGACTCCGAACCCGAAGACCTATTTCGATTACAGCGAATTCGGCGGGATGGGCGGCGCGGTGGAGATGTGCAGCGGCGTGGGCGCCTGCCGCAAGAAACTTTCCGGCACCATGTGTCCTTCTTATATGGTGACGCACGATGAGGGCGACTCCACGCGCGGGCGAGCGAATACACTGCGGCTGGCCATGACCGGGCAGTTGGGCGAAACCGGGTTGGGCGACGAGGGCGTGTACAAGGCTCTCGATCTGTGCCTGGAATGCCGGGCGTGCAAAGCGGAATGTCCCGTCGGCGTGGACATGGCGCGCTTCAAGAGCGAGTTTCTGGCGGATTACTACTCGCGGCACGGCACGCCTTTACACGCAAAGGCGCTGGGCGGCATCGCGAAGATGGCTCCGCTGGCGAGCGCGTTTGCACCGATCGCGAACTGGATCGCGGGGACTTCGCTGAACAAGAAGTTCCTAGGCGTCGATCCGCGCCGGAAGTTGCCGGAGTTTAAGCGCAACACGTTCGCCAAGCAAGTAGCCGGGCGCGCGAAAACCAAGCACGCCAAGTCCAATAAAACCAGACGAGTCACGCTGTTCAATGACACGTTCACCAATCACTACGACCCGGAAATCGGCATGGCGGCGCTCGAAGTGCTGGAGCGTGGCGGCTTCGCGGTGGACGTGATCCGTCCAGGCTGCTGCGGGCGGCCGCTCATCTCAAAGGGCCTGCTGGCGGAAGCTCGTGAGTCCGCCGGACACTTGGTGGAAGCGTTGTATCCCATCGCGCAACGGGGCGAGAAGATTCTGTTCTGCGAGCCAAGCTGCCTGTCAGTGCTAAAGGAAGACGCGGCTTCGCTGCTGCGCGGCGAGCAGCAGAAGAAAGCGCGCGTGGTGGCGCAGGCGTGTCTGCTGTGGGAAGAATTCGCCGCGACGCTGGATTTGCCGCTGCGCGCGGGTCCGAGCAAGATCCTGTTGCACGGACATTGTCATCAGAAGTCGATGGGATTGCTGGACGCGACCAAGTCGCTGCTGGCGAAGATTCCGTCGACGACCGTGGTCGATCTTGACGCGGGTTGCTGCGGCATGGCCGGTTCGTTCGGCTACGCTGCCGGTCATTATGATGTCTCGGTCGCTATCGCGAACCGCAAGCTTCTGCCCGCGGTCAAGGCGATGAAGCCCGGCGAAGTGCTGGTAGCGGTCGGCACCTCCTGCCGGCACCAAGTGGATGACCTGGCGGGCGCGACGGGTGTTCATCCCGCCGTTCTGATCCGGGAATTGCTTGCGTAAGGCGATATGGCGGGCCGGAAAACGAAATTAGCTCCGGTTCACGCTGGAGAAATCCTGTGCGAAGACGTTATGGGGCCGCTCGGGTTGTCCATCAATACGCTGGCGCGCGCCCTGCACACGCCGCCCAACCATGTGTCGGGGATCGTGAATGAAACCCGCGGTATCAGCGCTAAGATGGCGCTCCGGCTGGCCCGCTATTTCGGAACTTCGCCCGACCTCTGGCTGGGCCTGCAACTGGATTACGAACTGGACGTAGCGCGCGACACCGCAGCCGCGCAGATCGAGCGCGAAGTGCTGCCGAGGGCGAGTTAGGCTGCCTTTTGCCTTCGAATCTGCTTGAATAGAGTGATGCAACCAAAGGTCGATGCTGCCCCTTCCCCAGGATCAGGCTCCGGGACGCGTCCCACGCGTGTCCGCCACATTGTTCTGGCGTTGACGGTGGCGGCGTATGCGATCACGTACATGGACCGCCAGATTCTGGCTGTCGCGCGGCCGACGATCATGAAGGAACTCGACATCTCGCTGGTCATGATGGGCTGGATCACCTTCAGCTTCCGGCTGGCGTATGCGCTGTTCCAGATCCCCGGCGGGTGGCTCGGTGACCGCTTCGGAGCGCGCAAGGCGCTGACCGCGGTGGTCACCTGGTGGAGCTTGTTCACGGCGTTTACCGCGATGGCGTGGAACGCGGTTTCGATGATCGTGATTCAGGTGTTCTTCGGCCTGGGCGAAGCGGGTGCGTTCCCGATTGCCACGCGGTCGCTGGCGCGCTGGATGCTGCCGACCGAACGCGGCTTCGCGCAAGGGATCACGCACGCGGGCTCGCGGCTGGGCGGGGCGCTGACGCCTCTGGTGCTCGCCGGATTCACGGTTTTCGGTTTGCGCTGGAGCGGCGTGATTCCCATGTTCGGGTGGCGAGTCGCGTTCTTGGGATTTGGCGTCATCGGCGTCATTTGGTCAGTGGCCTGGTTCCTTTATTACCGCGATACGCCGGAAGAGCATCACAAGACCAACCAGGCCGAGCGCGACCTGATTGGAGGCGGCCGCAAGCGCACCAATAAGCCCGTTCCGTGGAAAGATATCTTTGCGCACGGCAACCTGTGGGTGCTGGCCTTGATGTATTTCTGCTACAACTTCAACCTGAATGTATATCAAGATTGGTTCCCGACGTACTTAACCGATGTCCATCACATCTCCATCGCCAAGATGGGATTGTATGCGTTTTCGCCTTTGTTCGCGGGTGTGCTGGGGGATCTGGCGGGAGGATGGTTTTCCGATCACGTGCTGCACCGCACCGGTAACGTGAACCTGGCTCGGCGCTGGGTGGCGATCGCGGGCTTCTTGGTCTCCGCGGTGGCGACGATTCCCGCGGTCACGGCGGATACGCCGGAGAAATCAGTGGCCTTCTATTCGATCGCGTTCTTCGCTCTGGAATGGACCGTGGGTATATCGTGGGCCATCCCGCTGGATATCGGCGGCGACTTCGCGGGCTCGGTTTCAGCGGTGATGAACTCGGTGGGCAACCTGGGCGGAGCGCTGTCGGCGATGGTGGTGACCAACATGGTGAAAGGCTACGGGTGGAACTCGGCGTTCTTCCTGACCAGCGTGCTGTGCGTGATTGCGTCGCTGTTGTTCCTCAAGATCGATGCCAGCCGTAAGATTGCATGAGAATCAATCCTGACAAGTGTGTCGCCTGCGGGAATTGCACGTACGTGTGTCCGGTGGGCGCGATCTACATCGACCCCGGCATTCGCCGCGCCACGGTGAACTTGGATGCGTGCGTCGAGTGCTACACCTGCTACAACGGGCTCAGTCAAGAACATTTGAATCCGACGTTCGTGCGCACGGTGCGCAAAGTGTTTCAGGCGTTCCGTCTGCGTTTCGATCCCGAGCCGGATGTGTGCCCGACGGGTGCGTTCGAGCCGGAGGAGTTGAAGTGGCCGCGCACGGTACGGCGGGCGTTTTCCGATCCGCGCGTGCCGCACGAGTCAACCGGTGTGCACGGACGCGGCACCGAAGAAGTGAAGACCAACGACGTCAGCGGGCGCGTGGGCATCGGCGAGACCGGATTTACCATCGAATTCGGGCGGCCGGGCGTGGGCGCGTCGTTCAAAGACATCCAGACGATGTGCTGGGCGTTGGCGAAAGTGGGCGTGGCGTTCGAGAAGCGGAATCCAGTGACTTCGCTGATGAGCGACGTCGCGACGGGCACGATCCGCGAGGACATCATGAACGAGCGGGTGCTGTCGGCCATCGTCGAAATCAAGGTGCCGGCCGAGCGCACCGAGGAAATCATCCGCCTGGTGTGGGACGTCGAGAAGGGGATCGACACCGTGATCGCGCTGGGCGTGGGAACCCGCTGCGATGAGAACGGCGAGGATCACGTGGTGGAGCCGATTCTGGAGCGGCTGGGGTATCATCCGCAGCGGGCGAAGACCAATATCGGACTAGGGCGGGCGGCGCAGGCGGCGTTGTTGGAAAAAACATGACCAATACACTTCATCGTTTTGGACCGGCGGAGAGTTTCGCCGATGACTACGTGGTCTTTGCCATGTGTGCGCGCGGAAAGAACGATCAAGGCGCGCTGCCCAAGCTCAAGAAGTTTTTGGAAATGGCCGTGCCCTTCAAGCCCGTGAATCTGGGCGACGCTTCGCACGGCGGGGCGCTGCGGCCCTCGCGGCAGATGAATCCGCTGGCGCACTGGAATCGTGACATCACGCTGGATTTCCAGACTGTCATCAATGGTCTGGACACGCTGACGACGGTCGCGGCGGTATTTGATAGCCGACCGACGGCCGAGGAATTCGTCAAAGCCGTGAAAGCCGCGGATCTGGGATTGAGCATCAACATTTCGACGTCGGTGGAAGGCGCCGAGCAGTGCTGCTTCGCGGCGGGCATCCCGCGGCACAGCGTGGGTTACTCGCTGGGTTTCGAGGGCAAGACGGAAAAGCTGCCGTCCGACGACGTGCTGATGCTGGCGACCATGTGCGGGCACGGCATGGTGAGCCACTCGCTCGCGAAGAAGATGATCGACTGGGTGAAGGAAGGCCGCCGCACACCGGAGCAGGCGGCCAGTTACATGACACGCTTCTGTTCCTGTGGGGTCTTCAACCCGGCCCGCGCAGCGCGCGTGCTGCGGCAGGCGGGACAAGGGAAGCAAGAGTACCGTTAGCGGGGCGCTTCCTCACGGTCGCGGCTCAGTGAGAGGCCGGTGACGGCAAGGCGTACTGAGTTAACGCATGGGGTTCGCCCTTTGGATCGATCAAGAGCAAGGCATGGCGTGGGCGCAGGGCACGCACGAGTACCGGCCGATGGGCGCGGCGGCGATCGCGTCCACCGATCAGTTCCGTCCGCGCGATTTCCGGCAGACGCGGCGGCGGCCCGTTGAGTTGCAGAACGCGTTCGTGGGGTTCTTCGGGTCGCTCGAAGAGGTAAACGTGTTCCTGCGCGCGGAACCCCAAGGGAGAAGCGGGCGGAAAACGCGAGCCACCCCGCCCCATTTATAATCGACGCACTTATAATTGAGAAGATGAGGAAACTACTCGGACTGATCGTGTTTGCCGCTTTGCCGGTGCTCGCGCAGACGGAGGTCACCCTGATTGCTCCCATTGGGATCAAAGGTCCGCTTGAAGATCTCATTCCTGGTTTCGAGAAAAAGACCGGCTACAAAGTGAAACCGACATGGGGCACGGGGCTGGTCGCCAAGAAGCAGGTGGCGGACGGGGAACCGTTCGATGTGCCGGTGGTGCAGGCGCCCTATGACGAAGTGGTGAAGTCGGGACACGTGGTGGCGGCGTCGAGGAAAGCCCTGGCCAGCGGGCGCGTGGGCGTGGCGGTGAAGAAGGGCGCGCCGAAGCCCGACATTTCCTCGCCCGATGCGGTGAAGCGCATGCTGCTGACGGCGAAAAGCGTGGTGTATCCCAACCCGGCGCGCGGACCGGCGGCCGGCATCACGTTCGACCAGACCCTGGTTCAGTTGGGCATTGCAGAGCAGGTGAAGCCGAAGTTGAAGCCCGTGGTCGGCGCGGAGGTGATGAAGATCACCGCGCGCGGAGAAGCGGAAATCGGCGTTACGTTCCTGAGCGAACTGGGCGGGGAGCCCGGCATCGATATCGTCGGCCCGCTGCCGGAAAGCATTGCGCCGCCGACTCATCTGGTGGGTTTCGTGTCCGCGCACGCAAAGGACGCGAAGGCGGCCAGGGCGCTGCTCGATTATCTGTCCTCGGCGGAAGCCGCGGCCGCGTACCGGCGCCACAGAATGCAACCCGATGAGTAAACGGAGAACCAAGAGAATGAACTCAAGACGCTATTTCGTGATGGCCGCGCTGGCGGCCGTGAATTCAGTGGCCGCGTTCGCGCAGACCGAAATCGGTGTAATCGCGCCCGGCGGTATCCGCGTGGCGCTGGAGCAATTGATTCCGGTGTTCGAGGGCAAGACCGGCTACAAGGTGAGGGCGACATATGGCTCGGGGCCGGGCTCGCGGCAGATGGTGGCGCGCGGGGACGCCGTGGATGTGCCCATCGTGCAGACGCCGCTCGACGAAGTGCTGAAGTCGGGGCACGTGGTCGAGGCAAGCTCGAAGCAACTGGCGAGCATCGAGCTGGGCGTGGCGGTGAAGAAGGGCGCGACGAAGCCGGATATGTCGTCGCCGGAGGCGGTGAAGGAGTCGCTGCGCGCGGCGAAGTCGATTGTGTATCCCGACCCCAAGAGCGCGGCCGCCGGCATCAACTTCGATCTGGCGCTGAAGAACATGGGGCTGACGCAGGAGATCGAGCCGAAGCTGAAACGGGCGGCGAACGCCGCCGCCGCGATGAAGGCGACCGAGGATGGCGAGGCCGAACTGGGCATCACGTTCCTGAGTGAAATGACTGCGGGCGTTGAGAACGCGGGCGCTCTGCCCAAGGAATTTTCGACGCCGCCGAGCTTGTACGCCTTCCTTTCCTCTCATACGAAAGACAAGAAAGCGGCGCAGTCGCTGCTGGATTTCCTTGCGGGTCCGGAAGCGGCACAGGTATACCGTAAACTCCGCATGACGCCCGCCGCGCATTGATCTCCCGAGCACTAAATGAGACTACGCTGGCTTGTGCTACTGGCGTCTTCCTCCGTGCTTGCCAACGCGCAGGTCTGCGGCAAGGAGTGCCTGCGCGGGTTGCTCGACGGCTACCTATTCCGGATGTCGCGGCATGACGCGTCGAAACTAAACCTGACGCCCACCGCGACGTTTACCGAAAACGGCGAGTCCAAGCCGATTGGCGAGGGGTTCTGGAAAACCGCCGGGGCAGCTACGTATAAGCTTCATGTGCTCGATCCGCAGGGCGGCGCGGCGGCGGTGCAGGCCGTGGTGAGGGAAGGCGGACAGCCGCCTGTATCCTTTTTGCTGCGCATCAAAGTAGCGGGCAAGGCGATCAGCGAAGTGGAAACCATCGTGGCGCGCAAGGCGCAGGCTCCGTTCTTCGCTCCGGAGAAGCTGCCCGTGCCGCCCGTGGCGCTGTTGCAACTACTGACGATGGCGGACCGCATGATGCGCAAGGATCTGACCGCGGTGGTGGATGCGTTTTACGCGGGCCGGTACAACGACGAGGTCAACCGCTTCGCCAATGGCGAGCAGTTGGCGGCGGACGCGCTCAAGGGAGCGGTGGTGAGCAAACGCCGCACGCCCGTCGTGGATGTGGAGCACGGCCTGGTGTTGAGCATCGGCACGGTAAGCCGCGCGGGAGCGGGTTCCGCCCTGCTGGCAGAGATCTTCAAGGTAAAGAGTGGAAAAATCGAGGAAGTGCAGGGCGTGATGGTCAACGGGTCACGTTGACTTTGACTTGGGCATTCGACCAGCAGCACTGGAAGCCGGCTCCGCCCACGCCGGAGTAATCGTTGGCCTGCACGTTGAGTACGTACTCGCCCGGTTCGCTAAAGGTGACCGAAGCGTCGGCCTTGCCGTTGAACACAGCCTTCGAGCCTTTGCGTTCCACGGCATTCGCGGGCATGCGTTCGGTGGCGAACTTTACTTCGCCGGGTCCGCGATACTTGGTCCAACGCACATTGACCGGCGGAGGCATGATGGTGGGCCGGACGCCGTTGCCCACGGTAAACTTGGCGTCGTCGGCAACCCACACGCTGATGGTGTTCGAAGTTCCCACTTTGGCGGTGGCTGACCCCGTCAACCCACCATGGGGACCCTGGGTCCACGGGCCGGCTTCGGCGAAGGCCATTTCCGGAGGGGAATTGCCCACCGCGGCTTCCACCAGCGGCGACAATTCGTAGTCCACGTTAAGGGAGCCCGGAACCAACGTAGTCTTGCCGTTGGCGGTGAGGGTCCAGGTGACTTTCTGATCGCCGAAATTGGCCGGCACTTTGACCGCGAAGATGCCCCACCCGCGGCCGGAAACGAAGTGCGTGGGCTGGCCGCGATCCGGGCCGCCCGGTTCAACGCGGTTATTGGGGCCGACGGGAACGTCCACGTCCTGATTGCGGTTGCGGTTGTAGTAGCCGAACAGGAGGTTGATGGTTCCATCGGGATCGCGGAACCATCCTTCAAACGCGGCGGCCACGCTTTCGCCGGCAACGTGGGTCGGCTCGGAGGGCAGGGACTGTCCCCACACGAATGCCGCGGTCGCGAACGCCGTTGTCGCAAACAACGCCGCGAAAATGACTCGACGCACTGCTGTAATCCCTTCTTGGTTCTTAACGGGGCGCTTACTTCGACGACGCCTGCATCTTCTGCTTACGCTTCACGAGCATGGAATTGTATTCCTCGTCGCTCATGTAAGTGACGTTCATCCAGGCGTGGCCCATCTCGTCGACGGTGCGGTCCCCAAAGCCCACCCACTGATCGGGATCGGGATTGCGCGGGTTGGCCCGGGTGTTGTCGTACCACGCCGTGACGTGAATCATGGTGCCCTTGGGCAGCAGCGGGGCGGCATCGTCTTCATAGATGTAGTTGGTCATCCAGTTGAAGTTGAAATTGCCGATGTGGCTGATCTGTTCGACTCTGCCGTCCGGCAAGATCGCTTCCACCGACATGGCTTTGCCGCGCAGGTGCATATGCGGCTGGAAATTTTCGAGCATCGCGGCCTGCTTGAGTACGGTGTAGTTGTCGGTCTGCGAAATCGTGTTGGGGGCAATGTCGATCAGGCGCTCGCCCCGGCCGGGCTGGCTGGTTTCGAATCCGCGCACGGCCTGGAAGCCGGTCAGATAGGTGCGGTACTTGGGCTCCTGCCCTTTCGGGTAAAGCCAGATGCCGATCTCAACCAGGTCGGTGAGCTCTTCGCCCACCGCGTGATAGTGAATGTCCCAGTTAATCTTGGAGCCGGGCAGCAGCAGCTTGCCGCTATCGGGGCGATAGAGATCATAGCCTTTGCCGATGGCCCACTCCATCAGATACGCGCGCGCATTCAGCGTGGGGTCGGTTCCCGGAGCCAGACCCTTGGGATCATTCTGCGCCAGATAAGCCACGGCGTGGTGTGTGATCTTGAGTCCCTGCGTCCCTCCCGGGCGGACTTCGACGGCGCGCATCCAGCGCGGCTCAGTCACGCCGATGGCGGACTCTTCACGCCACCACACGTCCTGATGGCGGGCCGGCATGGTGTACGGTTTGGAGCGGATGATCAAATCCGGCGGCCCCATCTCTTTCGTGCCGTTCCATTCGTTGTCTGCCCGGAAGGTCTTGGCGGCGGGCATGTCCTTGAGGTCGCCCTGCGGCGCGCCGGAATCCACCCAGCGCGAGATGGTGTTAATCTGTTCATCCGTAAGCGAGAAATCGTTCTTGAACTTCTTCACGCCCACGGTCTTGTCGATGTGCCACGGCGGCATCTGCCGCGTGACTACGCGCTGCTTGATGGCCCTGGCCCACGGCCGGGTTTCTTCGTAGGTCACCAGCGACATGGGCGCCATGGCGCCTTTGCGGTGGCACTCCTGGCAGCGTTCCTGCAAGATGGGAGCGATGTCCTTGGCAAAAGTGGGCTGTCCGGCGGGCCCGGCAACGTCGGCGGCCATCGCGGCGAGCGGGGCCAGCAGTGCAATTGCAGAAAACGCGGTCAACAGGGACGTTCTGTGCTTCATGAGTCGCTCCTTAACTACGCAAACAAAAATTCCACGATCAGGATAACCCAATAGAAACACGTTGTAAAGGGGGGGTAGTCCGCTAGTGTCGCTAGTGTCCTGAGTTAGAGATCCGTTCACAAAGTCTTTGGACCTTCCCCAGAATCAAGTCTGCGTCAGTCGTCCAAACGAAGGGTTTGGGATTCCCGTTTCTCTGATCGAGGTACTGGAGCATCGCCCTCTCCAGAACCCGGACAGCGG
>CAMAVI010000089.1 GCA_945861625.1 Candidatus Sulfopaludibacter sp. SbA3
ACCAGATCCGCGAAAAGATCGGCGTCATGTTCGGCAACCCGGAGACCACCACCGGCGGGCGCGCGCTCAAATTCTATTCGAGCATCCGCGCCGACATCCGCCGCATCGCCGCCATCAAGGATGGCGACGTGGTCACCGGCAACCGCACCAAGATCAAGATTGTCAAGAACAAGATGGCGCCGCCCTTCCGCGAAGCCGAGTTCGACATCATCTACGGCGAAGGTATTTCCAAAGAGGGCGATGTGCTGGATTTGGCCGTGGCCCAGAATCTGGTCGAAAAGAGCGGGGCCTGGTACAGCTACAAAGCCGAGCGCATTGGCCAGGGCCGCGAGAATGCCCGCCAGTTCCTCAAGGACAACTCGGACACATTCAAGAAACTGGATGCGGAGTTGCGCAAAGCCATCGGCATCGTACGCGGCGAAGCAGCGGCTGCTCCTCAGCCCGTTCCCGCGCCCGCCCCAGTTGCCGCAACGGCGGCGCGTGGCAAGGGCTGACTCCTACTTCTCGACAACAAAATTCCCCACGAACAACGCGTCAATGCCCGACGAGTAAAAGCTTCGTACGGCATCGCGGGGCGTGGAAACCAGCGGCGCGCCGAATAAATTGAAGCTCGTATTGTAAAGCACGGGCAGGCCCGTCGCTTTGCCCGCTTCGTGCAGGAGACGGTGATAGAGCGGGTTCTCCGCTTTCGATACGGTGTGCACGCGCACGATGTCCTCGCCCAAGATCGCCCCCGCGAAGGTCTTGCGGTGCGCGGGTTTCACTCGGCCCACCGTCGCCAGATTGCGCGCGTTGGGGCCAGCGTCGAAATATTCCGCTGCCAGCTCTTCGGGGACCGATGCCGCGAATTTCCGGAACGGCTCGCGGTGCTTGATATAGACGTTCAGGTTCTCCGTTGAATACGGATCGAGCGGCGACGCCAGTATGCTGCGATTGCCCAGCGCCCGCGGACCAAACTCCATGCGTCCCTGCATCCAGGCAACGATCTTGCGCTCGCCCAGCATCGCCACCGCGCCCGCGATGGTTTCATCATCAGACCGCAGATAGCGGAAGCGCAGCTTGCAGTTTTCCAAGACTTTTTTGATCTCGTCCTGGCCATAGCTCGGGCCCAGCAGAAGCGAACCCGCGCCAGTCCGTTTGGTGTGGTGCTGGCGCTGGTGCCACACGTGGAAGGCCGCGCCGAGCGCGGTCCCGGGGTTGCCCGCGGCCGGCTGCACGAACACGTTTTTCCAGCGGCCGCCGCGCTCCAGAGATTCGACGAGCAGAGGGTTGTAGAACAACCCTCCGGCCAGACACAGGTTTTCGCCTTCGCCCGCCATCGCCAGCGCCGCGCTCTCGATGGCCCGTTGCACGCCGCGCGCCACCGGCGCTGCCAGCGCGGCCGGAATCGCCGCTCCATCCGGAAGGCCTAGGGCCGCGAATAGTTTTGGACTGAACCCGCCGCGCGCATTCCGGCTGCCGTCAAAGAACGACGCATCCGGATGGCCCGCCTCACTCATGACTTCGTGAAACAAACTCACAAAGCGGTCGTCGCCCGAAGCCGAGAGCCACTGGACTTTGTGTTCATCCGCGCCTGCGCGGAATCCCAAGAGCTGCGTCACCGCGCTATACAGCGCGGCCAGCGAATCCGGACTCTGCCATTCTTTCTCCAGATGGAACTGATTGCCATGCGCGTTCCAGCGCGCGCCGCAATGAAAATCGCCGGTCTGGTCGAGCGTCAGTACCGTTGCCTTCTCAAACGGGGACGCGAAAAACGCCGACGCGGCGTGCGCCAGATGATGCTCCACCACGGAGATTTCGGCGTTGGGGAACAGGCCCCGCAACGGCGCCAGTATCGCCGAATTCACCGGACGAGCTACCGCCACGGACTTTACTTCGTCGTGCGTTGCCTTCGCCAGGCGCAGGCATTCGGCGATCGCCAGTTCGGGGATGCCGCCGCGGGCGGCGTGCTGCAGCTTGGACTCTTCAATGGCCGCGCGCAAGACGCCGTCCCTGAGCACCGCGCAGGCGCTGTCCCCGTGCAATCCGCCTAAGCCAACGATGGTCATGCTATTTCGGTTTCTTCTCTGGCTTCTTTTGATCCGGCATCTTCTGCTCGATCTTGGCCCATGTGTCTTTCAACGTAACCGTGCGATTGAATGCCAGGTTCGCCGCCGTGGAACCCTTGTCCACCGTGAAATAGCCCATACGCTCGAATTGATAGCGGCTGCCCGGCGCAGCACCGGCCAGACTCGGCTCCAGCTTCGCCGTAATCACTGTCAGCGATTGCGGATTCAGATTATCCGTGAAGTCGTGCCCTTCGTGCACGTCATTGGGATCTTCCTTGGTAAACAGCGTTTCGTACAGCCGGACCTCGGAGTCGATGGCGTGGTCCGCCGATACCCAATGAATGGTCGATTTCACCTTGCGGCCATCCGGCGCGTTGCCGCCGCGTGTTGCCGGATCGTACGTACAATGCACTTCGATGACTTCGCCTGCCGCGTCTTTCACCACGCCGGTGCAGGTGATGAAATAGCCGTAGCGCAGTCGAACCTCACGCCCTGGCGATAGGCGGAAAAACTGTTTCGGCGGATCTTCGCGGAAATCGTCGCGCTCGATATAGAGCACCTTCGAGAATGGCACGGTCCGCGTCCCCGCGCCGGCGTCTTCTGGATTGTTCACCGCTTCCATCTGCTCGACCAAATCTTCCGGATAGTTGTCGATCACCACGCGCAGCGGATACAGCACGCCCATCACCCGCAATGCGCGCTTGTTCAGATCTTCGCGGACGCAATATTCGAGAAGCGCGAGTTCCGTCGTTCCTGCCGTCTTTGATACGCCAAGCTTGCTGCAAAAATTCCGCAGAGCTTCCGGGGTGTACCCGCGCCGCCGCATCCCGGAAATCGTGGGCATCCGCGGATCGTCCCATCCGTTCACGTACTTGTCCTGCACGAGTTTCAGCAGCTTGCGTTTGCTCATCATCGTGTAAGTGAGGTTCAGGCGGTCGAATTCAATCTGCTGTGGATGATGAATGCCCAACTGCTCCACAAACCAATCGTAAAGCGGCCGGTGGTCTTCAAACTCCAACGTGCAGATCGAGTGCGTGATGCCTTCGATGGAATCCGATTGTCCGTGCGCGTAATCGTACATCGGGTAAATCGGCCACGCGTTTCCCGTACGATGATGCTCGGCGTGGAGAATGCGGTACATAATAGGGTCCCGCAGATTCAGGTTCTTCGACGCCATGTCGATCTTGGCGCGCAGTGTGCGCGAGCCGTCCGGGAACTCGCCGGCCCTCATGCGCGCGAACAGACCCAGGTTCTCTTCGGCGGACCGGTTGCGATAGGGGCTCTCCTGTCCGGGTTCGGTCAAGGTCCCGCGCTGTTGGCGAACCTGATCCGGTGTCAGATCGCAAACGTATGCCTTCCCGTCGCGGATCAGTTGCGCGGCCCAGTCATAGAGTTGTTGGAAGTAATCCGACGCGTAAAAAATGCTGCCGCCGAAATCGCCGCCCAGCCACTTCACGTCCGCAATGATGGATTCGACGTACTCGGTCTCTTCCTTCTCGGGGTTTGTATCGTCGAAGCGCAGATTGCAGCGGCCGCCAAACTCTCTCGCCAGTCCGAAGTTCAAGTGGATCGACTTGGCGTGGCCAACGTGCAGATACCCGTTCGGTTCCGGAGGAAAACGCGTGAGCACGCGGCCTCCGTTCTTGCCCGTCTTTTGGTCTTCGATGATGATGTCGCGGATAAAATGCGACGCCATGAGCGGCGCCGGGACGGGGTTGCTGTCGCTTGGTTTGCTGTCGTTTGCGTTGCTTTCACTCATGATATTTCTCCGGCGGGCAACTGTTCGATAGCGCGTTCCATGCGGTGCAGGCAGGTCTCCCGGCCCAGCACGATCAAAGTTTCAAACAACGGCGGAGCCACTTTGCGGCCGCACACCGCCACGCGGACCGGTTGGTACATCTGCCCGGTCTTGACCTTCATGTCCGTCGCCGCCGCGCGCAGAGCCGCATCCAGGCCGTCATGCGTGAACTCAGCGCTCTTCAGCACTTCCGTGGCTTTCTCCAGCACCGCCAGCGCCATGCGCGCATCGCCCTTCTGGGGAATCAGTTCGTTGCTGTCGTAGGGCGGCAATTCGTCAGCGAAAAAGAAGTCGGCGGTTGTTGCCACCTCGCGCAGCGTACGGATGCGTTCGCGAATCAGCGGCGTGATCGCCAGCATCTTTTCAGGACTTGCGTCAAAACCCGCGGCACGGGCGAAGGGCAGCAGTTGTGCAGCTAGTTCCTCGATGGGCAGTGCCCGCAGATGTTCGGCGTTGAGCCACGTCGCCTTCGGATCGTACGGATCTTCTTCGGTGAAGTTCACCGTGGCATTCGGGCGGTTCACTCCTTCAAGGGTGAACGCCGCCACCAGTTCCTCCCGCGACATCACTTCGCGGTCATTTTTCGGCGACCAGCCCAGTAAGCACAGGAAGTTGACATACGAGTGCGGCAGGAAGCCGCCGTCGCGATACGTGGTCACGCTCACCACGGGGCCATGCTTACGCTTGGAAAGTTTCGCCCCGTCGGGTGCAATCAACAGCGGCAGGTGCGCGAACTCAGGCGGCTTTACGCCCAGCGCCTCAAAGATCAGGATGTGTTTGAAGGTATTCGTCAGGTGATCCTGGCCGCGGATGACGTGGCTGATCGTCAAATCCGCGTCGTCGGCGCAGGATGCCATGTGATACGTCGGCATGCCGTTGCTGCGCAGCAACGCGAAGTCCTCGATATCAGCCGTCGCCTTCGACTGCTCCCCGTAGACGAGATCGGTGAACTCCACCGCCTCGCGGCTCTCGCGCGGCACCTTGAAGCGCACCACGAACGGCTCTCCGGCTGCCGCCTTACGGTCACTTTCCTCAGTGGACATGCCGCGCATTTCTGGATTGAACAACCAGTGCCCGTCTTCGTGGGACTTCTCTTCGATTTCCGCCACCATCGGCGAGAAATCCCGGTATGCCAGGCCCTTGTCCAAGATTTCCCGCGCCATCCGCCGGTGCAGATCCAGCCTCTCCGACTGCCGGTAGAATTCATCCCAATTCAGATCCAGCCACTTCAGCCCGTCGTAAATCGAATCGAGCGAAGTCTGCGTGTTGCGCTCCACGTCGGTGTCATCAATGCGCAGGATCATCGTGCCCTGGTTGTGCCGGGCATACAGCCAGTTAAAAATGAATGTTCTGGCGCTGCCGATGTGAAGATAACCCGTCGGCGAAGGAGCAAAGCGGACTCGCGGCATTAACTTTCAAGGATAACAGTGACCTGGCCGCGGGCGAGCGCCCGTGCGCTATTCGCGCGGCCTCGCCAGCAGCGCGCCCCAGTGCAAGCCCGCGCCAAACGCGGAAAAGATCACCGGCCCCGCCGCGGGATTCTCGCGTGACCATTCCGCCGCCGCGATCAACAGGGAAGCCGACGACGTATTCCCGTAGCGGCCCACATTTGAGTAAACGCGTTCGGAGGGAACTCCCAGCGATTTGGCAACTCGCATCAAAAGATTCTGATTCGCCTGATGCAGCAGGAATACCGGCACATCACCCACGGCAACGTTCCCCCTTGCCAGTACCTCTTCAATTGCTGAAGGCAGCTTGCGAGTTGCCTGCAAAATCACAGACAGGCCGTTCATGCGCAGCGGGGAATTCCAATTGAATGCCAGAGCGTCCCGGAAACTGCCATCGCTGTGCAGGACCGAATCCAGAACTTCCCAGCGCCCCGGCCGCGCACTCACCAGCGCCGCGCCCGCGCCATCGCCGAACAGAATGGCAGTGTTCGGATCAAGAGGATGCGCTTCGAGTACCGCTGACATCTTCTCCGCGCCAATCACCAGCACGTCGCCAAAGTGCGTGGTCATCTGTGAGGCCATCACCAACGCGAATAGCGAACCCGCGCTGGCCATCGGGACATCCAGCGCCGGAGTGCTGTCGAGCCCCAGCCGCGCGGCCACCTCCGCCGCGGGCCCCGGGAATCCTGCCCGAGCGCTCCCGCTTGCCACGATGATCATGCCGAGCGAGGCTGCGCTGATTTCCGCCCGCGACAAACAGTCCTCGGCTGCGGCTACCGCCAGGTCGGCCACCGAGGTTTCCGGATCTGCCCAGCGCCGTTCGCGAATTCCCGAGACGTTCTCGATCCACTCCTCCGTGCGATCCACGCGCGCGGCAATCTCGGCGTTTGTGACCACGCGCGGCGGCATGTACATTCCGAATCCGTGCAAGAATGCTGACATTGTTTGCGCGGATCAGGCCGCGTGCTCTGCCAGGTAGGCTTCCATGCGCGCGATCGAATCGAACTTGCGCGGGTTGAGATCCCGGTCCGGAACCTTGATGGAGAACTCGCGTTCCAGCGCGCTCACTAGATCCGGCAAGGCAAAGGAATCCAGTAGCCCGCTCTCGAACAAAGATTCTTCGTCATCGTCCGGAAGCGGCTGGGAAGTCACGGTCTTCAGTACGGCAAGAAGGCGGGTGCGGCGGGACGCATCGGGCATGAAGTTTTATCCTGCCACACTTGGGGCGGCGTTCGCGCAGTACCACTGATAGGTGGAAGCGATGCCGCCCTCCAGCGAGATCGCCGGCTTCCAGCCCAGCGCCCGCATTTTCGAGCTATCCAACAGCCGGCGCGGCGCCCCGTCCGTGCGCGTGGAGTCGAAGCGAATCTCCCCGCCGTAATCCACCACCCGCGCGATTTTATCCGCCAGATCCGCGACCGTCAGGTCTTCGCCCGGTCCCACGTTCAGCCAGCCGCCGCCCTCAGCGCTCTCCATCGCGAGACAGGCGGCCGCGGCCAGATCGTCCGCATGCACGAACTCGCGCAGCGCGGCGCCCGTTCCCCACAGCGTCACGGACGGAGAATTCCAGATTTTCGCTTCATGAAAGCGCCGCATCAGCGCCGGCAATACACTTGCCGTCTCCAGATCGAAGTTGTCGCCGGGGCCGTATGCCGTGGCGGGAAGCAGCGTGACCGCGGAGAATCCATACTGCGCCTGGTACGCCGCGGCCATCTTCAATCCCGCGATCCGGGCGATCGCGTAGGCTTCGTTGGCCGGCTCCAAGGGACCGGTCAGGAGCGATTCCTCCGGAATCGGTTGTGGTGCGCCGCGCGGATACACGCAGGACGCGCCGATCAGCACCAGTTTGCAAACGCCATGCTGCCTGGCCGCGTGAATGATATTGGATTCGATCGCCAGATTGTCGTAAAGGAACTCGGCGGGGCGCTTCGAATTCGCCAGGATTCCGCCGGATCGCGCGGCGGCCACGAACACATATTCCGGCAGTTGGCGGGCGAAAAAGCGCGATACGGCCGCCTGGTCGCGCAGGTCCAGATCCTCGCGCGTGGCCAGAATGAGGCTGTGATATCCGCTCTTTTCCAGTCGGCGCACGATCGCCGAACCGATCGTGCCGCGATGTCCGGCGACGAAGATCTTACTCGACGGGCTTAAGGGGGAAATGTCAGGCACAAGTTTTCTTCATTATGACTGGTTCGTAGGCGGCGCCGTAATTGGCCAAAGTAACTCCATTCAAGTTCCGTTTTGCCGTGCCGATGAGATCGCTGGAGGATATTCCCAGCCGTGAGCCTCGCGCCACTTGTGATCACCGGCGTCAGCCAGTTTTCCGCCGATTTCCAGACCATCCTGAACCGCGCGGTGAAGATCGCCCAGATTCCCATCACGCTCCTCCAGAATAAAAACTCCGACCTGCTCCAGCGGAAAACCCTGTTGAGCGGACTCAATAGTTCTGTCGGCGCTTTGGCGTCCAGTCTGAAGTCGCTGGGAACCGTCGCGGCGCAACAGGGGTTGACGGCCACGAGTTCGGATCCGGCGGTCGCCAGCGTGACCGCCACGGGTGCAAACTCCCCCGCTGTCTACACCATCAATTCAATTACATCGCTGGCTGCCGCGGCTTCCGAACGCTCCCTTACCAGCTACGCTGATTCCGCATCCACGCCGGTCTCCGCCAATGGAACTGTGAGACTGACCGTGGGCGCCCAAAACTACCAGTTCACGCTGACCAACAACAGCCTCGTGGGCTTGCGCGACAAGATCAATTCGCTAGGCGCGGGCGTCACGGCTTCCATTCTCACCACGGGAAACGGCAACTACCTCTCGATTTCCGCCAACGCCTCCGGTGCAACCACGCTGACGCTGACCGACGATCCGGACGGCGCCTCCACCGCTCTGTTGACCAGCACGAATCAGGGCTCCGACGCCACGTTCAAATTGAATGGCATTGACGTGACGCAGAAGACGAACCTGGTGAACAGCGTTATTTCCGGCGTGACCTTCCAGTTGCTGGCTACCAAAGCCACGCCCGTCACCATCTCTTTGCGGACGGACCGTACGCAACTTTCTTCGGCGCTCCGGCAGTTTGTCACGGACCTGAATTCGGTGAAGTCGCAAATACAGGCGCAGACCGGTAAGGACGCTGGTCTTCTGAGTGGCAGCACGGTCCTCACGGGCCTGAAAAATATTACCCGCCAGATCACTTCCTATCGCGTCAGCTCCGGCAGCGTGAAGAATCTATCGGACCTCGGCATCGGCTTTGACACGAGCGGCAAGGCCACGTTCGATCAGGCGGCCTTCGATTCCCTTGGTGACGCGCAAATCGCCAGCGGCTTCCAGTTCCTTGGCTCGGCCACCACGGGCTTCGCCGGCATTTCCGCCGCGCTCCGCCAGTATAGCGATCCCATCTTCGGGCTGATTAAGATTGAACAGGATGGTATCGACCGCATTGATCGTAGCTTGCAAGATCAGATCGCCGCGCTCACGGATCGTATCGACACCATGCAGGCCGGGCTCGCCAAGCGGCTCGCCGCCGCGGATTCGCTCGCGGCCATGCTCGAAGCCCAGCAGAAATCCGTAACGGCGAGTTTGCAAGGCCTGACCTTCGTGCTGTACGGGAGGAATCAGAATACATGACGGCGCGGGAAGCCACTCAGGCCGCGCTCGCGGCCGTTGCCGCCGGCGATTTGGACGCGCTCGCGCAGGCTCTCGCGGCCCGTGAAAATGCCTTGCGCACCGCATCCCCCGCGGAACAGACTGCCGCGCTGGGCGATGGCGCGATTCTATCGCTTAGGCTCGCCGAACTGAAACGTGGTTTGGCCGCCGAACACGCTCGACTGGAACAATTGCGCGAAGGCTTCGCAACCTATTCCGCATCTCCTTCCTCGCCCCGCATCGATTTGTCCTTCTGAGTCTTCAAGCGGTCCCGCAAGCCGTCAATCGCGGATTCCGGCAACCGTTGGGCAGCTTCCCGGTTCTGCTCCGCCGTGACCCGAATCTCGGCGCGCAGCACCGCCACTTCGCGCGGCGCCCGGATCCCCAGTTTCACCTGCGAGCCCGCAATCTCCAGGATCGACACCTCCACATCGCCGCCGATAAACAACGACTCCCCCTCGCGCCGCCGGATGACTAACATGCCTCCCCCAGCGCAACGCGGTGAGAATAGCGCGCGTCGCTCCGCACGGCCTGTATGCCCACGCGAATCTTTGGATGAATTACCACCGGCGCCAGCAAATTCGCCGTGAACGTTTTTTCGTCTTGAGCGGCAAGAATGGCCAGGCATAGGATCTCGCCGCCTGGTTGTGGCTGTTCTTTCAATTCCAGGAGCTTGAGGTCTTCTTCCGTGATCCCGATCTGGTATCCCGGATCGGCCAGCCAGACCGAAACGGCAAAAAAGCGCAGGTCGGGCCGCGCCGCGCTTTGCAGAAGCACCATGGGAGCCAGCGCTTCCTTCTCAATCAGAACAAAACGGTTTTGATCTTCGAAGCCCGGCAAACCACGGGGAAAATGTAACTCAGCGGAAGTTCTATAGTCCGGCATCCGGCGCCTGTATGAGCAATCCGGCCGCCAAAGGTGGGTGCCGCTAACCGCGTAGTTCCGCACCCAGGCTCTTGGCCAGATGCGCGATCACCTGATCCACGGCTGACGCGACCTCCTCGGATGCCAACGTCCGGTCCGCCGCGCGGAACGCCATCGATACCGCCATGCTGCGGCCGTCCGCCGCGATGCCTTTTCCCGCGAAGACGTCGATGCAATCCACGGCTTCCAGATATGGTCCCGCTGCTGCGCGGATCGCATTCTCGATTGCCGCGTAAGCCACATCCTTCTTCACGACGAACGAGAGGTCGCGGAAGATGCCGGGGAAGCGCGGCAAGGGTTCGTAGCGGGCCGTGGCTAGCGCCGATGCAACCAGTTTGCCCAAAAATAGTTCAGCCGCGAACACCGCGTTCAGGATCTTGCGCGACGCCAGATGATCCGGAGCGATCTGCCCGATCACGCCCATGCGCTCGCCGGCAATCACAACGCTCGCCGCCGTACCCGCGAGATAGCCGTCGATATCCGTCGCCTCAAACACCGGCCTCGGAACGCGCAACATCTCCAGCACGGATTCCACCGTACCCTTCAGATCGAAAAAATCCGCTTCGCGCCGCGTCGACCAATCCGCATCCGTTGCCGCCCCGCCCATCAGGATGCCCAGCGCCCAGTGCTCGACGGGTTCTTTGGCTAGATCCTCGGCCGGCCGCGAGAAAATCTTGTCGATTTCGAAATAGCGGAACGTTGTCGCCCGGCGGCGTGCGTTCACCGCCGCTGTTTTTACCAGGAACGGCACCAGCGACCGCCGCACGCGCGCCAGATCCGTGTTCAGCGGATTCTGCAGCACCACCGATGCGCCGGGAAGCTGAGAAAACTGGGCCTCCCCTTCCAGTGGTTCCAACGGCACGCCGCGCAATTCCAGGAATCCGTTGCCGGTCAAACAAGTTCTCGCTGTTGCACGCGCTGTATCCAACGTGGACGTCTTGCCCGATGTGGGCGTCTCCGCCGCCGCTCTCGGCACGATCGCCTCGTAGCCGATCACGCGCGCCACGTCTTCGATCAAGACCACGGCATCCGTCGCGTCCACGCGCCGGGTCGGAACGTGGATGCGCTTCAAGTTTTCAGAACATGCATAGCCCAACGCCGTCAGACTCGCATGCACCTGCTCGCGCGTCACTGGAATCCCCAGGTAACCGCTAACCCTTTCGGCGGAAAGCGAGAAAACCGCCCGCTTGGCCTTCTTTGGATAAACATCAACCACGGGTCCGGCGGAGTTCGCGCCCGCTTCCGAGAACAGCAGCGCGCTGGCACGATTCCGGGCCGCTTCCAGCGTTTCATTCGGATCGGTTCCGCGTTCAAAGCGATATGAAGAATCCGAGCTGACGCCCAACCGCCGGCTGGTGAGCCGGATATTGGTCGGCTCAAAGTGCGCGGCCTCCAGCAATACGTCCGCCGTCTGATCCGCGATGCCTGAGAACTCGCCACCCATGATGCCCGCCAGCGCCATCGGTGCACGCGCATCGGCAATCGCCAGCGGAGAAACCTCTTCTGCCGCACTGATCGTTCGCGCATCCAGCAAGCGAAGGCTTTCCCCCGTCTTGAAACGGCGCACCACAATCTTCTTGCGTACGTTCCGCAGATCGAATGCGTGCAGCGGCTGGCCCCATTCCTTCATTACGAAGTTGGTAATATCGACCACGTTGTTGATGGGGCGCGATCCGGTCGCGAGCAAGCGGCTCGCCATCCAGGGCGCGGATTTTTCCACCTTCACGCCGGAAATCACCTGGCACGTGTAACGCGTGCAACCAATCCGGTCTTTGATTGTCACGGGAACGGCGGCGTCGCTCGCGGCAACGGGCGGGGGAATCTCCGGTAGTGTCAACCGCAATCCCAACAGCGCCGCGATCTCTCGCGCAATGCCGATCAGTCCCAGGCAATCCGGCCGGTTCGGGTACACCTTCATATGTACCAGCGCTTCGGTGATGGGCATCGCCTCCGGCAGATACTTACCGAGCACGGCTTCATCATGGAACACCTGTAGCCCAGTCCCCTTTGCCGTCATGCCCATCTCGCCGTCCAGACAGATCATGCCCTGTGACAAAACACCGTGGAAATGTTCTTCGTGAATCGTGATGCCCGTGGGCAACTCGCTCCCGGCGAGCGCTACCGGCACTCCCCAGCCCGCTTCTATGGGATGCGCGGAGGCGCAGATGATCTGCCGCACTTCGCCCTTCGCGACTTCCACATCCAGAACGAACTTGTCCGTGGTGCCTTCGAGCGGCCGCTTCGCGCGCACGAAGCCCACACGCACGGAAGCCAGCTCGCGCGAAAGCACATGCGCCGCCTCCACGTCTAATCCCACGCGGGGCAGGGCAGTCAGCAGATCCGGCAGGGGGATCTTCGGCGACAGGTAATCCAACAGCCATCCAGTGTTGACGATCATTTAGAACTGGCGCAAAAACGCTTCCTCGTTGTCGTAAAGCAGACGGATGTCGTTGATCTGATGCCGCAGCATCGTAATGCGGTCGACGCCGATGCCGAAGGCGAAGCCCTGATGCTTTTCCGGATCCAGGCCGCCGGCGCGCAGCACTTCCGGCCGCATCATGCCGCTGCCCAGCACTTCCAGCCAACCCGTGCGCGAGCACAGCGCGCAGCCCTGCTGCCGGCACACCACGCAGCTCACGTCTACCTCCGCGCTCGGCGTGGTGAACGGGAAGTAGCTCGGGCGGAAGCGGAGCTGGGCTTCCGGACCGAACAGCCCCTTGGCGAGTTCGGTCAGCGTCCAGCGCAGGTCCGCCATGGTGATGGAGCGGCCCACAGCGAAAACATCCAACTGCTGAAAAATCGGATAGTGCGATGCGTCGATGTCGTCGGCGCGGTAGCAGCGTCCCGTGGTCATCGCGCGAATCGGCGTCTGGCCGCTGCTGGCCCGCATCACGCGAGCCTGAAATGCCGTCGTGTGCGTGCGCAGCAATTGCCCCGGGCCTACGTAAAACGTATCGTGCAAATCGCGTGCCGGATGCCACGATGGCGTGTTGAGCGCGTCGAAGTTGTAATACTCGCTCTCGATATCCGGATAATCGTCGTAGGAAAATCCCAGGCCCAGCAGGATCTTCTTCATCGCCTCCGCGGTCGCAGTGATCGGATGCACGCGCCCCGCCAGCCGCCTGCGCCCCGGCAACGTTACATCCAGCGAAGGTCCGGCCGGCTTGGCGGTCTGCTGCACCGCCCCCTTGCGTTCTTCGAGCGCCTGCTCGATTCTGCCCTTGGACGTATTGACTGCCTGCCCGAACGCCTTGCGCTCTTCGGGAGGCAGCCCCCCCAGCAGCTTCATCTGCGCGGTCAACTCGCCGGACTTGCCCAGATACTGCACGCGCGCCTGCTCCAGCGCGGCCAGCGAATCTGTTTGGCTGATTTGAGTTAAGGCGCGGTCCAGGAGATCGCTTAAGGGACTACCGATCGGTTGCATAGCAGCAGCGTGTGAACGGAAACTACAAGTGTAACAACATGCCTCTGCCGCGCGTACTCGAACCGGAAGTGATGAGTGGGGCCGACGAAGCCGCTGAATACGAAGAGATGGACTTCAGCGCCACCGACCGGCTTTTTTCAGAACGCGCAGCGGAGCTGGCGGCGCGCGGCGTCCAGCACATCGTGGACATCGGCTCCGGCAACGCGAAGATCCCGCTCACGATGTGTTCGCTGCTCTCTCCGGCGGTTCGCGTCTGCGCGGTGGACATGTCGGCGGAGATGCTCGCCGTGGCGGCGCGCAACCGTGTTCGCCAAGGTGCGATGCAACTTCGCTTGATCGCAGGCGACGCCAAGCGGCTGCCGTTCGCGGATGCGTCGGTGAGCATGGTGACCTCCAATAGCCTGATTCACCACATCCCCGATCCGCGCGACGTGTTCCGCGAAATCGCACGCATCACCCGCCCCGGCGCGCCCATTTTGATTCGCGACCTGTTCCGTCCGGACAACCAAGCCGCGCTCGACCAACTTGTGCGGGAGATGGCTTCGCAGTGGAGCCCCCTCCAGCGCAAGCTCTTCGAGGATTCGCTCCACGCCGCGCTCACGCTCGCCGAGGTCCGCCAGATGCTGGACGAATGTGGCCTAGCCGACGTCCGCGTCGCGCAAATCACCAATCGCCACTGGAGCGCGGAACGCGGCTTACAGTGACCCCTTGAGACCTATACGCTAGCAGCCCGTGGTAAAAGTCGAGAAACATCTCCTAAGCATGTGACCGGTGAAATGTTTCAGACGTCATAGATAGTATGGCGATGGGCAAGAGCAAACCGAAGCAAGCGGCGCTGTTTTTCAGCGCCCAAGAGATCCCCAAGG
>CAMAVI010000090.1 GCA_945861625.1 Candidatus Sulfopaludibacter sp. SbA3
CCGAGTTCCCCGATCGCTTTGGTTGCATTCAGGATGGTCGCGCGTTCTGCCATACGTTCTTTCCTTGGTATAACGATGAACATCGTCATTCTGGAATCGGCATGATGACACCGGCCATGGTGCACTACGGCCTGGCCCCCGCCGTGCGCGAAAACCGGCAGTTAGTCCTCGACGCCGCTTACGCGGCTCACCCCGACCGCTTCGTCCGCCGGCCCCCAACCCCGCTGCCACGTCCCAAGGAGGTCTGGATCAACAAACCCCTCAACTCAGACGAAAATACTCACTAATCTCCGTTCCGGAGTGTCTCAAAGTCGTTGACACGCGCCGGCGACTTATTTCATCTCTTGAATGTCGCGCAGGTAGCGCGCCAGATTATTGATCCGCACGCGCCCCAGGTCCACGTCATTCGTCACCTTGGAAAAGATCGGACCCCACACCGGCATTTCACTCGAGCCGTGCCCGGAGGACGGCTGCTCTTCCCCGGCGATGATCTTCTCAATTCGCGCCAGCGGGAACACGCCGCGATTGCGCACAGAGATGCGTCTTAAATCCGGCGGCGGGGTCTTGAGCGAAACCGCCATCGGCCCCTTCCCTTGCGCGTCCTGGCCGTGGCAGGACGCGCAATAGGCCTTAAAAAGGTCCGGCCCTTGGATTGAGTCGATCAATTTCGGCTGTTGGCCCCAGGCCAGGTAACTGCTGCACAGAACGGCAAGTCCGATGTTCCGATTCATGGTTGGCCTCCTTGTATATAAGTCATATGCAAGCAAACGGCCTTTCTCTTGCACTGTGATCGGTGAAAGTGGAGGAAGGCCATGACCCCTACGATGACCGGCACACTCAAGAATCTGAATAGCGATGAATTAAAAGCACTGGCCCGTCAAGTTGGCCCCTGCGTGACGATTCAAATTCCGGCTTATCAGCCGGGCGCGGGCGGCGGATCGCGGCAGGCTCACCTGCGGCAATTGACTCATACCGCGCTTGAGGAACTGGGGAAATTGGACCGTCCCACGGAAGCCAGACGGGCCGCCGCTGCGCTGGAGAACCTCATCGCGGCACTTCCGGTGAATCACGGTGGACCTGCCATGACATTATTCTGCGCCCCCGGCTTCGAGGCAGCCTATGAGACACCCGGCGTGCGTGAACAAGTAGCGGTAGGAGACCATTTCTATCTGTTAGCTCAACTGGCAAACGCCCTGGCTCCACAAGACTTCTTTATCCTGGGACTCAGCCAGAATCACCCGCGGCTGTTTCACTATCAACATGGGCGTTGCGCGGAGTTGCCACTCCCCGCGGCGGTTCCTGCCAGCCTGGAAGCTGCCGGCGCCTTTGACAAACCAGACCACACGCTGGAAGGCCGGTCTTCCGGAGGACCTTCGGTGGGCGCGATGCGTGGAGTCCGCTTCGGAGTCTCCAGCGACCATGATTCGGAGGCCGAGTACTTGCGGCATTTCTTCGAGCTTGTGGATAAAGGCCTCAAAAGCACGCTCGGCGGCGCTCCGTTGTTCCTGGCCGGCGTGCACGAAGAGATCGCGCTGTATCGGAAGGCCGCCAAGTACCCCCACATATTCGAAGCTGAGTGCCACGGCAACCCGCAGCACTCATCTCTGGATCAAGTCGCGAAACACGCGGCAGCGGGTGCCATGCGTGAGTACCGGACCGCCTGTGAGCGGGCCCAGCGTAATCTCAGCGAAGTCCCCAACAAAGTCCTCGAGCCAAAGCGCGTTCTCGAAGCGGCGACGGCGGGGCGCGTGCGCCAGATATTCGTGACCGAAGACGCTCAACCAGTGGATACTGACCTTCTGAATCAGGTGGTGGTGGAGGGCCTACGCACCGGTGCGGAACTTTTCAGTCTCGCGGGAGCGGAGATGCCCGGCTTCGGGCCTATCGTCGGCGTACTTCGCTATTGACTATTCGCCTTATCTTCGCTACTATGAATTAGTGAAGAAATAGCGAATACGGAGATTCTCCCAATGTCTTCTCCCATACACATCGGAACGGCCGGTTGGTCCTATCCGCACTGGAACGGGGTGGTTTATCCCAAGACGTATCCCCCGGGATTCCACCCCCAGGCGGGATTCCACCCCCTCGAATTTTTGTCGGAGCGTTTTAGCGTGATAGAGATTAATAGCTCTTTTTATCAATCTCTTAAGCCGGAGGTAGTTAAGTTATGGATGAAGAAGGTTCAGGGCAACCCGACCTTCCAATTCACGGCGAAACTAAATCAGCGCTTCACTCATGCGCGGGTTCTCGAGAACGGAGAAGTCGCCGCTTTCAAAGAAGGTCTGTGGCCCCTCTTGCGGAGCCGGAAGCTGGGGGCTCTGCTGATGCAATTCCCGTGGGCCTTCCGCTTCACCCCGGAAAACCGGGAGTTCCTCATCCGGCTGCGGCGCGCGTTCCATGAATTTCCGCTGGTCGCCGAAATGCGCCATGGCAGTTGGCTGGCCGAGGATGCCATTGGAACATTTCTGGATTACCGGATTGGATTCTGCAATATCGATCAACCGGATTACACCAGCGCCATGCCGCCCACGGCGTATCTGACCAGCGGAGTGGGCTACGTGCGTCTGCATGGCCGCAATCCCAAAAATTCGCTCGGGGCATTCGAACGGCAGTGCCCCGCCCGGCTGCGCCAGCACGACTACCTCTATACGGAGGCGGAACTGGAAGAATGGAACCGCAGGGTGGAACGGGTCAGCCGGTACGCGGATTCCACCTTTGTCATCTTCAATAACGACGCGGGCGGCAAGAGCGTGGTCAACGCATTGCAGATGCAGGCGCTGAACTCGGGCCACACGATCGCGGCGCCGCGGGAACTGCGCCGCCGTTTTCCCATGGAACTGGAACACTTCGGACCCCACCACTTCACGCAGCAGACTCTTTTCCCGGCCGCCTGACGAAAACGCTAGAATTGGGTTAAGTTGTTGTAACGTATTTGGCTTGAGGCCATCGGAGATGCTATGCGAAGACTTCTAGTGGGTTTCTTTTTCCTGTGCGCCGGCTCGGCGTGGGCGCAGTCCGGCGAGGTGTGGTTCAGTCTGGGTTCGTCGCTGTTATCGAACACCGGGCTCGGAACCCAGTCTCCGACGGGGACTAAGAACGATTTCAAAGTGGATAACGGATTCAAGTTTGCCTTGCGTTTCGGCTTCAACACGAGTGACTATATGGGCCATGAAATGCAGTACGCTTACAGCCGCACGCATCTTATTTCCGGCGGCGTGAACACGGGCGGCATGGCCATCCATCAGGGCGGCTACAATTTCCTCGTTTACGCGCTGAAGAACGGATCCCGCATCCGTCCCTTCGGCACGGGCGGCGTGCACTTTGCCAACTACGTACCGCCCGGCGCCTCAGCCAGCTATGGCCAGGGCAGCACTAAATTCGGCGTCAATTACGGCGGAGGGGTGAAGGTTCGCGTTACCGACACGTTGGCCGTACGTTTCGACCTGCGGCGCTATGAAACTCCGAAGCCCAATTTTGGTCTGCTGCAACGCGAGGGGTGGTTGCACCAGACCGAAGTGTCCGCGGGCATCGGGTACCTATTCTAACGAGCGTATTCTTAGCGAGCCGCTGGTTCGTCGCCCACTAACAGCACGGGCGCCGACACGTGATGCCGGACGGCATTAATGGTGTTGCCGAAAATCAGGTCCTTGAGGCCGCGGTGTCCGTGCGCCCCCATGACAATCAGGTCGGGCTGGATCTCGCGGGCCTTGCGCACAATGGCGTCGCGAGGACTCAATCCGTGTTCGATGGTCAACGCGGCCGTGATGCCAGCTCCTTCCAGGGACTGTACGATCCCCTGGAAGTACTCTTCGCCAATCCGGATTTCCTCGGTCGAGGACTGCGCGCCGAACAATTGGCTGGTGGCGCCTTCCTCGACGTGCAGCAAATGCAGGGATGCGCCGTGGAAGCGGGCCATGGCGGCGGCGTGCGCGATGGCGGCCCGGTCACGGAACGAGTGGTCCAGGGGCACCAGAATTTTGCGATACACCGGCACGGGCAGGCTGGACGCAACCAGCATTCCGCTGTTGCGAGCATCCGGTACCGGGACCACAATAGGAGCCAGGGTGATGCGGGCCAGCAATGCGAGGATGGCCAGGACGGGCGCTCCTCCGGCCACGGCATGCCAAGGTGTTTCCACCATCCATGGCCCGATGGTTTCCGTGACCAGCCATAGGTTCAATCCCACGATCACCACGGCGGCGCTCCACGCCAATATCCGGACCCAGGCGCGATTGGCAAATTCCCCCATGCGGCGGCGGTCATCGGTAAGACGGATTAACGGAATCACGGCGAAGGGTAACTGCATGCTGAGGATTACCTGGCTCAAGATGAGCAGCTTGAAGGTTCCCTGGTTGCCCAAGTAATAAATTGTCGCCACGGCCGGAATAATGGCCAGCATGCGGGTGACCAGACGCCGCAGCCACGGCTGCATACGTAGGTTTAAGAACCCTTCCATGACGATCTGGCCGGCGAAGGTTCCCGTTAACGTGGAGGACTGCCCGCTGGCCAGCAAGGCAATGGCAAACAACGCGCTCGCGAATGCGCTCCCCAGCAGGGGCGATAACATCAAGTGCGCTTGCTCGATTTGCGTGACGACGATGCCCTGCTTGAAGAAAACCGCGGCGGCGACAACCAGAATGGACACGTTGACGATGAGAGCGCCGTTCAACGCCAGGATCGAGTCCAACAGGTTGTACCAGCAAGCTTCCTTGCGTTCGGCAACCGTGCGTCCCAGCCGGCGGGTCTGCACCAGCGCGGAGTGCAGGTACAGATTGTGCGGCATGACGGTGGCGCCCAGGATGCCGATGGCCACGTACAGGCTTTCGCGGCTCATGCGCGGCACGAGACCGGAGACGATTTCACTGACGACCGGCTTGGCGAGAAATAACTCGGCCACAAAACAGCCCGTGACAATCGCGATCAGGCTCAGGATCACCGCTTCAATCAGGCGGATCCCAAAACGCGACAGCCACAATACGAGGAGCGTATCGGCGGCCGTCACCAGCACACCGGCAAGCAACGGAATTCCAAAGAGCAAGCGCAGCGCGATCGCGGCCCCCAGGACTTCCGCCAAATCGCACGCGGCGATCGCGATCTCGCAGAGCAGCCACAACGCATAGCCGACCCGCCGCGAGTAAGACTCCCGGCAGGCCTGCGCGAGGTCGCGTCCGGCCACGATTCCCAGCCGCGCCGACAAGGTCTGCAACAGGATCGCCATGGCGTTGGAGAGCATCAGGACCCAGAGCAACTGGTAGCCGAAGCGCGCGCCACCTTCCAAATCCGTCGCCCAGTTGCCCGGGTCCATATAACCGACACTGACCAGGTAAGCGGGTCCGGCAAAAGCCATCAGGCGCCGCAAGAACGTCGTTTTTGCCGTGGATACGCTGCCGTGAACTTCCGGAAGTGAAGACGCCGCCGATAGCTGTGCTTTCATGCGGGAGTTAACTCTAGCTTACACGAGGGTCACTTGGCCGCATCGTCGGACTTGGCGGCCTGACTGATGCCCATGCGCGTCCGCATCACCGTCAACGTGCGTTCCAGTTGCTTGATACGATCGGCTTGCGCGCTGTTTTCCTCGTGCAGGCGCGTGACTTCGTCCTGCAGGGCGTCCTTCTCAACCTTCATCAAACCCATCTCACTGCCGTCGGTACCCTCGGGAGGTTGCCCGACGAATCGCGACCCTTCTTCCTTCTGCCCTCCGGAGCCGGTGACGATCATGCGAATCTGCACGTCGCCGGTCTTGCGGGCATAGGTCAGATTGCCGGTGGTGAGTTCCTGCCGGGTGAGTGTAAGGTTCTGCTTGTCTTGTCCATCCAGGATCTCCAGAGTTCCCCCGCTGGCCCGGGCAATGGTGCTGGAGGAGCGGCTCCATTGTATCTGCAGTTGCCCGTCTTTTTCACTGACCATGAGCGAAATCGGCTCCGCATTCATATAGGCGCCGAAATAGCGCAGACCAAGAATGGCCGCCAGCGCGGCGGCGGCGACCACTCCGATCACAGCCCATGGAATCCGGCGGTGCCTTTCGGGGTACGGTGCGTACTCTGGATATGGTTCGTTTTCCGGAATCGGCGGCTTCGGGTATGCCTCTTCCACCGTGCGCGAACGTGTACCCGCACTGGCTTCCGGCTCATCCACCGGCGATAGCGGACGGCGGGGCTGTGGCCCGCGATCCCGCGCGGGCCTCTCGAATGCGATCGGCTGGCGCTCCGGAAAGAGGAAATCCTGGTAGCTGCGATCGGTCTTGGTGCCACCATCGGACTCGCGCACGAAGAAGCCGGCGCGCATGCTCCCGGCCCGGCCCGGCCGCACCACCAGAGTTACTTGCCAAGGTTCGGAAAAAAAACCATTGTATGTATCCAGATCGACTTGCTGTAATGCAATCTCGCTCCGGGTGTGCGAAACAAACCACCCTACAGGTGTCAAGCTCTGCAGTTCGAAATCTTCAGGAGTCTGCTGCAATTGCGCCGCCAATGCCGCCCGGTCATTGTCCGACAGATTGAAAGTAGGGCCGCCGGCGTGTTCACAGGCGATGGGACGCATCGCCAGGATGCGGAGATGGTTGGCATCCACTCTCCCATAGAGCACGCCCCCCACTTCAATCCCACCGCGCGACAGACGCTGAAAGCCTTCGGTGACGATGGTCCGGATTTCATCGATCACGGCAAGAGAGTATTCGATCCGCAGCGCGCATTCGGGAGCAGTCCAAGTTCCGAACTTCGGTTCCTTCATGCAGGCCGCCCCGGCGCTGCGCGTTCCAGCAACATGGCTACTCCGGATTCCGCTTCGGCGGATTCTTCATCCTCATGCAGATGGTAATAATACGTGAGCGCACCCATCGCGCAGACGATGAGAACCGCGGCCATCAGGCAAGTCAGCGAAATGCTGTTCCATGCTTTTTCCCGGGAAACGGCCGCCACCGTGCCGAGCACGGTTACCAGCGCGAGGGATACGATCAGGACCAGCTTGTCGTACCAGGGCATGATATCCAGGTGCCCCTGTCCCCCTATCTGTCCCCAGATGGCAGAAATAGTCAGCATCGCCAGCAAGAACTCGCAGATGTAGACGAGCCGGAGAAGAGGCGTGGGCATACTCCGGCTCCGGTCGATTCAGGCCGCGGCCCGGGCGGCTGCCAGCGCGGCGTCATAATTCGGATGATCGCCGACTTCCTTCACATACTCGACGTAACGGATTACGTTGTCTTTGCCGACAACGAAAATCGCGCGGCTGTGGATACGCAGATCTTTGATCAGCGTCCCGTAGGCCTGGCCGAACGATCCGCTCCGGTGATCGGAAACCATCTTCACGTGATCCACGCCAAAGGCTCCGCACCAGCGCTTCTGCGCGAACGGAAGATCCATGCTGAACGTGTAAATACTCACGTCCGGCAGCTTTCCGGTCTCTTCCTCGAAGCGCTTGGTCTGCGCATCGCACACCGGCGTGTCGAGTGACGGAACCACGCTGAAAATGCGAACTCCGCTGCCGGTGGCCGCCAGCGTAACCGCCTTCAATCCATTATCGACGGCCTCAAAATCCGGGGCCTTATCGCCAACTTTCAACTCTGGCCCGAGTACGGTCAAGGGATTTCCCCGAAGTGTAGTTGCTGCTGCTCTTTCCATATGCGGTTATTCTAGCAAGTCGTCGAGTGCCGCAGCGTTGGTTACAGGCAGTTGGCAGGCGAAGTTCTCACAGACATAGGCCGTGGGGGTGCCGTCGAGGGCGGGCCTGGGAACGGGTGTGTCTTCGCTCCTCAGCACCACGGCAGCGGGCATGAAGCGGCGGCGGACGGCAGCGAGCATCGCGCGCATTTCGGGATGATCCGCTGGGCCGGCGAGTACGATTTCGCGGGGCGTGGCCAAGGTGTACGAACGCGCCACCAGCATTTGCGGAAGCCCGGTTCCGGCTTCCTGCATACGGGAAGAGAACGCCCGCAGGGCACGTTCAGCCGAGGCCCGGAATTCCGCCCGGTCCGTCATCCGCGACAATCGCAACAACAGCATTACGGCGGCGGAATTGCCGGAGGGCTCGGCCCCATCGTAGTCGTCCTTGAGGCGCAACAGAGTGCTGCCGGCTCCCGAGCTGAAGAACCCGCCATTCTCACCGTCTTCAAACAGCGCGATGATTCGCTCCGCCAATTGGGTGGCCCAGGCGAGATCGCGGGAGTCGAACGCCGCCTCATAGAGGTCCAGCAAACCGAGCCCAGTGAAGGCGTAGTCGTCGAGGAAACCGTCGATGGCGGACTCCCCTTCCCGATGGCGGCGCAGCAGGATCTGGCGCTGGCTGTCCCCCTGCTCAACCCACAGATGGCGGCGCAGGAAATCGGCGGCCGCCCGCGCGGCTTGGGCGTAAGCGTCGTCGCCGAGAATTTGCGCGCCCTTTGCGAACGCGGAAATCATCATGCCGTTCCAGGACGAAAGGATTTTGTCATCCAGCACGGGACGAGGACGCCGCGCGCGGATCGCCAGCAGTTTCTCGGCAGCACGCTTGAGCCGGGGAGCGGCGTCATCCGGAATCGGGTGTGCCTGGAACAGAATATTCCGGCCGCGAAATTCTCCGTGCGGGTCCTCGTCGACATTACCGCCTTCGCGCACGCCGTAGCGATCGCAGAAAAGCGCGGCATCTTCCGCACCCAGCGCTTCGTCGATTTCACTCTTAGTCCAGATGTAGAATGCGCCTTCGCTCTTGTGATGGAGCTGTGCCGGGTCCGCGGCGCTGTCGGCGTCCTCGGCGGAATAGAAACCGCCACCCGGATCGGTCATATCCCGCAGGACGTAGCGGAAAATCGCACGCGCCGCCGTTGCGTATTGTCCGTCGCGAGTAATTTGGAAAGCTTCCAAATACGACACGGCCAACTGCGCCTGGTCATACAACATCTTTTCAAAGTGCGGCACGAACCAATGGGCGTCCACCGAATAGCGATGGAAGCCGCCACCGATCTGGTCGTTCATGCCGCCCTTCTCCATTTCCTGAAGAGTGGTGAGTACCATTTCCAACGCGTCTTCATTCTTGGTTGCCGAATAGTGGCGAACCAGGAAGTTGTGGACGCTCGGGCGCGGGAACTTGGGGGCGCTCCCGAAGCCGCCGAGGCGGGCGTCGAACATGCGCCGGAAACCCTGATAGGCGCGATCGAGAACCTCAGGACCAGGAGTATCCGCCGCTTCCCCAAGCTTCGCGTACTCACGAAGCTGCTCGATGACTTTGGCGCCGGATTCCTCTACACGGGCGCGGTCTTCCTTCCAGGCGCGAGCGAGGTTTTCCAGTACTGCGCGGAATCCGGGGCGGCCCCAGCGGTTGTCCGGCGGGAAATAGGTGCCGCCGAAAAACGGTTTGCGATCGGGCGTGAGCCAAACCGACATGGGCCAGCCGCCGCTGCCCGTCGAGGCCTGCACGAACAGCATGTAGAAGCGGTCGATGTCGGGGCGCTCTTCGCGATCCACCTTGACGGCAACGAAGTGTTGATTCAGCACCTGGGCGATATCTTCGTTTTCAAAGGACTCGCGCTCCATAACGTGGCACCAGTGGCAGGTGGCATAACCGATGGAGAGAAACACCGGCTTGTTTTCGCGCGCCGCCGTCTCAAACGCTTCGTCGCTCCAGGGATACCAATCCACGGGATTGTGCGCGTGCTGGAGAAGATAGGGGCTCTTTTCGCGAGCCAGGCGATTGGTGTGCATTCAGGCCTTAGTCGATCTGGTAGCCGCGCGTGGCGAGTTCCGCGAGAAACACTTCCGAGTTCTTGCCATGGCGGGTAAATACCTGTTGGACGCCCTGGCAAACATGTTCATAGCCTCGCTCGTAGAAGACCAGAATGGAAGGACCCGCGCCGCTGAGCGCGCAGCCCAGCAGACCCTTGGCGCGGAGCTTGATGATTTCCTCAAGGCCCGGCACCAGGGGCGCGCGATAGGGCTGATGCAAGCGGTCCTCCAGAGCCGTAGGGAACGCATCGGTCTCGCCGGTGGCCAGCGCCGTGATCAGCAGCGCGCTGCGTTGGACGTTGAAGATGGTGTCGGCGCGCGAGTAACTGTCCGGCAGCACCTTGCGCGCGGTTGACGTGGGAAGATCGAAATCCGGGACCACGACGGCGATGGCATAGCGCGGGTGCAGGTCCATGCGCACGGCGTGAGTCACGCCCAGAGAATCCGTCGCGCTGGCCACAATCGCTCCGTGCACGCAGGCGGCAACATTATCGGGATGCCCTTCTATGCGCGCCGCTTCATCCAGCACGCGCTTGGGCGTCCAGCGCAGATTCAGCATGGCATCGGCGATCACTACACCGGCGGTCAACGCGGCCGCGCTCGATCCGAGTCCCTTGCCCAGCGGGATGTTGTTGTCGATTTCCAGCTCAATCGCCGGCATGGTCAGACCAACGTCGGACGCCACCTGCACGGCGGTCTGCCAAATCAGGTTATCCTTGCCGGTCGCGATCCGCATGGCATCACGGCCGCAGGCGCGGATGGTCAGCGATTCAGCGGCGCGGAACCGGCACTCAAGATAAATGCCAAGAGCCAGCCCCAGAGCGTCGAAGCCGGGACCAAGATTTGCACTGGAGGCAGGTACGCGAAGTTTACGGAAGGTCAAGTATTTATTCTCACACGTTCTTTTCACACGGTTTTGTTTACACACACCCTGGCAATCCGGCTAGAATGTTAGGCATGAACGCGACCACCCAGGCGGATTTTCAAGACAGCATCGCCATGCCGGGATGGAAGACCGTCGTGAGTCATATCGCGGCGGTGGCCGTCGGACTCCTTTTTCTGGTCGCGGGGCTGTTTAAGATTTCGCAGCCGTTCCAGGTGCAGACGTTGTTCGAACAACTGTTGGTGCCCAGCTGGGGGAGCCTGCCATTGGTGATCTCGTTGGGAGTCATGGAAACACTTGGGGCGATACTTGTTTTCATTCCGAGATACCGCCGTTGGGGCGCCTGGATCATTACGTTATTGCTGGTGGCTTTCATCGGTTACATCGGCATTCGCTACAACTCGCTGGTGGGCCGGGATTGCAGTTGTTTCCCCTGGCTCAAGCGGGCGGTAAATGCCGCGTTCTTCTTTGAAGATGGGGCCATGTTGGCTGCGTCGGTGGCGGCGGGTTGGTTTTCGCGCAAACCGGCGGGACTGAAGGTGCCTATCCAAATGCTGGCAGCGATCTGCGTCGTCGCCGGTGGCGCGTATGCCTACAACGTGGCGCATCAAAGCGGCATCCAGGTGCCGCCGACCATCACCGTCGACGGCAAACCGTTCAACCTTCGCGAAGGTAACGTGTTCCTGTATTTCTACGACCCCCATTGCAGCCATTGCGAAGAAGCCGCGCTACACATGTCGGCGTATGGCTGGAAGAAAGACGTGACCATCATCGGCCTGCCCACCGACGATCCACCTGCCGTCCCGGGTTTCCTGAAGTACACGAAACTGGCGGCGCTTACGTCGCTCGACACGGATGTCTTGCGCAAACTATTCGTCTTTACCTCCCCGCCCTATGGCGTCGCGCTGCAGGGCGGCAAGGTCAAGAGCATTCTCACGCACTTCGACGCGCCCGAGCCCCTGCCCAGCTTGCAGCAGGCCGGGTTTGTCGATTAAGGAGCCCCCGTGATCCGCTACTTTGCGATTTTCCTGATCGTCGGCGCCGCTTTGGCGCAGGCACCTTCCACACCCGCACCGGCGGCGGAATCTGCCGGTCTCAAGTCCGTCGGCACCATGAAAGAGATCATGGTGGACCTGATCTTCCCGACCTCGAACGAGATTTTTTATGTGAGCCGGAATGAGAATAAGTCACCGAAAGACTGGATGGACTTGCAGCAGAATGCCCTCATCGTGGCCGAAGTGGCGAATCTGTTGATGGCGGAAAACCGCGCGCGCGACAAAGACCGCTGGATGAAGGACGCGAAACTTCTGCAGGACGTGGGGAGTAAGGCTTATAAGATGGCCAAGGCTAAGGATCTGGAAGGCCTCAAAGGTCTCAACGATGAGTTATATGAGGCCTGCCAGAGTTGTCACGAGCACTACCGGCCCGGCTATAAACGGCGGCTGTAGCTTTACGGTTGCGAACTAAGCGTTCGCGGCCGCGGGCTTCTTCACTTCGACGCCCGCCATTTTTTCGACAAACGTCGCGATGGCGGAGTGGTCCAGTTCACCCTTGCCGTCGTTCATCAGGGCCATCAGTACCTGCTGCACGGTCGCGGTGAAGGGGAGAGACACTTTCATGGATTCGGCGGCTAGCAGCGCATTGCGCAGATCCTTCTGGTGCAGCTTGATGCGGAAGCCGGGGTTGAAATTGCGGGCGATGACCATGGGTGCCTTGGCGTTGAGAACGTTGCTGCCCGCGAGTCCGCCCTTTACGGCGTTGAATACCACTTCAGGATCGAGGCCGGCCTTGGTGGCCAGCACCAGCGCTTCGCTCATCGCCATGATGTTGCAGGCCACCATAATCTGATTGGCCAGCTTGGTCACGTTACCCGCTCCCACCGCGCCGGTGAGCGTGATCGACCCGCCCATTTTTTGCAGGATGGGCAGCACGCGATCGAACGTGGATTGCTCGCCGCCTACCATGATCGCGAGCGATCCGTCGATGGCTCTGGGTTCACCGCCGCTCACGGGAGCATCCAGGAACTCGACGCCCTTGGCCGCGCAGGCGGCGCCGACTTTTTGCGCGCTCACGGGGCTGATGGAACTCATGTCCACCACGGCCGATCCTTTGGCCGCGCCTTCCAGCACTCCGTTGGGGCCCAGGACGACGGCTTCCACATCGGGACCGTCGGGCAGCATGGTTATCGTCACTTCCGATTGCGCGGCGACGTCCTTCGCGCTCGTGCCAGCCTTCGCGCCTGCCGCAACCACGTCGGCGACCGCGGCCGCCGCCAGATCGTAAACCACTACAGAATGCCCTGCTTTGAGCAGATTCTTCGCCATGGGCTTACCCATGATGCCTAGACCGACAAAACCAACTTTCGCCATAAACCAGATTCCTTTCGCTGTCTGAGAAATTATGAAACTTCGTCCACGCCCGGCGTGCATGCTGCCGCAGGGGGATCGCGTGATGGACTGGGTCCATTATACTTCTAGCAGCAGCCCGCAAATCGGAATACGCGGGCCGTTTGCTTACCTGTAATGAGGGTGCCCGCGCACCCTTTGCGGGCTAGTTGGAAAGATTCCCATTCGTTGAGGAGCATTATTTATGGAACAAATCATTGCGGGCTTGCTTAGGAAATTCGAAGAGGGCAAACTCGATCGGCGTCAACTGATTCGCAGCATCACCACGGCAGTGGCCGGTGGTGCCGTGATCGCGGAAGTCCCGGTGCAGGCGGCCACCATTGGCGCCACGCGCATCAATCACATTGCCTACCGCGTTTCGGATTACAAGAAGACTCGCGATTTCTATTCCGGACTGCTGGGCATGAAGGTTGAGCATGACGACGGCAAGGAGAAATGCAGCCTCGTCGTCGGCGGGATGGAAATTCACGTCAGCGCTTCCAAAGAACCGCTGCACGCGGTGGACGGCAAGGTCAATCCGCTGCGCACGCCTTACGTCGATCACATCGATTTCGATACCGAGCAGAGCAAGGACGCCATCGCCGCCGAGTTGGGCCGCCGCGGAATCAAGTCGGCTCCCACCAAGGCCAGCTTCCGCATCAAAGATCCGGATGGTTACGACATCACGCTGAGCGGCAAGCGATAAGGCCCCGTCGTCCGTTCGTAAGAGCAGCTTCGCGTACCGCTCGATCACTCTCGCGGCTCGGAACCCGTCACGGAGCCGCAAGTGTGAACGAGCGGTACCCTAATCCGTCGGTAAGGATTGGCTGAGGCGCGGCGCGAATAGAGCAAGGTTGGAAAGCGGCAAAGGATAGGGGCGTTTGAGTTGGGGCTGCTGGATTAAGCGAGGGGCAACAAAAAAACACCGATTGGTGCGAGGGAAAGCGGATA
>CAMAVI010000091.1 GCA_945861625.1 Candidatus Sulfopaludibacter sp. SbA3
AGAAAGCACGCGGCCAACCGCGGCAACAGATTCATCTTGCGGTCCACTTCCCGCAGCAGCAGGCCTCCGGCGTCGGACGTCATCGTTCCGCCGTCGAACTGGGCTGTCACCTGGCGTGAGCCGTGCGCTTGGAATGCGAACTGGGTTTGGCTACACTCTGTCATAGTAGAAAGCCTCTTCTTCTTGCGCGTAACTGTTGTCTGGAAACTCAGTTATGCCAGAATCGGAGGCTTTTTGCTATCGCGTTGGTGAGATATGCGGGCTGGGCTCCACCAATCGGCTTCCCGAAGCGTTGTGACGACGATCCACGGAACCGCGCTCGTCACCATGCAAATGGGAGCCGTAGCAGGTAAACGTAATGAGGTAGCGCATGTGGAGCACGTTCGTGCCGCTCCATCACTGTCGCGGCTCAGTGACAGGGTTGGGATATAGCGTCAAAGTTCTCGTGCTAATCTGAAGTCGGAAATAGTTTAGTTTCAGCCTCAACGGGAGAGACCGGCCGCGCGCCGGAGCCGAAGGAGCAACCGCCCCGGAAACTCTCAGGCAAAAGGACCGTGGGGCTCGACACTTCTGGAAAGAAACCGGCCTGTAGAAAACAAACTGGCCGGTTCGCCGATGGGATAACGTTCTCAGGCAAACATACAGGGTGGGGCGACGATTCGTTACTCAGGAGACACGAATGTTCGCTTCAACCTCTGCCGCTACCACGTTCAACCGCCGCCACATTGGCCCTTCCCCCGAAGATGTGCAAGCGATGCTGGCCACCGTCGGCGCCGCTTCTCTCGACGACCTGATCGCACAGACGGTACCGGCATCCATCCGGCAGAACCAGCCACTCACCGGTGCCGCGCTTTCGGAAACCGAAGCGCTCGTGCGGTTACGCGAGATCGCCGGGCAGAACGAAGTCTACACATCTCTGATCGGCATGGGCTACTACGGAACCATTCTTCCGGCCGTGATCCAGCGCAATATCTTGGAGAGCCCCGCGTGGTACACGGCCTACACGCCGTACCAGCCGGAAATCAGCCAAGGACGTCTGGAGGCGCTGCTGAACTTTCAGACGATGATTTGCGACTTAACGGGTCTTGCTATCGCTAATGCCTCGCTGCTCGACGAAGCGACCGCCGCCGCCGAGGCGATGGCCCTGGCCAAGCGGGTGGCCAAGGCAAAGTCAGACCGATTCTTTGTGGACGCGCAGGTTCATCCGCAAACGCTCGCTGTCATCCAAACCCGCGCCGAGCCGATGGGCTGGGAGATCGTCACCGGCGATCCACTGATCGATCTCGATCCCACAAACGTCTTCGGCGCCATTATCCAATATCCCGGAACCTTGGGCGACGTGCGCGATTTCCGTGCCGTAGTCGGGAAACTCCACGCCAATGGCGCGATCGCAACAGTCGCGGCCGATCCTTTAGCGCTCACTTTGCTCGCGCCTCCGGGGGAATGGGGAGCTGACGTCGCCATCGGCTCCACGCAACGGCTCGGCGTGCCACTTGGTTTCGGCGGTCCGCATGCGGCCTACATGGCGGTCAAAGACGAACACAAGCGTTCCCTGCCCGGCCGGCTGGTGGGTGTTTCCGTGGATTCGCGCGGAGCCCAGGCTTACCGGCTGGCGTTACAGACGCGCGAGCAGCATATCCGGCGGGAGAAAGCGACTTCAAACATTTGCACGGCGGAAGTATTGCTGGCCGTGATCGCTTCGATGTATGCGGTCTATCACGGACCGGAGGGCCTGGCGCACATCGCGCGGGAAGTACACCACAAGACAGGCGTGCTTGCCGCCGGGCTGCGCCGGCTCGGCTTCCGCGTCTTGAACGCGACGTTTTTCGACACGCTGACGGTAGAAGTGGGTCCGAAGCTGGCGCCCATCGCCGCCGCGGCTGCACAAGAGAAAATAAACCTGCGTGTGATCGAACCGGACAGGCTCGGCGTCTCGCTCGACGAGACGACCACGCCGGCGCTTGTTGAAGCGGTATGGCGCGCCTTCGGCGGCTCCTTGCAGTTCGACGGCGTGCAGCCGGAAGATGGCTTGCCCGCGGCGCTCGCGCGCACTTCCGCGTTCCTGGAGCACCCTGTGTTCCATCGCTATCGCTCCGAAACGGAAATGCTGCGCTACATGCGCAAGCTCGCGGATCGCGATCTGGCGCTGGACCGCGCCATGATTCCACTGGGCTCCTGCACGATGAAGCTCAACGCCACGACGGAAATGATGCCGGTCACGTGGCCGGAGTTTGGCGCGATCCATCCCTTCGCTCCCGCTTCGCAAACGCGCGGTTATCAATTCCTGTTCGAAGACCTCAAAAAGCGATTGTGCGAGATCACCGGCTACAACGCCGTATCACTGCAGCCGAACTCCGGCGCCAATGGAGAGTACGCCGGACTGATGGCGATTCGCGGCTATCACAAGAGCCGCGGAGATCATCACCGGACGGTCTGCCTGATTCCATCGTCGGCGCACGGCACCAATCCCGCTTCCGCGCACATGGCGGGCATGGAAGTGGTAGTGGTCGCCTGCGACGCACACGGCAACGTGGACCTGGCGGACCTCGCAGCCAAAGCGCAACGGCACGCCGCCAGTCTCGGCGCGGTGATGATCACCTACCCTTCGACGCACGGCGTCTTCGAGGCGGAAATTCGCGAGATATGCGACATCGTCCACCGCCACGACGGCCAAGTTTACCTGGACGGCGCGAACCTGAACGCGCAGGTCGGCTTGGCACGTCCGGGCGACTACGGCGCCGACGTCTCGCACCTCAATCTGCACAAGACGTTTTGCATTCCACACGGCGGCGGCGGACCCGGCATGGGTCCCATTGGCGTCAAAGCCCATCTCGCGCCGTTCCTGCCGGGGCATCCCGTATTCGCCAGCGGCAAGCCACCGGTGGGACCAGTAGCGGCCGCGCCTTACGGTTCCCCGTCGATTCTGCCGATTTCGTATACCTATCTGCTGCTGATGGGCGGCGCCGGACTCAAGCTCGCCACCGAAGTGGCGATTCTGTCGGCCAATTACGTCGCCGCAAAGTTAGACCCGCACTTTCCGCTGCTCTATAAGAACGCGAATGGCCGCGTCGCGCATGAGTGCATCGTCGACCCGCGCGCACTGAACGAAACTTGCGGCGTAACGGCGGAGGACATCGCCAAACGGCTCATTGATTACGGCTTCCATGCACCCACGATGAGTTTTCCGGTCGCGGGAACGCTCATGATCGAGCCGACCGAGTCCGAGTCCAAATACGAACTGGACCGTTTCTGCGATGCCATGATTGCGATCCGCGCCGAGATTGCCGATGTTGAAAACGGGCGGTTCGCGATCGCCGATTCCCCGCTTCGCCGCGCGCCGCACACGGTTCACGATCTGGCCGACGACCAGTGGACGCGGCCCTACACGCGCCGCGAAGGCTGCTTCCCCAAGGGAGCCTCACTGCATGACAAGTATTGGGCGCCCGTAAACCGCGTCGACAACGTTTACGGCGACCGTAATCTGGTGTGCGCGTGTCCGCCGATGGAAGAATACGCGGAGCCGGAAGTAAGTTCTTAGCGCAGTAGTTGGGTTTCTTGCGTTGCACACCCTGCGCCACATTGGACCCAAGACACATCCATAGGGGCGAATCTTCGCTATTTTCCTCGCGGCTTGGGATCCGGTGGCTGTTTAGGTGGTGGTGGATTGGGGTCCGATGGCGACATTACAACCATGAACTTCATATACAAATGCTCCTTACTATGATTTCTTGGGCGGCCGTGGATCGCTCGGTTGTTTCTTTGTTTCACCGGGGCTTGGCTGATTCTTGGGTGGCTGCAAATCCTCCGGTTGTTTCCTTCTAGCCTCAATGGGGCCTGGCTGATTCTTTGCTGGCTGGCCATGGTTAGCATTGAAAGTAATCATGGGTTGACTCGTCGCTCAGATAGTAAGAATTGATGGCGGATTTTCGGATTGAACGTCATGGGTCGATTTCAACTTCCATCCCGATCCTCCAATCGTAGGCTGTAGGTAAGTATAAACCTGAATCGTCTTTACGTTCGGCCCTAGCGTAAAATTATGACGAAATTGATCTCGCTCGGCGGCATCAATAACAAACTCCCCGTTTGGAAATGTTTGCTCATGCACGTCGCCTACGAGCGTCCACAGCGCTTCAGTCTTTCCTTCCGCGACCATATTGTGCCCTGCATCAATACGAGTCTGTATTTCAGATGGCAGGGGCAATATTTGTTGCACCCATGTATCGGCTCGGGATAACGATATTGGCACTTGGCCAATATTTTCGACAAACACGTCCAGAATAAGTAGATGAGAATCGTCTGGCAGCAATCGGAATGACACCTGATGTTCAATCTTTGCCCGAGGATGCTTCCCCCGGGTCTTTACGAAAGCCCGGAAAGTCCAGAACCCGCCAACCAGTAGGGCAATAACGGTAGCCAAAGATTGCAGTGCGACGGCCACATCCTTCACTATCGCGACGTTGTACTTTAGACTAGCGGACTGCTGCGACACTACTTGATTCGCCTGAAGAAAAATCGCCCAGAGTAAATGTGTCGCCTGCATGGGATTTCGGGTTATTGGTTCGGCTTCTCAATTCTTACCACATCTATTGAACAGCTACGCCTGGCCTGAAAGGCCCCGCAGAACCGCTCCCGATGACAAGTATTGGGCTCCCGTCAATCGCGTCGACAACGTTTATGGCGACCGCAATCTGGTGTGCGCCTGCCCGCTCATGGAAGACTACGCGGAGCCTAGCTTTCCTGCGTTCTCTCCCGGATGACTTCCCGCTACTTGCGTGCGCAGTTCTTCGAGAAACGCTTCGAAATCCTCAAGCGCACGAATCCGTTCCTCGACGGTACGCGCAAGACTGGCGTCCACCAGGGTCCGGTCGACGTCTCTCTTGTATAGGTCGATGATGTCGTCGAAGGAACTCACAACCGCTCCCCGCGCTCCTAGCGCTTGGCTGCGGCGGCCGCGGGAGCTTGTCCGGGCACCACGCCGTTCATCCGCGCGTAGACCACCATCTGGCCATAGTGGTCGAAGGAATGCCAGTTGTACATGCTCATGATCGCGACGCGCGGGCGGATCCGTTCCCCATACATCGATTTCACCAGCTCCATCTGATTATTCGGGGTGAGCTTCGCCACCGACCGGTGCGCCATCGCGAACGCGCCTTTCAGATAAGCCACGATCTGCTCTTTGGTCTGCAACGAATCGGGCCCGTTGTCGTCCTTGCCGATATCCACAGGCGGCTTCTCGCCCAGATCGGAAGACGCCAGTTGGTACGTGTAGGTGGCGATGTGCTTCACCTGAGCGGCGAACGTGCGCACGCCCGTGAACGTACCGTTCGTCGGCGCAAAGTTGTATTTCTCGGCGGGCATGGCCTCGGCCAGGCGCGTCACTTCGCGCTCGGTGCGCGACAGTTCGGAATCAAAGAAAGTCGCGAGCGGATCGGCGGCGAAAAGCGGACACGCCAGCGCGGCGAACACCAGGATTTTTGAAGTCAACGTTTATCCTCCTTTCTTAAGGATATGCCAGAGTTGATAGCCGTTGAGATTCACCGGGGCCTGTTCAACCGGCACATAGTTGTGGGCCAGCCATTGTTCAAGAGTTTCAAAGCGCTCGCTTACGCCGTTGGCGTTGGGAAAAATGCGCAGGAATTCTTCCTTCGACAACGGCAGGTTCAAGAGCCACTCGGGAGGATGCGCCCGCAAATCCGCCAGCACCTTGGATTCATCGTCGGCCGTCATCATTCCGGGGTTCATAAACGAAAATCGCGAAGGGTTGTTGGCCTGTGTCACGAAATACAGGACCGGCATATACGGATAAACGAAGAGGGATTGGCCGGGGCGGATATGTTCCAGCAGTTTGCTGAGTTCGGGAGCAACGTTGGATGCCACGCGCAGCCTGCCGACCGGCGAGGCCACTGGTCTCACGTCCCAGGCGCCGATGAAATTGTTGAGCGAGAAAAGGAGCGCCAGAGGAATAAATGTAAACGCAAGAATCGCCCCCGCGCGCAAGGTCAGCCAGCGCGCCAGGCCCGCCGCCACCAGGGCGTAGGGGATCGCGGCAACAAAGGCAAGATGGAACAGATCTGCCCGCGGAAAAGCGCTCAATTCCAACGTGACCGTTGTCATTAACAGCAACGGTACGATGGGCCGCAGCTCGGCGGGAACTTTCCTGGAAACGCCCGGCATCAGCCACAGGAACAGAGCCAACGGCGGCAGGACAGCGGGCAGCGCCAGGCATCCTACAAAGATAATCCTTAGGACGCGCTCCAACCCGGCCGTGTCTTCAATCAAACGCGCGTATCCGCCGATGACTGAGCCGTACGGCATGATGTTTACAGTCGCGTAGTTGCGCTGCAGCCAGAGCATCTGCTGGAAGAACGCCGTGAACGAACCTTGCCACGCCAGTGCCGCGGCGGCAGCCGCCGTCACCACCGCCATTCCCGCGAGAAAGGCCGCCAGCAGTGGTCTTCTGTCGCTCGCCCACAAGAGCCACACGGCCAACACGGCGGCCGTCAGTCCCATCGAAGGAGTACACCAGGACGCGGCCGCCAGCAGAGCGCCGCTCGCCAGCAGTCCCGGCTTGGAGGGAAACCGGATCGCGAGGCAGATTCCCGCCAGCGCCAGTGTACCGCTGTCCCAGCGATGTTGCGCCGTGAGAAATGTTGGATCCGCAATTTGAAAGCCGGTAAAAATGATGACGACTGCCAGTGCCGCCCGCCGCGACGCCAGCCACGCCGTCAGCCAGAACAGGAGCGCGCACTGGAGAGCAAAATCCACAATGACAGGCACCCGGCCGGCCCAAAGCGAAACGCCTAGCGCTTTGAACCAGGCCGCCTGAATCCAATAACTGCCGGGACTCATGTAGCCGAAAAAGTCCACGTACGGATGAGCGCCGGACGCCACCCGCTGCGCCGGCTCCAACATGATCCCTTCATCGTTGGTCAGCAGGAACCGGCTCCCTTGCAAAATAGCGAGCAAGGCGAAAACTACAAAAAACACTAAAACCGCCGGACGTGTCCGCACTCAGAACTCCCGTTTCCAAACCGCAAGAATACTTTTCCCCACGCTGTACCTCAATAGAGGATCCAGCACGCGCGACACCGGCACCAGGTAGCGATCCCAGACGAGGATCTGCCATTCGGAAGGCGTTGGCGTCGAACTTACTAACCGATTCGCCGCCGATGCCAGCAGGCCGGCCGAATCCAGATACTGCATTTTCACGAGCCGAAGCCCGGATGGCGACGCCGCTTCCTCCAAAGATGCTTTGGAATAGCGCCGGCAATGGCCGATGGCTTTGTCGAACGAAGTGTAGAGCGCGGCGTGCGCGGGCGACAACGCGATCACGTGTCCTCCCGGCGTCAGATGATCCGCGGCCTGCAGCAGTTCGGCGCGATCGTCTTCGATGTGTTCGAGCACGTCAATGTAAAGAATCGTGTCGAAGGATTCATCCACATCGGCAAGGGTTCCGATGCGTTTGCGGTGCCGCGGCCCGCGCATCCGAATCTGCGCGGCCAGCGTGGCGTCCGGCTCCAGACTCGTGCAGCTTTGGTGAAGAAACTGTGTAAGCGCTTCCGTATTGGCGCCGATCCCGGCTCCCACTTCCAGGACGTCTCCGCTCACATAGGGAGCGATCAGCGAGCTCCAATAGCGCTTCCAATGCAGCGCCTTTTCAAAAATGGCGAGTTCAAAACCGGCGTATCGGTAAGGAAGATGGGCGGCCATAATCATGGCTAGCCTTCCATCGGCACCTTCACCGCTTCTATTTAGAGACTCCAGCCCTTGATTCCACTCTAGAGTACGACGGGACTGGGATGCCGGGATTTGGGATACCAATGCTATTCTGATGATGGCTTTCGGCATGGCCATCGGAACCCGTTCCTACGCCCGTGGTTTTCTCTCCTCCAGCGGTCTTCCGCCCGGCATTCGCGGTCTGCTGATTGCGAATGTAGCGATCTTTCTCGCTAATTTCTTTCTGGGCGGCGCGTTGCGCGGCGTGTTCGGCCTGGCGGCTCTGCGGCCGACCGATGTAGTGCAGCATTTATATGCGTGGCAATTGGTCACGTATATGTTTCTGCATGGGGGCATCGGCCACATCCTGTTCAACATGCTGGCACTGTGGATGTTCGGCACCGAATTCGAACGGCTATGGGGCACGCGCCGCTTCCTGCGCTTTTACTTTTTCTGCGGAGTGGGCGCCGGTTTGTGCGTGATCGTGGGCGGCTACCTGTTCGGGAATCCCTACGTGGCGACGGTCGGGTCATCGGGAGCGATCTACGGAATTCTGTTGGCTTCCGCCGTCCTGTGGCCGGACCGGCAGATGCTGTTCTATTTCCTGATTCCCATCAAGATGAAGTATTTTGTGGCGATCATCGGCGCCATCGCGTTCCTGAATTCCTTTAACCCCGCAAGCCCGGTGAGCGAGGTCGCCCATTTGGGTGGAATGCTGTTTGGCTACATTTTCCTGAAGTCGGCGCGAGTGCGCAGTTTCGACGCCATGGGGACGCTCCGGGGAGCCTATCGCCAATGGAAGATCGAACGGGCCAAGAAGAAGTTCCAGGTGTACATGCGGCGGCACGGCTCCGACCAGGACCGGCGTCCCCATTAGCTTGTTCAGGGGACAAGGCTCGCCACTCTCCGCTGTTTTTTGCGTCATAATTTAGGCATGAAAGCTCTCCGCGTTCCAGTGGCAGTGTTTCTGTGCGCGTTTGGAGTGGTAGCCTTCCTCACCGCGCAACAGGGTCCCAAGTCGGATTCCAGCACGACGGTGGCACGCCCCCGGCGGCCGGGCAGCACCGGCACCGCCCCGACAGCGGCCGAACCGGATCAGCCCAAGATCCCGTCCCGATTCGGCAAAGGCAAGGAGGGCAGCCCGGCGGAAGGACCTACGTTCCGCTCCGACGCCATCACGGTAACCGTCGACACCGCGGTTGTAGACAACAAGGGCCATTTCATCCCCAATATCCCGAAGCCTTATTTCCGGATCTTGGAGGACGGAGTGCCGCAGCAGGTTGCAGGTTTCTCCTTGGGCGAAGCCCCCATGACCATCGCCATGGTGATCGAGTTTTCCAACGCGTTCCAGCGCTTCTACTCCTGGGGATGGTTCCAGACGTTGCAGGCGTCGTACGGCTTCCTGCAGATGCTGAGGCCGGAGGACTACGCCGCCGTCATCGCCTACGATCTGCGCACGGAAATCCTGACCGACTTCACCACCGACCGCGCCGAACTCAACGGAGCCATGCAACGGCTGCGCATTCCGGCTTTTTCGGAATCGAACTTATATGACGCTCTGGTGGAGACCGCCACGCGCATGCAGGACGTGGAAGGCCGCAAAGCCATTGTCCTGATTTCCTCGGGCGTGGACACCTTTAGCAAGCTGACCTTCGACAAGACCCGCCGTGCCCTGCAGGACGCCGGCGTGCCTATTTACGCCATGGGTTTGTTGCAGGCACAGCGCGATATGGCCGACGCGCGGGGCGCTCTGGGTCCCCTGGCGCGCATGGATTTTCTGCAGGCCGACAACCAGCTCCGCACCTTTGCCAACGAAACCGGCGGCATGAGCTATTTCCCTCGTTTCGAAGGGGAGTTGCCCGGCATCTTCCAAAGCATCGTTCAGTCCCTGCGCACCAACTACGTCCTCACCTATAGCCCCTCCAACCAGGCGCGCGACGGCAAAGTCCGCCGCATCAAGGTCGAGCTGATCAATCCGGAAACGCATCAACCGATGAAGGTGACCGACGACAAAGGCAAAGTGGTGAAGTACCGGATCGTTGCCAAACCGGGTTACACGGCGCCGCGCGAAGTGGAATAACGGCAGCTTGGCAACAAACTCACGCCGCTGCGTTGTCACGCAAAAGTCAAGAACTGAATGTAGCGCGTTTTGAGATTGTTACAAAATTGTTGACACGCCTTGCGGCGCTCTGCTAATTTCGCGATGTTCCCAACGCAATGGCTGCCCGCAAACCTTCACTCCCCACCACGCACGCGCGTATTCTTTTGGTCGATGACAATGCCAATGGCCTGGCCGTTCGCCGTAGCATGCTGGAAGAGTTAGGTCATCGGATTACCACCGCCACCAGTGGGAGTGATGCGCTCGAACAGTTCTCCACACACAAGTTCGACCTCGTCGTCACCGATTACAAGATGCCGAAAATGGACGGCTTGGAACTAATCAACCGTCTGCGGAAGCAGTCGCCTGAGCTACCCATCGTCTTGATTTCGGGATACGTGGATTCCCTGGGGATGAACGAAGCTTCCACGGGAGCCGACGTGGTGATTCAGAAAAGCTCTCATGAAGTGTCCCATCTGGTGCGCTCGGTCAACCGGCTTCTGCGCCGGAAACCGGCTGCGCGCAAACCGGCCGCCGCGCAGAGCAAACCCGCCAAACGCAAAGCGGTTTGACCGGCGCATTAGAATTTCTAAATTTACCCTTCCACGTCTTGCCCCAAACATGCGGGAACGTTTAAGCTGGAAGTTCTCCCCGTAGAGCCCCTCTTCATTTATGGAAATCACACGCATCGTTGGACGAGAAATTCTGGACAGCCGTGGCAATCCCACGGTGGAAGCGGATGTGTACCTGGCGGATGGCAGCTCTGGCCGCGCAGCCGTGCCATCCGGAGCGTCCACCGGCGAACATGAAGCTGTCGAGTTACGGGATGGAGATAAGTCACGCTATCTGGGCAAAGGCACGCTGAAAGCCGCGACAAACATCACCCGTGAACTCGGACCCGCCCTGCTGGGCATGGATGCCGACCAGCAATCGGCCATTGACCGGCTCATGATCGCCCTCGACGGCACCCCGAATAAGGGACGGCTCGGCGCCAATGCCCTGCTCGGGGTTTCTCTGGCCATCGCGCGCGCGGCGGCTGCCTCTCACCAGCAGCCCCTCTACCGCTATCTGGGGGGCGTGAACGCCTGCGTGCTGCCAGTACCATTGATGAACATCCTAAACGGCGGAGCCCACGCCGATAACAGCGTGGATCCGCAGGAGTTCATGATCGTCCCCTACGGCGCGGAAAAGTTCTCGGAAGCGCTGCGCTGGGGCGCGGAAGTTTTTCATACCCTCAAGGGTGTCTTGAAGAAGCGCGGCTACTCCACCGCCGTCGGCGACGAAGGCGGCTTCGCTCCGAATCTCAAGTCCAATGAAGAGGCTCTCGAAGTCGTGCTCGAAGCCATCACGCAGGCAGGCTACGCGCCCGGCGGCCAGATCGGCATCGCGCTCGACCCGGCCGCCAGTGAATTCTACGTTGCCGACAAGAAGAAGTACGTCTTCAAGAAATCCGACAAGAGCGAGCGCACGTCCGACCAGATGGTCCAGTTCTGGGCCGAGTGGGTCCGCCAGTATCCCATCGTTTCCATCGAGGACGGCATGGCTGAAGACGATTGGTCCGGCTGGAAGACTATGACCGAACAGCTCGGCAAGAAAATCCAGTTGGTGGGCGACGATCTGTTCGTCACCAACACCGCGCGCCTGGTCCAGGGCATCGAGAAAGGCATCGCCAACTCGATCCTGATCAAAGTCAACCAGATCGGTACGCTGACGGAAACGCTCGAAGCCATCAAGATGGCTTCCGACGCCGGCTACACGTCGATCACGTCGCACCGGTCCGGCGAAACCGAAGACGCCTTCATCGCGGACCTTTGTGTCGGCACCAATGCCGGCCAGATCAAAACCGGATCGGCCAGCCGCACCGACCGCACCGCCAAGTACAACCAGCTCCTGCGCATTGAAGAGGAGTTGGGTGGAGCCGCCCGTTACGCCGGCCGTAAGGCCTTCCGGCAATGAGCTCGGTGGCATGAATTCCGTACCTGGCATGTCCGGCCGGCCGGTGATCCTCACCATTCTGGATGGCTGGGGATTTTCGCCGGCCACCGAGGGCAACGCCATCGCGGCGGCGCGCAAGCCCACCTATGACCGGCTGCTGCGCGAGTTCCCCAACACGCTGGTGCATACTTCCGGACCTTACGTGGGACTGCCCGAGGGCCAGATGGGCAACAGCGAAGTCGGCCATCTGAACATCGGAGCGGGACGCGTGATCTGCATGGACGTCACCCGCATCGACCTGATGATCGCCGATGGTTCGTTCTTCCGCGACCCGGTGCTGACCGCCTCCATGAAGCACGCGCGGACCCGCCGTCTGCACCTGCTGGGACTGCTCGGCGACGGCGGCGTGCATTCGATGAACACGCACCTCTACGCGCTGCTCGAAATGGCGAAACGCGAAGGCGTTACGGACGTCTGTATTCACTGCTTCATGGACGGCCGCGACACGCCTCCGGAAAGCGGCGCCGGTTTCATCGAGGCATTGCAGAAGGAAATCCGGCGCATCGGAGTGGGCCGGATCGCTACCGTCTGCGGGCGTTATTACGCCATGGACCGCGACCAGCGCTGGGACCGCATCGAGAAAGCCCGCGTGGCCATGGCCGACGGGATCGGCGAAAAAGCGGCGGACCCGCTTATGGCCGTCAAACGCTCCTACGAAAAAGGAGTCACCGACGAATTCATCGAACCGGTGGCCATCGTCAATGACCGCCAGGAGCCCGTGGGTGTCATCCGCAAGGACGACGCCTGCATCTTCTACAACTATCGCGCCGACCGCGGCCGCGAGATGACCAAGGTTCTCTCCGAATCGGCGCTTGGTCTGCACTTCACCACCATGACGCAGTATGATAACGCGCAAACTGCGGCGTTCGTAATGCGCAAGGAACTGCCGTCGCATATTCTGGCCAACGTCATGGCGGAGATGAACTGGAAAAACCTCCGCGTCGCCGAGACCGAAAAGTACGCGCACGTAACGTACTTCTTCAACGGCGGCAATGAGAGACCGTACGCAGGCGAGGAGCGCGAACTGGTGCCGTCGCCGAAAGTCGCCACCTACGACCTGAAGCCTGAAATGAGCGCTGCTGCTATCACGGATGTCGTGACGAAAGCAATTGACAAGCGCGATTTCGACGTCATCGTCATGAATTTTGCCAATGCCGATATGGTCGGGCACTCCGGAAAAATGGAACCCACCGTCAAGGCCGTCGAAGTCGTCGACGCCTGCCTGGGCCGCATCTACGACTCTCTCCGGTGCAAGGGAGGCCGCTGGATCATCACGGCCGACCACGGCAACGCGGAGATGATGATCGATCCGGTGACCAAAGGTCCGCACACATATCACACGACGAATCCGGTGCCGTTCATCGTCGTCGACGAAGTCCGCCGCCCCCTGCGACCGGCGGGTGCGCTACAGGATGTTGCCCCGACCCTGCTCTCGCTGTTCGGCATCACGCCGCCCCAGGAGATGACGGGGCGGGATCTGCATATTCTTTAATGTTCACGGTATCGCTTTGGTGACATCGCCGCTCGCCGTTTGATAGAATCGTTCACAACCCGAGGAAATTTCAACATGAAACATTTGTATTTTGCATTGACATTCGCGGCGGTTCTAGGAACTGCCGTAGCCCAGAACGCACCGCCGGCCAACGCCGACCCCTACGCCAACAACGCGAATGCGGGCGCATCGCGTTTTCCGCTGGCGGCTCCCGCGGGTAA
>CAMAVI010000092.1 GCA_945861625.1 Candidatus Sulfopaludibacter sp. SbA3
AACTGCTGCACGGCTCGTTGCTTCTCGATCTGATATCGTTTCTTCATAGCGACTCTCTCCTTTTTTCTTGGCAGAAAAACCAACCGTCGGCCTATTATGGCCGCCAGTTTGAGAGTCGCTACTTTCTACGATTTAACGGGCAATCTCGAAGTTGTTGGTCAAGAAGATGAGCGGAGTGCCCTTGACCGGATCGATGAAGCGGATGCGGCGAAGCGTATCGGGGTAACGTTTTACGGAGCCAACAGTTCCCACAACCACGGTCTGATCCGAACGTAGACCGGTGGCGGCAGGTACAGCGTGAGAGTACCGGCGCTTCAGAATCACACCCGCTTTTGTACGAGTGACAAAGAAGGCACCGGCGCGATGGAGCGCGTGCAATCTTCCGAAATCCAAGTAGGCGCGGTCCATGATGTAGAACGCTCCGGGTTCGAAGGCGATGTCGTCAAGGACATTCACGTCGGCCCGTTTCCCATCGGAAACCTGAATAAAAGTGGGGATGGGGCCACGCAGATCCAGCAGCGTGTGCATCTTCACGGCAGCTTTCTTTTGACGGAAGCGAGCCCAGGGGAAGACCGCGAGGCAAAGATCGATGGTGGTCGAATCCAGCGCATATACGGTGGCGTTCAGATCGATACCCAGCGGTTCGGTGGCATACATCGGACGCGCGATGCCGATCAACACTTGAGCAAAATCAGCGTAGATGCGCCAGTCGCGCGTCTCATTCGCGTCGGCCACGGTGGAGCGGGCGATGTGGCCGCGAAAGCCCAGATGGTAGAGCTTGTCCGGTACTGAACGGAGCCCGATCTCAATGTCTCGCAGGCTCTCGCGGAAGGTCAGTTGCGCAAAGCTCATGCATAAAAACTGATCGTGACAGGAAAAGCCCCGTGTTTTGTAATTACCGTTGTACCGGGTCACGCATTTTTGAAACTCATGCGCGGGCCAGTGTTCCATGATCTGCGCGAAGACCAGTTTGCCGTGGTACATCCCCCATTGTCTTCGCCCGCTCCCACCCCGATGACCAGTCAGCCGCCGGAAAAAACGTCAAGTCGAAAACGCGCGGAATGCCCGTCATCCCTCACACTGACAGTCGGTTAGCGAGAATCCCTCCAGCCGTAACCGGACAGCCTTGATATACTAATGGTTAGATGGACATTGACCAACGCCTCGATAAGCTGACCGCACGCCACGAGGCGCTCACGCAAACCGTGGAACTGATCGCTCGGATGCAGATCAAGACGGAAGAGGCTCAGCAAAACCTTGTAGAGACTCAGCGGAAGAACGAAGTTCTGATCGCTCAGGTAATGGAGAGCGTCAATAGCCTGGCTCGCATCGCGCACGCTCGCGAACAGCGCATTACCGACATCGAAGACCGGCGACAGTAGTAATTCTGCTCAGCGTTCCATCGCTGTCGCGGTTCGGTGACCGTCGCCCTCCAGCGAAAGCGCGGGTTATTCATCTGGTCGTTGCAGGCTTCTGAATTCGCGTCGCGAGAAGTCGCGGCGGGGCGCGCTGAGAGCGCACGCCACAACTCGTTACTATCGCGAATTCCGCACTGTCACGGGCGGCATATGCACGTTGAGGGTGGCGCCACTCGCGACCTGGTTCCGTTCGAGCAGAAGAAGACCGGCAACCGGATGTTTTAAATTGTTTTACTCTCAAGCATTGGTGCGGGTGAATACGGCTTTCTTCCACCGGGAGCGGTCACTTCGGCGAGCAGCGCTTCGTTGGGCAAGATGTTTACGTTCCGAGTGTTGGAGTAGGTACTGTCTGCGGCTTGTTGCGGGCTGTTGCTTCGCGTGGCCCAAATCGAAACGGCGGTGGCGTGGTATTGGGAACATGCAGCCGGTCATTGATTGAAGGATCGTCGATCAAGTGCAGTGAACGGACTACGCCCGAATTAAAAAGAGGCTGGCCAGGTTGATAAAAGCGCGGCAGGTCAGGGGGGCACCAGTAGGAACGGGTATGCGCGTTAGTGGACGCGTTCCCTGATACGCTCGCGGGTGACGAGTTCGTCGAAAATAGCGAGGACCTGCTTGCGGAAGTAGTACGCCCGCTGCAGCCTGGCCTGCACGCCCAATTCATTGCGATGCCGCTTCAGAAGCTTGTCCAGCAGTTTGCGGGGAACGTCGATGTCGCGGCGCAGGGTTTCCGGCGAATGGCCGCGCAGAAACAGGCCGTAGAACATCGCCGCTTCGCGCCGCGGCGCGAGGGGGTCGATTTCATCCAGTAGCAGACTGGCTGAGGAAGGCGTGCTCTCGGCTTGGTTTGCGGAAATCATGGCCTCTGACATCAAAATCGCAGTATAAACGCACGCCGCTAACGGTGCAATAGGCCATACGCGCCACGGCCATACGCGCCACGGCCCCACGCCGGGACCAGGATCGGGTCGTTTGCGGCATCCGCGACCACTCACACTTTCATCGTTGCCAGCAGTGCGCCGATATCTTTCGTGTTCTCCAGCGCCCACAGGGATTTCAGAACCGCGTCGGTTTTCTGGCTGGTCCAGCGCTTGCCGATATTGCCGCGGAATTTGCGGTCAACCTCCGGCCTCCGCATCGGCTGGGCCGCGAAGCCGGGTATATCGTTGACCTCGCGAGTGATCCGCCGCCCGTCCGCCAAGACTGCCGTGATGCGTGTTGGCACGGCGCCGCCGGTCCGCGCGGTGAGCACCGGATCCTCCGTCACCGTGATCTTCTGCATGAAGGCCAGGATGCGAGGCTCCTTCAACTTCGCCGGCGTGTAGCTGTCATTGGTGATGTCGCCGTCGAACATGGCGCGCGCCGTGATGTAGGGCATGGAATGATCAGCCGTCTCGCGTGTCGCGGGCGCCCATTTTTCGCGATCGGTGCCGGTCTGCACCAATCCGCGCTTGGACGTGGCGATTTCGATCGCGGTAATCTGCTCGAGCGCGGCGGCCTTGGCGGGCGCACCCTTGGTGATGTCATCGGCAATCGCCGTGGCGGCGGCGATCGCGGTTTGCGTGAAAACTACGGCGGGATAGGCCTTCATGCCGCATTGGTTGATGCGGAACGGATTGCCGTGGCCGCCGAACTGCGTGACGTCCACATTCGCCTCGCCTGAAATTAGTTTGAAGAAGCCCAGGGTACCCTCGAAAATGGGGTTCGGTCCGGTGATGCCCCCGCGCGCCAACATGGCGGCGAATACGGCGTTGCGCGAAGCCTCGCCATCGGAGAGCCCTTTCCAGTCGGAAAGTACCTGCCTTCGCGTCTGGCCCGTGGAAAGATGATCATTGATGGCCAAGTTGACGGCCTCGGTCAGTTTCGCCGCATCCAGCTTCATGAGTTTGCCCGCTGCCAGCGCCACGGCCGGAAGGCTGAACACCGGCGAATCCCAGCCGCGCGAGGTGATGTCGACGCTATCCACCAGACGGCAATTGATTTCGTAGGCGAGCGCAATCGCGGTGACCAGGTCACGGCCGCCGGCGCGTTCGGACTCGGCGACGGCAAAGCACGGAGCGATCTGGTCGCTCGGGTGGCAGGTCATTCGGCCGACATAGATGTCGTTCAAATCGTAATAGCGGCCGGCCACGCCGTTGGCGAAAGCGGCGAGATCGGGCGAGGTCTTGCGCGCCGTGCCGATGATGGTGGCCGCGCCTTGCACGCTCAGCGCGATGTCGCGGCAGATGCGCACGGCCCGCTCGTCCAAGGCGGCGATGCCGCAGCCGAGCACGTCGATCACATGCGCCTTGACGCGTTCGATCGTCGCGGCGTCGAGATCTTCGTAACGCAGCACGGCCGCATAGGCGGCCATCCTTTCCGCCAGGGGCCGGGTCTCGGCGGCGTGCGCGCTTCTCCCCATGCCATGCACGCCGAGCGCCGCGATTCCGGCAAGAATGCCGCGGCGGGAAAGGGAAGTTGTGTCCGCTGCCATGGCCGCGATGGTATCACGCTTTCGTCCGGTGCGGCCGCCTGGGTCGCTTGTGCTCAGACGGCCCTGTTTGAATTCGCTGCCCGCACAAGCCCATACTGGTAGTAGCTATGTTTCTCTCCGAAGAATTCCGCCTGAAAACCGGCTTGGCGGAAATGCTCAAGGGCGGCGTCATCATGGACGTCACCAACGCCGAACAAGCCAAGATGGCCGAAGCGGCCGGAGCCTGCGCGGTGATGGCGCTGGAGCGCGTGCCCTCCGATATCCGCAAAGAAGGCGGCGTGGCCCGCATGGCCTCCATCGCCATCATCCGTGAAATCATGAAGACGGTCTCGATTCCGGTCATGGCCAAGGCCCGCATCGGCCACTTCACCGAAGCGCGCATTCTCGAAGCACTGGGCGTCGACTACATCGATGAGAGCGAAGTGCTCACTCCCGCCGACGAAGAACACCACATCGACAAGCGCGGCTACAAAGTTCCGTTCGTGTGCGGCGCGCGCAATCTAGGCGAGGCGTTGCGCCGGATCGCCGAGGGCGCGGCCATGATCCGCACCAAGGGCGAGGCAGGATCAGGCAATATCGTGGAAGCCGTGCGCCACATCCGGACCATCGTCAAGGAAATGAAGCACCTCACCGTGCTGGGCAAGGAAGAGCTGGTGCACGAATCCAAGAACCTGGGTGCGCCCTTGGAGCTGGTCGAGTGGGTGGCGGCCAACGGCAGGTTGCCGGTGCCCAATTTTTCCGCCGGAGGAATCGCGACGCCCGCCGACGCCGCATTGGTGATGCAATTGGGAGCCGAGGCCGTGTTCGTGGGCAGCGGGATTTTCAAATCGGAAGATCCGGAAAAGCGCGCCAAGGCCATCGTAAAGGCGGCTACCTATTATAAAGACCCCGCGAAATTGCTGGAAGCCAGCGAAGAACTCGGCGAAGCCATGCGTGGTCTGGACGTTTCAAAGCTCCCGGAGAGCGAACTGCTGCAGACGCGTGGCTGGTAAAACCGTCGGCATCCTCGCCCTGCAGGGCGACTTCGCAGCGCATCGCAAGGCCGTCCAAAGAGCCGGAGGCCTGGCGGTTGAAGTCCGCGTGGCAGCCGAACTCGCGCAATGCGATGGCCTGATCATTCCCGGAGGCGAAAGCACGACCATGCTCAAGCTCCTCGATCAGGAAGCGCTGACCGAATCCATCCGCCTATTCGCGGAGCACAAACCTGTCTACGGCAGTTGCGCCGGGGCGATCTTGTTGGCCCGCGAGGTCACCCATCCGCCGCAGCCCGCTCTTGGACTGCTCGATATTACCGTTGAACGCAATGCCTACGGGCGCCAGATCGACAGCCGCATAGCGCGACTGCCGTTGAACGAGGCGATTGACGGCGGCGGCGAGATGGAAGCGGTGTTCATCCGCGCACCTATCATTCGCAGGGTGGGCGGCGGAGTCACGGTCCTGGCATCCTATGGTGGCGATCCCGTTTGGGTGGAAGCCGGCCGCCACATGGTCACCACCTTTCACCCCGAGTTGAGCGCGGATAGCAAGGTCCACGCGCGTTTCCTGCGCAAACTCTAAAAGCATTCGCCCGGCGGCCGATAAGCAGCATGAGGCCGTCATGATTTCAGCGCCAAATCTTCCCCTGCCCGGTGTCTTGCAGGCCCACGCAGCTTGGCTTGCCAACACGAACGAGGGCTGCCAAGCCGACTTGAGCGGAGCCACGCTCAACGATCAGGATCTCCACGGCGTCAAACTCGCGCGCGCGATTCTGCGGGGCGCGACCCTGCTGGATGCCAACCTTTCCGGAGCGGACCTGAGCGGGGCGAATCTGGAGCGCGGCGATTTCCAGCGCGCCAACCTGGCGGGTGCCGATCTGACCGGCGCCAATCTGACCGAAGCACGGATGGCCGGTGCGTGGCTGAGCAACGCCTGCCTCTCGGAGGCCACCATCCGCAATGCCAGCTTCCGGCGGGCCAAATTGGAGCGCGCCCAGATGCTGGATGCGGCCATCTCGGAAACGTCGTTCGTGGAGGCCGTCGCTGAAGCCGCCAATCTGCATCAGTCGCGTTTGTACGATTCCGATTGGAGTGAAAGTGAACTCGGTCTGGCGCAGTTCTATCATGCCCGTCTCCGCCATTGCTCTTTCACGGGAACAAGAGCCTCTGGCGCGGTGTTCCGCGGAGCCAATATCGACCATTGCGACTTTTCCCGTGCTCAACTGGACAGCGTCAAGTTCCTGAAGGCCGAACTGTCACAATGCATTTTCCGCGACGCCAATCTCCGCGAAGCAGATTTCCGGGAAGCCCGTCTGCGCGGCGGCGACTTCAACCGGGCTGTCCTGGCCGGCGCTCGTTTCGGCGGCGCCCAGGTTGCGAATGCCGATTTCCGGGGCGCTAACCTGCAGGGCGCCCGCGAACTGACCGCTGAACAGCTCATGCAGTCACTGACCGACCGCTCCACCATCCTCCCCAACGGCAGCCGCGGGCCCTACATGCGCCTTTCGGGCGCCGAAAAGCCCCGCTAAAATTTTACTCCCTCTATTGTGGCCTTTCACGTGCTCTATTTAGGAGCGTGCAGCGTAATCAGCACGGGATCAATGGGGTACGGACCGGCTTAGGAAAGATTTTCCGGCAGTCTCGCGGAAATTCTTACTGCAAAGCTGTCGGCCCATTCAGGTCTTGGCTGGGGACGTAATATGGAGCCGATACTTTCATCGCGCCGACGTGCAGCCGGTTTCGCGAGGGAAGCGTCGCTCATCAGAATTTGAATCGAACGCGGGCGCGGAACGCCCTGGAAGGAATCACTTTGATGAACACGAAGATGTTAATGGTTGGAGGGTTGGCCCTGAGTATCCTGAGCACTGGTTGCGTGGCGACGCATAAGTATGTTGCCAAGACCATGGCGCCGGTGGAGCAGCGGGTCGCCACCACCGAAGCGAAGAATGGCGAGCAAGACACGAAACTGGCGGCCAACGCCGCGCAGATTGAATCCGTGGACCGCGACCTGTCGCGCGCCAAGGAACGCTTGACTGACACCGACGCGAAAGCCGTCGCGGCCGGCCGCGCCGCTGCCACCGCCGATACCAAGGCCGTTGCGGCCGATGCCAAAGCCGTCGCGGCCAACACTGCGGCCGGCGCCGCGGATGGCCGCGCGCTGAATGCGCAGAAGGGCGCCGACACCGCTTCGAAATCCGTCGACACACTGCGCGGCGATGTCCGCGCGGGCAAGTACAAGATGGTGAAATCCGATAATGTCTTGTTCACCGTGAACGCGAAAACGCTCAGTGACGAAGCCCGGGCGCTGTTGGATGGCTTTGCCGGATCCCTGTCTGGCTTAAGCAACTACGTGGTGGAGGTTCAAGGTTTTGCCGACAAGACCGGCGCCGCCACGTATAACGAAGAGTTAAGCCAGGACCGCGCGACCAACGTGGCGCGTTATCTGGCCAATCAGCACAAAGTGCCGCTGCGCAACATTAACCTGTTGGGATCGGGTGTGGCGCAGGGCGACCAAAAGACCCGCGAGGAGCGCGCGCAAAGCCGCCGGGTTGAAGTCCGCGTATTTGTTCCGGAGATTTAACGGTTTGAGCGTGGGCCGGAGTAGTTCTCCGGCCTGCCGCTCATACGGGTTGGCCGCCGGACCCTCCGACCTGGCGGTCAGGGCAGGCGCTTGAGGAGGTCTTGCGCGAGGAGATCTGCACGCCTCGCCAGGTTGACCGCGGTCACCAGATCCGTCTCTCGCGCCTGCCCGGCTTGTCTTTGGAACGTTTGAATCCGGCCCACCATTTCCGTCAGGTCCCGGTTCAGATTCTTTCCCACCACCGTAACTAATACTTTCCTGACGCGCTCCAGGCTCTCATCCAAATTCCGCCGGTACTCCCGCAACTGCTCCGCGGTAAAAATCTGACCCAGGCGCGGCGGCGGCGGAGAATCGGGTGGGGGGGCCGGCGGCGGCGGTGAGGTTGGTCTTGGCTTGGCCCGCGTTACCGGTGGGGGCGGTGGAGGAATCACCGGCAGGGATGTGCTGAGCTCCGGCGGAATCTCCGCTTCGGATTTTGTATTAATCCCGGCTTCGATCCCAACGGGCGCCGCCACGTCCGGAACTTCAGCGGGCAACGGAGGCTTCGGCTTGGCCGGCGGCGGAACATAGACGCGTACAATCCTCTTGGGCTTGGAGAACCAGCAGGAGCTGGAACCCAGAGACAGCGCGAGGATGATGGGGAGTAATCGCGGTCTAAACATGGCCAAGCTAAACATGGCTAACCCATGCGGGGAAGGTCAGGCGGAACGTGGTTCCCCGGCCAACTTCGCTGGCGAAATCGACAGTACCATTATGTAACTGCACGGCACGATACGCCATCGCAAGACCGATGCCGGAACCTTTTTGCTTGGTCGTGAAGTACAACTGAAATACTTTGTCCTTCTGCTCCGTTGGAATTCCCGGCCCGTTATCCGCCACTTCCAGCGTCACGCCGTTGTCCATGCGTTCCACCGAAATCTTCAAGTGTCCGCCATTCTTCATGGCTTCAATGGCATTCGTCACCAGATTGAGCACAGCCTGTTTGAGCATGTCCTCATCGCCGCGGATCATGGCCGGCTGTCCGGGCGCGTGATATTCGACTTCGATTCCCGCCAGGCGGGCCTGCGGCGTCATCAAGAGAGCCACTTCCACGGCCAGCGCGCCCAGGTCCACTTCGGCGAAGCGGACTTCCACGGGCCGCGAAAAATCCAGAAACGTCTTCACCACCCGGTCCAGCCGGCGAACTTCCTTGGAAAGGATATCGATCCCCGGGATCAACTCCGGGTCGGACGCTTCCGCGCGAGCCCGCAGCAGATCCAGGTGCAAAGAAATGGAGTTCAGCGGATTCTTGATCTCATGCGCGACGCCCCCGCTGATCCTGCTGATGGCCGCAAAGCGCGAGGCCACATCCAACTGCGACGCCATGCGCTCCACCATATCGTCGAGGTCATGCTTGAGAGTTGTCGCGGCTTCGCGCGCTCCCGTGTATTGCTGGCCCAATAGGTTCAACTTACTCTCGACGGCGGCAAACTCACTGGGTTCGTCTTCGGCGGGAACACGGGTTGGATCTTCACCGCGGAATTGCCCCTGGGCGATGCGGTCGATGGTCTGCTCAATGCGGCGCAATGGACGGAGAGTGCGGCTGGTCGCCAGGCCGGTCACCAGCAGCGCGGCCAGCAGGGTTCCCACGCCCACAAAGCCCAAGGTTTCCACCTGGGGCAGCAGGGCGTCGCGCAGCAGCACGCTGGAAGTTGCCACTTGAATGGTAAAGATGGGTTGCTCTCCGGCGACGCCCACCGGCACCACAACCTGGTAGTCGGCCTTGCGGACCATCACATCGCTCAGACGCCGGTACAGCGACCGGTTCCGCCAGGCGGCCAGGTTCTCCAGGGGCTTCACCGACTGGCCCACGCGCGTCGGGTCCGAGGACGCCAGCACCACGCCTTCCTGGCCCGCCACGTTGACTTCCACCAGCGCCGGCGACAGTGCCACGGAGCGGACCAGCGTCGCGGCGATGTCCTGATCGGTGGAAACGATCTCCCGCCACAGCGCCTTTGTTCGCTCGATGCCCGTGACCGCGGGCTCGGCGGGTGGGGTTTTCGGCGGAGCTGGCGTGGGGGCTTCGAGAGTCCGCCGGTTAATGTGATCCGTGATGAACGCGTTCACCTGCTGGCTGGCCATCTCCCCACGCTCCAGCGCCCCGGCGGAAAGGAAATCCACCAGGCTGTTCAAGTACAGCCCGGACAGAACCAGGATCAGAACGGTGATGACCGCGATAATCAGCAGAATGAAGCGGAGTCGTAGGGACATGGAGCGTCAGGCGCGGGACCTCAGGCGGAAGTAGCGTCCGCCGCGCCATACTCTCTTAGCTTATTGAAAAGGGTTTTTTGACTGATGCCGAGGATCTCCGCGGCGCGTGTCTTGTTGTTCTTGGTGTGATCCAAAGTTAATTCGATCAGCGCGCGCTCGGTTTGCTCAATCGTGGAGCCGACCGGTATCCGGAGTTCCTCCCGATTCAGCGCGATGCCCGTGTGTTCCGCGGGAGCAGCCGCGGAACGTGCGACAGCCGCGCTATTTCCCAGGCCTGGCGGCAGGTGTTCCATGCGAATCGTGCCTTCGCCCGCCACGATGGAAGACCGCTCCACCACGTTGCGCAGCTCGCGGACGTTGCCGGGCCAGTGATGAGCGCACAGAGCCTCCGTGACATTCGGCGCCACGTCGGTGACGCGCGTGCCGTGTTTCCGGTTTATATCCGTGAGCAGCGTCGAAACCAGCAGCGGAATATCCTCGCGCCGGTCCCGCAGCGGCGGCAGAGCGACGGGGAATACGTTGAGCCGGTAATACAGGTCTTCACGGAACTTGCCTTCGCGGATGGCGGCTTCGAGCGGCGAATTCGTGGAGGCGATGACGCGCACGTCCAACTGGATTTCGGCCTTGCCGCCGAGACGGCGGACGCGCTGGTCCTCGAGCACGCGCAGGAGCTTCGCCTGCGTGCCGATCGGCATGGCGCCGATTTCGTCCAACAGCACGGTGCCGTTCTGGGCCAGTTCAAAACAACCCGCGCGGCGCTCCAAGGCCCCCGTGAAGGCTCCTTTTTCGTGGCCGAACAATTCGCTTTCAATGAGGGTATCCGGTAATGCCGCGCAATTAATCGCCACGAACGGTCCGTTGCGGCGAGGACTGAGCGAGTGGATCGCGCGCGCCGCCAGTTCCTTGCCCGTTCCGCTTTCGCCCGTGATGAGCACCGCGGCCCGGCTGGGAGCGACCTGTTGAATGAGGGCGAATACCGCTTGCATGGCCTTCGATTCGCCCGTCATTTCGCCCAGGACGCCCCGGTAGCTGAGTTCGCGCTCCAACCGTTCGGCGTGCTCGGCCAGACGTCCCTGCGCGGCGGCGCGCTCAATCAGCAAGCGCAGCGCTTGCGATTGCACGGGCTTTTCCAGAAACCAAAAGGCCCCCAAATCGTGAATCAACGACACGGCGGTCTCCAGATTTCCGAACGCCGTTTGCACGATGGCCGCGGGCCCTCCGCCCTGTTCCTTCAAGTGTTCGAGGAGTTCCTGGCCGGTCATGCGCGGCATGTTGAGGTCGGTTACCAGGACGTGCGCGGGGAAGGCCGCCAACTTCTCCAGCGCCTCCTGTCCGTCGGCGGCGGTCTCGACACCGTAACCCCACAGCGCGATCATGCTGGCCAGGGCGGTGCGCTGGCTCTCTTCGTCGTCAACGACCAACACGCGCGTCGATAGGCGGGGTGTCTGCATACTCTTCTTCTCCTATTGTGCCAGTCAAGTCCCGTTCTTACCTAGGAGGAAATGGAAGCCGAAAACGTTACGGCCCGGCCGCGGACCCGTTTTCATGCAACCTCCGGCTTGACACGCGCGGCGAATTTTCCGTGGTATGATTGTTCAGCTTTGAAAGTCTAGTACAAATCGCTTGAACTGCACGGCACTTGAACTGCAAGAAACGGTCCACCTCGCTCGACAACCTCAACGATATTCCCAGGATTTCCAACGCTAGAAAAGAGAGATACCCAGATGAAAGAAACCGGAACAGTCAAATGGTTTAACGCCGGAAAAGGATACGGATTTATCGCGCGCGAAAACGGAGAAGACGTTTTTGTGCATTTTTCCGCAATTGAGGCCAGTGGCTACCGTACGTTGGAAGAAGGCTCCCGCGTGTCGTTCGTGGTCACCCGCGGCCCGAAGGGGCTGCAAGCCGAACAAGTCAGCATGGCGTAGTTCCGCTCTTCAAGTCGCGCCGGGGCCATCGCGTCCCGGCGCGGTTTCCATTCCAGCCTCACTCCCCAGCCCGCCGTTCGGTCCGCGCACGGGTTAGAATGACGTGTGTGCGCATCCTGCTCTGGTTTGCCGTCGCATTCATCGCCGCCATTGCCGGCGGCTTGATCTACATAAAGACGCAGACCAACGGATTTAGCGCGCGCGCGAAACCTACGGCATTCGAAACCATGGCCGCGCGAACCGCCCGCGGTCTTGCGCTTTCCGCCTCCGTGCGCGAGCGGCAAAACCCAGTCCCCGATTCCGGACAGACGGTCGGCGAGGGCCGTGAGCATTGGGCCGATCATTGCGCGCTCTGTCATGCCAACGACGGCAGCGGCAACACCGAGATGGGCCGCCAGATGTATCCGCCGGCGCCCGACATGCGCGGCCAGGACACCCAGCGCCTCACCGATGGCGAATTGTTTTATATCATTGAGAACGGAATTCGGCTCACCGGCATGCCCGCCTGGGGCAGCGGCAGTGAGCGGGACCGGCAGGACACCTGGAAGCTGGTGCGGTTCATCCGCCACCTGCCGTCCCTGACTGCGCTAGAGTTGGAGCAGATGAAGGATTTCAACCCGAGGAGTCCGCAGGAAATTCGGGAAGAGATGGAAGAACAGGAATTCTTGAATGGAGGCCCAGTACATCCACATGAGCAACGACATGAACAACGACATGAACAACGTCATTAAGATCGTCATCCGCCTTGCCTTGGCCGCGGGCCTATCGCTCGGGCTCCTGGTCGCGCACAACGGCATGGAGCACGTCACCGGAACCGTCGCCAAGATCTCGGACACTTCGATTACCGTCAACACCACCGCTGGCAAGATGGTGGAGGTTGCGTTCGACGCCAAGACCACGTTTACGAAAGCTTCGCAGCCGTTCGCGAAGGCCGATATTAAGGTGGGCGAGCGCGTAGTGGTTCACGCCGCCGGCGAACCCGGCAAATACGTGGCGCACATCGTGCAACTGGGCGTAGCCGCCAAAGGCGCGGAGCACGGGGATCATTCCGCTCCCGACCACAACAAAGCCGAACACGGCGATCATCATAAGTAAGCTTGTCTTAGCTAAGTTAATTAGCTAACATGGAAACGTGGAAGTAAATATTCACGAAGCCAAGACGCAGCTCTCTCGCCTGATCGAGCGCGCCCTCAAGGGCGAAGAGGTGACCATCGCCAAGGCGGGGCATCCCTTGGTGCGCCTGATTCCCATTCAGAAGCCCAAGCCGATCCTGGGCAGCGCGCGCGGCACGATCAAGTTTCAGCCGGGCTGGGACGATCCTTTGACGGATAAGGAAATAGAAGAGATTTTTGGCCAAGACTAGTGAGGCTGCTTCTCGATACCCATGCGCTTCTGTTTGCGCTCTCGCAGACGGAGTTGCTCTCACCCAAGGGCCGTCGCTTGCTCGAAAACGCGGAGATCGAGCGCTGGGTAAGCGTGGTCTCGCTGTGGGAGATCGCGATCAAGGTGCAGATCGGCAAGCTCTCACTACCGCTGGATACGGCGTATTACTACCGTAACCTCGAAGCGCTCGGCGTACGCACCTTAGCGGTTACTGTCGAGCATTCGCTGGGCCTGCTGCGCCTCCCACTGCATCACCGCGATCCTTTCGACCGTTTGGTGATCGCGCAGGCCCAGGTTGCGGGATAGACGCTGGTTACAACAGGATCGGGTGTTCCGCCGGTATGGGGTGGTGAATCGCCCGCGCTCTTGCGGCGAGGTTAGCTGAGGATGTGGCCCTTTAGCTTACAACCGCAGTATTCTCAAATGTCGTGCTAACGTCATACACCCGTCGTAGCCCACGACCATGAATGATATAGCCCACCCTCCCACTCGATTGCCACCACCCACCCTC
>CAMAVI010000093.1 GCA_945861625.1 Candidatus Sulfopaludibacter sp. SbA3
CCGCTGCGCGATTACGAGACGGTGGTGCGGCTGATCGCCGGAACGACGACGGCCAAGGGCTTAAAAGTGACCTGCCGCCTGGATCACCGCAAGTACCCCGTTGGGCGCAAAATCACGGATGAAGAGTTTGCCCATGTCCATCTGAAGCCTGACACATTTCATGGCGAATGGAACTACACGATCCATCCAAGCACAACCGTTAGATGTAAAGGTTATTGATTTACGCTGCCTTATCTACGCCATCCCTTGCACAAGAAGATGATGAGGATACCCCGAGTGGACGGATCTTCGTAGACGTTAACCGGGACGGTCTAGTGGACGTCGGTGACTTTTTCGTCAAAGCGCCATCCACTCAGTGTCAGTCCTGCCCCCGCGCCCCGCGACTCTTAATTCCAAAGAAAGACGCAGTTGTGCCCCAAAACAACGCATTTGGATGTACGCCGCATGCGACCCGTGGTTACGGGATCCAAATGGTTTTTGATTGGGCTGACGTGAGCGATGCCGATGGGATAGCAGCGTATGACATTTATGCCAAGAAGGACACTGCATCCTTTCCCATCATAGATACGTCCGTTCCCTTCTCAACTTATACTCATACGAGTTGCAACTCGTTCGTCATCGACTCTAATCTCACCGGGTGGGAATGGAAGGTTCGAGCGAGAGACAATTTGGGGAACGTGGGACCCTGGCGCGCGCGTACGTTCAGCTTTGCGCCGTGCAAACTGGCGGACGGAACATCGTGTTACGCACTCTAGTCAACGGCTAACCTAACCTAAGTTGTGCACTCAGCTACGGTCATCTCCGAAACTGGCTAGTGGGATGACTCAAATGCTGGCTCGTCCAAGAGCGAGCACTCGGAGGAGGCTGCCTCGCGAGCCAGTTTTATAGCGCTGCCATCGAATGGCATCGCTCTGGAGGTCAGATCGATCATGGCTCAGCCTTCCCTGCGGGTTCGCAAAGCAGTTGCATGCTCGATGCCCGGAATCCAACCTCACCCCCCTGGAGCCACCGCCTCTTCAGTCAAACGCAAACTTGGGCAAGCGTGTTGTGTAATATACTTGTCTCCAGACAGAGGCATGAGCATGAAATTGCTGAAGATCAGCTCCATAATGGTAGTCCTTGCGCTGGCGGTGACCGCCGCCACCGCCGACACGCGCCTGATCGAGGCCGCCAAGAACGGCGACGTCAAGACCGTGCGCACTTTGTTGCAGCAGCGCGTCCCCTTAACTGCTGCCACGGCCGAAGGCTCCACCGCGTTGCATGAAGCCGTGCGGCGTGACAATCTGGAAATCGCGCAACTCCTGATCGCCGCTGGAGCCGACGTCAAAGCGGCCACCCGCTACAACATCACTCCCCTGTCGCTCGCCTGCTCCAATGGCAACGCGGCCATGATCGAGCGCCTGCTCAACGCCGGAGCCGACCCCAACAGCACTTCCGAAGAGGGCCAGACCGCGCTGATGACCGCATCGCTTACCGGCAAGGCCGACGCCGTGAAGCTCCTGATTTCCCGCGGAGCCAACGTGAATGCCGCCGAGCCCAACCAAGGACAGACCGCGCTCATGTGGGCGGCGTCTGATGGTCGAACTCCTGCCGCGGAGATGCTGCTCGAGTTCAACTCCGATATCAAGGCGAAGTCCAAGGGCGGATTCACGCCGTTGCTGTACGCCGTCCGCAACGGACACGAAGACACCATAAAGACCCTGCTCGCGCACGGCGCCGACGCCAATGACGTGGCACCCGATGGCACCAGCGCTCTCAACATGGCGGTGGTGAACGCCTACTACGACCTCGCGGCGATTCTGCTCGATCATGGCGCGAATCCCAATGCTTCCGACCCGCGCGGCTCGGCGCTGCACACGCTCGCCTGGCTGCGCAAACCGGGTTCGGATGGCGGCAATGGCCTGGGCCGCCGGTCCTACGCTCCACCGCTTCCCAATGGGAACGTGACCGCGCTGGATCTCGCCAAGAAGCTCTTGGACAAAGGGGCCAATCCCAACACGCGCATCGTGTGGCAGGAAAGAAAATTTGGCCAGGAAGGCGGCACCATGCGCAACCCGCCGCTCATCCGCCTGGGCCGGCATTATCTGACTTACATGGGCGCCACGCCGTTCTATCTGGCCGCGCACAATGGCGATGTGGAATACATGCACCTGCTCGCCGATCGTGGCGCTGACCCGAAGACACCCAGCGTCCTGGGCGTCACGCCGCTCATCACTGCCGCCGGTTTGGATTACTGGGAAGGTGAGGCGCCCGGTCCTTTCACCGGTGTGAGTGAAGCCGAGCGGCTCGACGCCGTGAAGCTGGCCATCGAACTGGGCAACGACATCAACACCCCCGCGATTTTCGGCGACTACGAAATGCAAGGCGATCCCGAGTACATGTTGCTCTACTATCCGCTTAATCTGAAGGACCTCGCGGGCAAGGTTCCCGGCGATCCGCGCTGGAGCGGCAGCACGGCGCTGCACGCGGCGGTAGTCTCCAACCAACCCACTATCGTTCAATACCTGGTGGATCACGGCGCCAAACTCGACGCCAAGACCAAGACCGGCTGGACTCCGCTGATGATGGCCGGCGGCGTCTTTTTCGCCAACGCCAAGAAGGAATACCCGGCCGCGGCCGAGATCCTCAAGAAAGCCATGGCCGAAAAAGGCCTGACGGCGGACGCTTCGGCACGCTGATTACGCAAAATTACCAAACGAACCCAAGGGCACGAATAAGCGCGCGACCCCTTTCCGTCCTGTGCTATCATTACAACTGAAATAAACGATTAAGGATAGACGAGGAGTATCGATTCTCGAATGGCACTGGCTGGCGAAGCAAAAACTAATGTAATTACGAAGTTCCGGGTCCACAAAACGGATACCGGGTCGCCAGAGGTGCAGGTTGCAATCCTGAGCCGGCGCATCTCCGAATTGACGGAGCACTTCAAGTCGCACAAAAAGGATCACCACTCGCGCAGGGGTCTGCTGCAGATGGTGGCGCGCCGCCGCCGGTTGTTGGATTACTTGCGCAGCCGCAGCCCGGAACGCTACAAGGTTCTCATCACGAGCCTTGGCATCCGCCGCTAACGGTTTCAGGATCATTCGAAAACACGATTCTCGAGAGCCGGTCTGGCACCGGCTATCCCGCGGAAACCCTCCAGTCTCCTCTTAGTCAAAGCAGGCCGACGGACGCGCAGAGACGCAGTCCGGGCTGGTCTTGATTAAAGGACAATTTCAATAATGTTGCATTCCGTTGAAGTCGATCTCGGCAATGGCCGGATCGTCAGTATTGAATCGGGGAAGATGGCCAAGCAGGCCAATGGATCGGTGATCGTCCGTTCCGGAGAGTCGGTGGTCCTGGTGACCGCCTGTACGGCGCCTGAGCCCAAGCCCAACGCCAACTTTTTCCCCTTGACGGTGGATTACCGCGAGTACACCTACTCCGCTGGCCGCTTCCCGGGAGGATTCATCAAACGCGAAGGACGGCCGACCGAGAAAGAAGTTCTGACCTGCCGCCTGATCGACCGGCCTATCCGGCCGCTGTTCCCCGAAGGCTATTCGCACGAAACCCAGGTGATCGGCATGGTGCTATCCGCCGACCCCACGCGCGACCCCTCCACGCTGGCCATTGTCGGCGCGGGCGCGTCGCTGGCCATCTCCGATATTCCCTTCCACCATGTACTCGCCGCCGTGCGCGTGGGCCAGGTGGATGGAAAGCTGGTCGCCAATCCGACTTACGAAGAGACCAAGGCGTCTAAGGTCAATATCGTCGTCGCCGGCACTGAAGAAGGCATCGTCATGGTGGAATCCGGCGCGCAGCAGGTCAGCGAAGAGGACGTGTTGGCGGCGATCGAATTCGGCCATGAGTGCTGCAAGAAGATCGCGGCGGGCATTCGCGAGTTGGCCAAGAAGTGCGGCAAGACCAAGAAAGAATTCACCGCCCCGGCCATCAATCAGGCCCTGTACGATCAGATCGCGGCCTCGGTCCGCGCCGAATTAAAAGACGCGATGGACACCCAGAAGCACGAAAAACTGGAAAGCTACGCCCGGGTGGACGCCGCCAAGAAGAAGGCCATCGAAGCGCTTCCCGAAGAGCAGAAGGCGGAAGGCAAGAAGCTGTTTGACGCGCTGAAAGAGCGTATCTTCCGCGACGAGATGCTGAAGGCCAAGCGCCGGCCGGATGGCCGCAAGTTCGATCAGGTCCGCAAGATCGAGTGCGAAGTGGGCGTGTTGCCCCGCACGCACGGCTCGGCTCTGTTCACGCGCGGAGAAACCCAGGCGCTGGTTACGGCCACGCTGGGCACCAAGGACGACGAACAGCGCATTGAGTTGCTGGACGCATCCGAATCCTCCAAGCGCTTCATGCTGCACTACAACTTCCCGCCGTTCAGCGTGGGCGAAGTGGGCTTCATGCGCGGGGCAGGACGTAGAGAGATCGGGCATGGCGCTCTCGCTGAGCGCGCGGTGGCAGCGGTTGTCCCCGATGACGCGGCCTTCCCCTATACGATGCGCCTCGTCAGCGACATTCTGGAATCCAACGGTTCCAGCTCAATGGCCTCGGTCTGCGGTGGCACGCTGGCGTTGATGGATGCAGGTGTGCCGATTTCAGCGCCCGTAGCGGGCATCGCCATGGGACTGGTAATGGAAGGCAAGGATTACGCCGTCCTCACCGACATCGCCGGCGCCGAAGATCACTACGGCGACATGGACTTCAAAGTCGCCGGCACCAAGGCCGGCATCACGGCGCTCCAGATGGACATCAAGGTGCCGAACGTGACCCACGCCATCCTCAAGGAAGCGCTGGAACAGGCGCGCAAGGCCCGCCTGCACATCCTGGAAATCATGGTCGCCACCATCGACAAGCCGCGCGAAACCATGTCCCCGTACGCGCCGCGCATCTTCACCCTGAAGATTCCGACCGACAAGATCCGCGAGCTGATCGGGCCGGGCGGCAAGATGATCCGCAGCATTGTCGAACAGACCGGCTGCAAGATCGACGTCGAAGACGACGGCAGCGTCAAGATCTTCTCCTCCGACGGCACCGCCGCCGACCGCTGCATCCAGATGATCACCGATATCTGCGCGGTGGCCGAAATAGGCAAGACCTACCTGGGCAAGGTGGTCCGCATCGTCGATTTCGGCGCCTTCGTCGAGATCTTCCCGGGCACCGACGGCCTGCTGCACATCTCCGAGATCGCGGAAACGCGCATCAAGGAAGTGCGCGATGAGCTGAACGAGGGCGATCAAATCCTGGTCAAGGTCCTGGGCCTGGAAGGCAACAAGATCAAGCTCAGCCGCCGCGCGATTCTTAAAGAACAGCGCGAGAAGCTGAAGGCCGAAGCCTCCAAGGGCTAACTGTTACTCTTTTCGAGGCGCACCGCGGTGCCGTAACAAAGCACCTCGGTGACGCCTTGCATCATTTCGGTCGCGTCATAGCGCGCGCCGATGATGGCGTCCGCCCCCATCATGATCGCGTGCTGGACCATCTTCTCGAACGCCTGCTCGCGGGTCTTTTCGCAAAGCTCGGAGAGCAGGGTGATGTTCCCGCCCACGATGGTTTGCAGGCTCGCGCCGATGGTCCCGAAGATGGAACGCGAGCGAACGACGATGCCGCGCACCAGCCCCAGGTTATGAGTAATGCGGTAGCCTTCCAGCGTGAACGCAGTGGTGACGAAGTCGTGAGTCATGATTTTGTGATTCGGGTGCACTATTGCGCCGCTGGCAGGCGGAACGGGACGTTGCGCTCCGCGTTGAGCTGCTTGGAAAAATCGCGATCCACGAGCGAAACGCTGACGTGGTTCTGCGCGCCCTGTAACGTGATGTAGTTCAGCGTGTCGCCCTGCACCCAATAAGCAACGGCCGGAAGTATGGTGTGATCGCGCAGGGCAATCAGGAACATGATGGGCTCATCGTCTGTTGGTGCGCTCCGCGTGGATGCCGGCGGAGCAGGCGGAGCGGCCATCACTCCCGGTTCGGGCAGTTGCGCATTGGAGTAATCGCGGAACTGCGGGCGCACCGGATCAGTTTGAAAATTCTGATTGATCACGACCATGGGAGTGGGTGGAGGCGCCTGCTCATACACCGGAACCGGAGCGTAAGCCGGGGGCGTGTAGCCGCCAAAAATTGGATCGTAATATCCAGGGGCCGGATTGTGGACGGCGTATCCGGAGGCGGCACCCCCAACCGGATACGGGACAAAGATGGCGCCGCCGCTGAAGCTCGAAGGCCGCGGACTCGGCCGTGCGGGACCAACGGCCTGGAACCACCGGCCTTGGGTTGGTGGCCCAGAGAGCGGAATACCCGGACGCAGAATGTTTCCATTCCCGCCCATCGGGTTCAGGTTACGCGGCTGCTGCGCGAACCCAGCGCAACTCAAAACCAGCAAGCCTACGGAAGCCCAACGCATAAGTCACGTCCTGCTCAATTATAGACGCAGCGGAGACACGAACAGGTACACCTTACACCGTCTTCGCGAAGCCGTAGAGCGCCTCCGGATTTTGCGCCAGAATACGATTGCGCACGGCTTCGCTGGGCGCCCACACGGCCAGCAGATCAAACAAGAGCGCGTCGTCGGGCTTGTGGTCGTCTGGAAGACTCGGATGCGGCCAGTCGCTGCCCCACACCAGTCGCTCCGGCGCGGCCTGCACGAAATCTCGCGCGATGGCAGTCGCCTCGGGATAAGCCGGGGGGCCGATCTTGGTATTACTGTAGGCGCCCGAGAGCTTCACCCAGGCGCGGCGCTTATCGAGCAGCTCGCGGACGATCCCGTGCGACGGGTGCGCAACGCCGGCCGGCAGCGGCGGGTTTGCCAAATGATCGAACACCATCTGCACGGGCAGGCGGCGCAGCACATCGGCGAGTTCCACGACTTGCTGTCCCGTCATGTTGAACTGAATATGCCAACCCAGACCGGCCACGCGCTTGGCCAGCGGCTCGATCATCGCGGGAGTGGTCACGGCGACTTTGGGATCGGAGATGCTAAAGCGGATTCCCCGAATGCCGCCCTCGTTGAGTTTCTTCAGTTCCGCGTCAGTGATGGTGGGATGGACCACCGCGACGCCGCGGGCGTTGGCAATTCCAAGCTGCGCGATGGCATCGACGGTGACGCGGTTATCCACCACGTAGTTGCGCGGCGTTACGATGACGACCCGCGAAGTGCCATTGCGCTTCTGCAGCAACCGGTATTGCGCGACCGCCGCGTTCGCGGGCGCTTTAGCGGTGCCGGAAAACGGGAAGCGCGCCGGATCATAGATGTGCATGTGGCAGTCAGCGGCATGCGCCGGAGCCTTGGTCTTGGGCTGATTGGTGCCCACCGAGTTCGGCACCTGCTGCGCATTGGCGGACTGGGTATTGGCTTGCAGCGCGGCCAGCGCAAGCGCTCCTTGGACAAATTCACGGCGTCGGATCATACTTCCTCCCGAGGGTTGATTGGCGCTCAAGGCCGTAAACATTATACGGTGGAAGCGACGGCACGCGGCACGGCGCTGTGATATCCTACCCGCGAAAGGCTCATCCATGAGAAAACATTTACTTTGTACCATTGCTCTGTCTACATTGGTCTCGTCACTCGCATTCGGCCAGGCGAAGCAACCAGCCCCACCCATGAGTTTCTTTGTGACCAGTTCCGGTTCCGGCAAGGGCGCCGACCTGGGAGGCATCGCCGGCGCGGATCAGCGCTGCCAGCAATTGGCCACGGCCGCCGGCAGCACCTTCACCTGGCACGCCTACCTCAGCACGCAGGCCAAGAACGGCCAGGCCGCGGTGAATGCCCGCGATCGCATTGGCCAGGGTCCCTGGTACAACGCCAAAGGCCAACGCATCGCGCAGAGCCTGGCTGACTTGCACGGCGATACGGTGGAGCTCGCGCGCGTCGGGCCGCCCATTAGCCGGGCGACCGTAGTCACTGAAAAAAGCGAGCCCGTGAAGGGCTTCGGCGACAGCCCCAATCAGCACGACATCCTGACCGGATCGCAGCCCGATGGCCGCGCCTTCACCGACAACGCGGACCACACGTGCAATAACTGGACCAGCAGCGGCGAAGGCACGGCCATGTTGGGTCACTTCGACCGCACCGGCGGACCGAGCGCGTCATGGAACTCGACGCATCCCAGCCGCGGCTGCAGCCAGGAGAACCTGGTCTCCACCGGCGGCGCGGGCTTGCTGTATTGCTTCGCGACCAACTCACCAAAATAGTAGCCTAGAGTTGTGACTTCCCTTGACCGTCGCTCTAGCACCTGGGGCGGCGGTTTTGTTTTGCCGCTGAAGAAGACTCTCCTCTGGGCCTTTGCGGCGGCGGCAATGCTGTCGGCACTCACCGGGTGGCGTGCGGATGGGCAAGCGGTGTCCGCCGCGAAACACGTCCGCTTCCTCCATCTGGCCGACATGCACGCCCAGCTCGACACGCACTGGGAGTACCTGCCGGAAGATCCTCAGCATCTGCATCGCATGGGCGGATTTGCGCGCATCAAGACTGCTTTGGATCAGGAACGGGCGGGCGCGGCGGGCGCCGTGTTCACGCTCGATGGCGGCGATACATTCCAAGGCTCCGCCGTTGCCGCGTGGACGCAGGGAGAAGCAGTTGTTGCGCCCCTGAACGCGCTCGGCATCGATGCGGGAACTCCGGGTAACTGGGAACCGGTCTACGGTCCCCGGATATTCCGGAAACTGATGAGCGAAGTGAACTATAAAGTGATCTGCTACAACTTCCAGGAAAGGGCTACCGGTAAGCGGATCTTCGCGCCGGCCGTGATACTTGAAAAGAGTGGCGTGCGAGTGGCCTTCGTGGGAGCCACGGATCCGACGACCACAGTCCGCCAATCACCGGCGCAAGTCGCAGGATTAGACTCCACGCGGATGGGTGGACTGCGCGAATTCGTGCAAGATCTGAAACGCCGGGAGCATCCGGATTTGGTCGTGCTGCTGGATCATACGGGACTTGCGCCGTCGGTGCAACTAGCCCAGGACATCCCGGAATTCGACATCGTTTTGAGCGGGCACACGCATGAGCGAGTGTACAAGCCCATCCGGGTGGGCAAGACCATTGTGGTCGAGCCGGGCTCCATGGGATCGTTCATCGGAGAATTGGATGTGACGCTGGACGCCGGGCAGATTTCGGACTACCGCTACAAGTTGGTCGGCGTGGACGAAGCCCGGTTCGCTGAGAATGCTGTGGTCAAAGCGCTCATCGCGAAAGCCAAACAGCCGCTACAGGCGCGGCTGAGCAAAATATTGGGAGCGACGAAGACGACGCTCATGCGCTATGACGTCCTGGAAACGACTCTGGACAACCTGGTGGACGATGCGGTCCGCGAGGCGACGCATACGGATATCGCTTTCACGAACGGCTTCCGCTTCTCTCCTCCCCTGGCGCCTGGCCCTATCACGGAAGCGGATCTATGGAACTTTCTTCCGCTGGATGCGCGATTGAAGTCGGGGCGCATCACCGGAGCGCAACTGCGCGCGTATCTGGAGCACGAGATGGAACTCGTGTATGCCAAGGACCCACGCGATCTGTCGGGCGGATGGGGCAGCCGGCCTTCGGGGATGACGATCCTGTTCACGGCGGGCGCGCCGGAGGGGCGCCGCATCAAAGAAGTGAAGATCGGCGGCAAGCCGTTGCGGCCGGAGGCGACATATACGATGGGCGGCTGCGAACAGGAGGGCGAGGCGCTGGACCGGATCTGCCGCTTATCCGGTGTGAGCGATGCGCGCTACGTTGGCGGCACCGCGCACGAAGCCTTCCGCGCTTATCTGAAGAGGCACTCGCCAGTCGAACCGAAGCGCGAGGGCCGTGTCCGCGCCACGGATCTTCCGGAGACGGTCTGGTCACAGTACGGCACGCTGCAAACGTTGTGGCATCTTCCCGGCGATGCCGCCGGTGTCGCGATCCCCGGCAATTAACGTTACTGGCCCGCGAGTTCTTCGGGCGTCTGGAAGACGTGGGAGTTGGCGTAGCCGACGATAGCCAGCCGCGTGGCCATGCCTTCACCCGCGAAGCGCACGCGATGCCACGCCTTCGCGGGGGCATAGACGATGTCGCACTGATCGGCAACAAAGGTTGGTAGCGCGCCGATTTTGAACTCCATTTGCCCCTCTAAGATGAACCCGAATTCGGGTCCCGTGATGTGCAGGTGGCCTTTGTCGCTTTCTTGGGCGGGAGGCTGCTTCTTGGGGTCGCCGCGGAGGATGTTGGCGATGCCATGGGAGTCGCCGATAAATTGATTTTGATTCTGCTTTGGCACCGGCTGTCCCGCGGTGGTTTGGTTGAAGTGGATGAAAGGCACGTTGGCCTTGGCGTAAGACCCCTTCACGGTGGCGACCCGCGTTCTTATGTACTGCGTGCCGGGAACAGGGACGGGCGTCTCATCGATGGGATACATGATGCCGGCATGGGCGGGGGTGACCTCCAGCCGCAGCGACGGCTGGTCGCCCACGGTTTCCATGCTGTAGACCAGGCGGCGCGGAGTCTTGCCGCCCGGCGCCAGGGAGATGTAATCGGCGGAACGGGGACCGGCGCCCATACCGTCATACGGTTCTGTGCGCTCAGGACCGGAAACAGCGTAGAGCCCGCGACGAGCAATGAATTTCAGCAATCGCATTTCGTCACTCCTTCAGGACGGATGCGTCGGTATTCTATCGCGAACAGGTATCATGAACTCCATGCCATCTCAAAGCACGGTTCTGTTCGCTACTCTTGTTTCGCTGGCGGTTTTGGGATTCGCGCAGGCGTCCGGCGATTCACCCGCGCTTGCGCCAGGACTGCATGCTCTGAGTCTGACGCGCGCGGGCGAACCCGCGATTCACTATGCGCTCTATATCCCGCGTGGCTACTCGGCATCGACGCCGGCGCCGCTGGTGCTGGCGCTGCACTTCGGCGTGAGAGGCGGAGACGCCACGGGCGCGGGTGGAGACGTGGTCCAGGCCCTGGTTGGCCCGGCGCTGGCGGAACTCGGAGGGATCATCGTGGCGCCGGATTCTGTGCGCGGCGATTGGAGCAGCCCTGAAAATGAGAAGGCCGTGAGCGCGTTGCTCGATGAGGTGGAGGGCCGCTACGCGATCGACAAGAAGAAGATCGTGGTCACCGGCTACAGCATGGGCGGCGCGGGCTCCTGGCATATTGCGGAAAAATATCCCGAGCGTTTCAGTGCCGTGATCCCAGTGGCCGGACGGCCTCCTGCCTCCGCTACAGGCTGGAAACTCCCAGTCTTGGCGATTCACTCGCGCGAGGACCAGGTGGTGGCGTTCGGCCCGGCGGAGGCGCGCGTTATAGAACTGCAGAAATCCGGCGTGAACGCCAAGCTGATCGCACTGACGGGAATCACGCATTACGAGACTTCCCGCTTCCGAGACGCGTTACGGCAGGCGATCCCGTGGTTGCGGGAGATTTGGAAGTAATGTTGCCGACGCTATTTCGCGCCCGTTGGATGGCGAGTGCGGCCTGCATTGCCGGCTGCGTCGTCGCGGCGTTTTCACAAACCACATCGCGCAGGAAAGACATGACTGAACCAGTGCCCGTGTTCCGCGCGCCTGTGTTCCGCGTGGACCCATCCTGGCCGAAACCGCTGCCGAACCACTGGATCGTCGGTGCGGTGGCCGGTGTCGCCGTGGATAAACGCGATCACGTGTGGATCACGCACCGGCCCTCCACGTTGCAACCGAATGAAACCCGCTCGATCTGGCGCGCCGCGCCGCCGGTGCTGGAGTTCGACCGGGATGGCACTCTAGTCTCGTCGTGGGGCGGCCCTGGATCTGGCTACGAGTGGCCGCAACTGGAGCACGGCATCTATGTCGATCAGCAGGATCACGTCTGGCTGGGCGCAGGCGGCGATAAGGATTCGCACCTGCTCAAATTCACCCGCGACGGCAAATTCCTGATGCAGATCGGCCGCCAGGGGCAAGGCCGCGGAAGCAACGACACGGCGAACCTCGGCGCCGCCGCGAACATGGTCATCGACGCGGCAGCCAACGAGCTGTACGTCGCCGACGGCTACGTGAACCACCGTATCATCGTGTTCGACGCAACCACCGGCGCGTACAAACGACACTGGGGCGCGTACGGCAAGCGGCCCGACGACAGCTACTTCACGCAAGCCGGCGAAAAGCTGCCGCCGCCGTTCAGCGGCCAGGTCCAGCAGGAGAATAAGCCGAGCCAGTACGATCCGCAGGGCCCTCCGCCGCCGCAGTTCCGCATTGTGCATGCCGTGCAAATCTCGCGCGACGGACTGGTGTATGTCTGCGACCGGACCAATGACCGCCTGCAGGTTTTTCGCAAGGACGGCACGTTCGTTCAGGAAGCCTTCATCGCGAAAGAGACGTTCGGGAGCGGATCGGTTTGGGACATCGGATTCTCGGTCGATCCCGAGCAGCGCTTCGCATTCGTGATCGACGGCACGAATCAGCAGGTGTACGTGCTTGATCGCAAGTCTTTGCGGGTGCTCAGCACCTTCGGTGGCGCGGGACATTGGGCCGGACAGTTTTACGGCGCGCACAACCTCGCCGTCAACTCGACCGGCGATCTATTCATCACCGAGACCTACGAAGGCAAGCGCGTGCAGAAGTTCGTGCGGCAGTAGACCCGCTCTTAGTCCGGCGTTTTGAAACCGATGCGCTTCTTGGGCGGGAGAGGCAGAGGTTGCGTGAGTTCGTCAATTTCTTCGGCCAAGAGGTTGATCACTGAGGCGTGCCGTTGCTGTGAAGCTTCCAGTTTCTCCACTCGTGCGGCCAGATCCTTGTGACTCGCCAGCAACTCGCGCATTTTGACAAAGGCACGAATGATCAAGATGTTCATCTGCACTGCGCGTTGACTCTTGAGAACCGAACAGAGCATGGCGATGCCGTGCTCCGTAAAGGCGTAAGGAGCTGCGCGACGGGCACCGCCCCAACTTGAAATCACAATTTGTGATTTCAACTTTTTGAACTCTTCATCGCTTAGCTGGAACATGAAGTCCTCGGGAAAGCGCGCAATGTTACGCTTGACGGCCTGGACGAGGGCGCGCGGTTCGACCTTGTTGAGCCCAGCAAGGTCAGTGCTCAGCATGACCTTTTCTCCGCGGATGAGAAAAATCCGCCGGTTGATGATCTCGACCGGGATGACCCAAAAGATTCAGCAGGTGGTTCCGCTCTTGCCACGAGAAATCGTGGAGTTATCGTTGAAGCCTATCATCGCTCGTGGGGTCCGTGCGCAGCAGTCTGACAGTCGTGGCCGACGAAAAGCAATCGGAGGCGTTGGTCGACGCACTCGTCTATCAAGTCCGCATCGGGCAAGATCCGCATCAGGCGCGCGCCAAGCGAAGTTCCTTGGCCTCTTCGAGAATCTGAATGGCGAGGCGGCGCGTGTCAACGACTTTGAGACACTCCGGAACGGAGATTAGTGAGTATTTTCGTCTGAGTTGAGGGGTTTGTTGATCCAGACCTCCTTGGGAAGTGGCAGCGGGGTTGGGGGCCGGCGGACGAAGCGGTCGGGGTGTGCCGCGT
>CAMAVI010000094.1 GCA_945861625.1 Candidatus Sulfopaludibacter sp. SbA3
GTTCCGGGCCAGCGCCGGTCGCCCTCCGGGCTCCCTCTGCTGCCCCGGAACCGTTCGTCTCTCTTGTTTCATCTGCCATTACTTTCAGTCTCCTTGGATCTTGCTCAGATTCCCTAATCTGTGTCCAAGAAAACCGGGTCCCCTATAAATTTCGCCTTTGCCGGCTTTACCATTGCACCAGAGATTGATGGGGCCTCGGCAGCGTCTGCTATTGTGCTGCTTTCTGGCGGCCTGCTGGTCCTGCGCGCGCGCCGCAAGAAGTAAGCTCAGAGCTTGACCGTAGTCTTAAACGGTGTCGCCAACATGGCGGCGAGCCGGAGGCTGCTTGCGTTCTTGAACCCTTGGAGCCCAGTCGGGAACGGGTCCTCTCCCGCCGTTGTGCGGGACGAGTAAGTTCCGAACAAGCGGTCCCACCAGGGAAACATTTCTCCCAAGTTATGCTGCTGGTCCGCTTCGTCCATCGAGTGATGAATGCGGTGCCAATCCGGCGTCACCAGCCAGGGCCGCAGCGCTGCCTCTAGACGCGTCGGCAGCGACGCATTGGCGTGTTGAAAAAAACTTTGGGCGCACGCCATCAGTTCGGCCGCGAGTACCGCCGCGGGGGGAAGCCGGAATACCAGGATCGCCACCAGGGCCGCCGCTTGCGTTAGGACGGTTTCGATTGGATGCGCCCGGACGCCCGTGGAAACGTCGAAGTCCGGGTCCGAATGGTGCACCTGATGCACCCGCCACAACAAAGGGACCGAGTGAAACAGCCGGTGTACCGCGTACTTGACCAGGTCGAGAAGCAGGACGGTAAGCACCCAGGTGGCCGCGGGCGGCAAATGTTCCAGCCATGTGAATCCGTGCGTGCCGCGTTGGACGGCGATGGCCGCCAGCACGGGTGTGCTTCTCAGCACCACCATCGAAAACAGCGAGGCGGCCACGAGGAGCAAGCCATGGTTCCGCCAGCGGAGTCCGGCCGGAACCGAGAGCGCCCCGTGTGGGCGAACCGATTCCCATACCGATACGCCGAGAAACGCCACCGTGAACGTTCCCCAGTACGCGTAGCTTTCGATCTGTCCCCAGCTTGCCATCACCTGCTTTGATTCTACGCCGCGCGGACGATGTTAGAGTGCCCAGGCGCAGCGCTCCGGGAATCATACGCGACTCAGCGGCCCGTCTCCCGTTGTTTACGGTCAGACAAAATGCCGCGTACCCACTCGAGGTCGCGCAACGGGTAAAGACCAAATTCCCAGCCTCTCCAAGTCCATGATCCCTCCGGCGTGGACCAAAGCACCAAAACGCCATTTTGCTGAATCAGTTCCTTTACTGGCGTCCACTGGCGCCAAACGGCTCGGTAGTCACAATGAATAGGTTGGCCGCGCCGAATCCAGTCTAGGACGGAACATGGGATGACATGACTGAAGCGTAATTTCGCTCTTGGCAGGGTGGGCCCATAAAGAACCTCGGTAGGGGTGATACTTCCGTTGATATGAATGCCATCAAAAAAAAGAAAGTAGCTAGAGAGTTCCAACTTTCCGATGACTACGACTTCAGCACTTCTGAGTTGCGCAGACCTTTCCGGCGCCGGAAGGACGCCCGGTGTCAGCAGAAGGCAAATCGGCAAAGCCATTGCAGGATACCGCAGGCGTATCACTTGGTTCCGCCAATACACGGCTCAATTGTATAACGCTACAGATCGACGTCAAGAGTCGCAACTCACCCAGCGCGGATCACGTCGGTACCCATATACGGGCGTAGGGCTTCTGGGATGACGACGCTGCCGTCGGCTTGCTGGTAGTTTTCGACGATCGCCACCCAGGTGCGGCCCACGGCGAGGGCGCTGCCGTTGAGCGTGTGCGCGAATTCGGATTTCTTTCCCGACTTCGTCCGGATCGCCGCGCGGCGGGCCTGGAACGCTTCAAAGTTCGAGCACGACGAAATTTCCTTGTAGCCGTTCTGCCCCGGCAGCCAGACTTCAATGTCGTACGTCTTGGCTGAACTCGCGCCCAGGTCGCCCGTGCACAGAACCACCGTGCGGTAGGGAAGGCCCAGGCGTTGCAGGATGTCTTCGGCGTCGCGCGTTAAGCTTTCCAATTCGTCGTAGCTGGATTCGGGCGGCGCGAACTTGACCAGCTCCACCTTTTGAAATTGATGTTGCCGGATGATGCCGCGCACGTCGCGCCCGTAGGAGCCGGCTTCGCTGCGGAAACATGGCGTGTACGCGCAGAACTGGATGGGGAGCTTGTCGGCGTCCAGAGTCTCGTCGCGATAATAATTGGTAACCGGGACCTCGGCGGTGGGGATCAGATAATAATCCGTGCCTTCGAGCTTGAATAGATCCGCTTCGAATTTCGGCAACTGGCCCGTGCCGTAAAAACTGTCTTTGTTGGCGATGAACGGCGGCAGCATTTCCGTGTAGCCGTGGTGCTGCGTATGCACGTCGAGCATGAAGCTGATCAGCGCCCGTTCAAGTTTCGCACCCAGGCCTTTGTAGACCACGAACCGCGCACCGGTGATTTTCGCGGCGCGCTCAAAATCCAGGATGCCGAGTTCCGGCCCCAGGTCCCAGTGGGCTTTGGGGGCGAAGGAAAACTCCGGAGGCGTGCCCCAGCGCCGCACTTCCACGTTGTCGTCGGCGGATTTCCCAGTGGGCACCGAGGCATGAGGCACGTTGGGAATCGACGCCATCATGGCCTGCAGATTCGCTTCCAGTTCGGCGGCCTTCTGGTCGAGCTCCTTCATGCGCTCGCCCATCTGGCGGACGCGCTCGCGCAACTCCGTGGTGTCGGCGCCGGACTTGCTTAGCTTGCCGATCTCCTGGCTTTGGGCGTTGCGGTCGGCGCGCAGTTTCTCGGCCTCGGTAATCGCCGCGCGGCGCTCCGTGTCGAGGGAGCGGAACGTTCCCGTATCGACGGTGAAGCCGCGGTCGGCCAGGCGGAGCGCAATGGCATCCAGATTCTGGCGGAAGGATGAAAGATCGTGCATTCTCTTGTTCGGCGGCCGCGCCTAGCGTTCGGCGATGGGGATCCACTTCTGGCCCGGCTCGGTGCCCTTGTAATCGGCGCGCGGGCGGATCAGACGGTTGTTGCGGTATTGCTCCAGTACGTGCGCGGTCCAGCCCGACATGCGGCTGACGGCGAAGATGGGCGTGTACAGGTCGATGGGAATTCCCAGCGAATAGTAAGTGGAGGCGGAGTAGAAATCCACGTTGGCGTTGAGGCCCTTGTTCTGGTTGATGAACTGTTCGATCTGCGTGGAGATCTGATACAGGATTTCGTGGCCGGTACGCTCGCCCAGATCCTTGGCCATGCCCTTCAAGCTTGCCGCGCGGGGGTCGGTGGTGTGATAGACGCGGTGGCCGAAGCCGGGGATCTTGATCTTGTGTTCCAGCTTGTCCTTGATCATCGCCAGCGCTTCTTCGGCGGAGTGTACTTCGAGCAGCAAGCGGATCACTTCCTCGTTGGCGCCGCCGTGCAGAGGACCGCGCAGAGCGCCGATGCCGCTGGTGATGGCGGAGTAAATATCGGAGAGCGTGGCGGCCGTGACGCGCGCGGCAAAAGTGGAGGCATTGAGTTCGTGCTCGGCGTGCAGGGTCAGCGCGATGTCAAAGGTGCGCTGCATGACGTCGTCGGGGCGCTTGCCGATGAGAGTGTAAAGAAAATTCGCCGCGAAGCTGAGCGACGGATCGCCGGCAACCACGGCCTTGCCGTTGCGCAAGCGGTCGAAAGTAGTGACGATGGTCGCGGTCTGCGCCATCAGTTTGATGGCTTTTTTCTCGTTGGCCTCGATGGAATTGTCGTTGATCAACGGATCGTGCAGCGCGAGCATCGAAACGGCCGTGCGCAGCACATGCATGGCTCCAGCGCCCTTGGGCACGCCGGCCAGGAACGCCTCTACCGCGGCGGGCAGCTCCCGGTGGGCTACCAGCGCGGCCTTCAGCGCATCCAGCTCAGACGGTTTGGGAAGCCGTCCGTTCCACAGCAGGAAGATGACTTCCTCAAAGGTGGCATTCTCCGCCAGAGTCTCGATCCGGTAACCCTGATAGCTGAGGATTCCCGCATCTCCATCGATAAAGCAAAGCCGCGAATCGGTCGCGACCACCCCTTCCAACCCCGCACCCGTTACAGCCATGAGTCTCCTTGACCGCCGCCCACCTGTTTGCCCCTCAATTTGTCCGATGCGTCAAGACGAGGAAACGATGGAGCGGAAGAGTTATTTTAACATCCGGGATGGGCGGCGAAGTGTAACCGAAAGGCACATCCGGCTTAGTGCATCAATTCCGTCAGATGCCAGCCGCTTTCATCCTCTTCATACTTCAGAACGGGCGCCGCGTCTGACGTGAATTTCCCTTTGCGAACGCCCATGATGGGGAGCGCGGCTGCAAAACAGGGATGGGGGATCTTGACGGAAAGCTTGGCCTGCACCAGCTTGGCGTAGTCGTTTCCATTCGAGATGGTAATCACCTGCCCCAGAAGAAGACTGAATTTTCCGCGAACCTGCGTGTAGGGGGTCGAGTAACCGGGTCCACTCGCGTAGACATCGTCGCTGAATTGCAGGTCGCGGCCCTTCTGCGTAAGCCGGTAGCTGGTCTGCGGCTGCCCAGTCTCCGCATTTTCGCTTTCCCAGAGCTCATTCTTGACGCCGCACAGTAATTGCCCGAAACTCATCGAAACCTGCTCCCGATCGAGTTCCGCCGGTTTCCCGGCCCCATTTTGGATGGCTTCGCTGTCGAACTCATGGCCGCAAGCGGTTACAAATACGCATAGAACCCCTGTGAGGAGTATGGGGATGACCTTAGTTCTGGATCGCATTGCCGTCTAACCCTAGATAACGGCTCTTTGGCCTGTTTTCTTTAACTTTGGGCCAGTGCGGCCAGAATACGCCCGCTTCCAACGCGAAAAACCTCCGGTATCGTCAGCAGGCTAAGTACTAGATAAGCCTCGGCTTCGAAGTCGTAGAAGAACCCTGGTTGTACCAGGACATCATGGCTTGCCAGAAGATGCAGGCACCAGGCCTCCTCGCCGCGGGTGCGGGGAACCTGCAGCACGGTAGACCATCCGCCTTCCACATTCAGTGCGTGACACGATGATCCTTGCGCGATGGCTTCGCGCAGGCAGGCCAGATTCGCTTTTGCGCGGGTGAGGATCTGGCTTTGCACGTGTGCCGCGGCCGCCAACATCCGCGGCAAGGCGAGTTGCACGGGAGTGGATACCGAGAGGAACGTGTCGGCAATCCACTCCAGCCCCTCAAGGGCGGCTTCATGGCCGGGGCCGCCGGCCACGATCCAGCCTAGTTTCATCTGCGGCAGGCCGGCGATCTTGGAGAGTCCGCTCATCGCAAAGGTGAGTGTGTTGGCGGTACCCGCCAGAGTTGGGATGCGATGCGGGTCGCTGTGGAAGCTGAAGTCGGAGAAGACTTCGTCGGAAAGAATCGGCAGGTTTAGCCGTTCCAGCCGCTCGCGTTCGTCGTGCTTGAGGTAAGAACCGGTCGGGTTATTCGGATTGACCACGACGATGGCCCGCGTGCGCGGGGTGATCAACGCTTCCAGGGCGGCGAAGTCAATGTGCCACGCGCCGTCGTAGCGCAAAGGATATTGGCGGACGTGCACGCTCTCGATCGCGGCCAGGTACTCGAACAGGGGATAGGAGGGGCGGGGAACCAGAATTTCATCGCCCGGATCGGCCAGTAACTTGAACAGGTACGTATAGGCTTCGCTGGTGCTGGCGGTGAGTAGAATACGCGATGGAGCAACTTCCACACCGCGTTTGGCGTAGTACCGAGACACCGCTTCGCGAGCGGAAAGAAGGCCGCGGGGATCGGGCTCGTAGTGGAGCGCGCGCGGATCGGCCAGGGCGTGCAGGAGATCGCCGGGGTACTCGAGACCGGCGCGCGTGGGGTTGGATTCGGTCAGGTCTAGCACCGGCGCGCCCGCGCCGCGCTTCTCGGCCAACAAAGAGGCCAACGGATTGGGCTGGGTCTCCCATTGCAGGCGGGAAGAAAACGTGGACATTGGTAGGGGAATCATACAATGGAAGTGTTGAAGCCCGCACCGTTGCGTCCACCTGGTCCTCGCGACACGGTCCCCTTCCTGGGTGTCTTGCCAAAATTTCGTAAGGACCCGGCAGGATACTTGCAGTCCGTTGCGCGGACTCACGGCGACCTGGCGTACATGCGCCTGGGGCCGCAGCATGCCTACGTGGTGAGCCATCCCGACTGGATTCGCGACATTCTGGTGACGCATCAGGGCAATTTCACTAAGAGCCGCATCTTGGAACGCGCCAAGGTGCTGCTGGGCGAAGGGCTGCTCACCAGCGAAGGCGAATTTCACACGCGCCAGCGCAGGCTGGTGCAGCCGGCTTTTCATCGCGACCGTCTGGCGCGGTACGCGGCCGATATGGTGGCCTGCGCGGAACGGGCGAGCCAGTCGTGGGCTCCCGGCGTTGCATACGACTTTCACCAGGAAATGACGCGGCTGACGTTGGCTATCGTGGGCCGCACTCTATTCAGTGCCGACGTTTCTTCCGATGCCGATGAGATCGGCGCCGCCATGACGCAGATCTTCTCGCTCTTCGATACGCTGCTCATGCCGTTTGCCGATTGGCTCCAGAAACTGCCGATTCCGCCGGTGCTTCGCTTCGAGAAGGCGCGCGACAAGCTGGACCGGATCGTCTATGGCCTGATTGCCGAGAGGCGCGCGAGCCGTCAGGACACGGGCGATCTGCTGTCCATGTTTTTACTGGCGCAGGATGAGGACAATGCACGTATGACCGATAAGCAGGTCCGCGACGAGGCGCTGACTCTGCTGATAGCCGGGCACGAAACCACCGCCAATGCGCTGACCTGGACCTGGTATTTGCTGTCACAAAATCCGGAGGTGGAGGCGCGCATGCACTCCGAAATCGACACTGTCCTCGGTGGACAGCCGCCCACGTTTGACGACGTGCAGCGGCTGCCTTACACTACCGGTGTATTCGCCGAGTCATTGCGGTTGTACCCGCCCGCGTGGGCCATCGGCCGCCGCGCCAGGGAAGACTACGCGATTGGTGGTTATGTGATTCCGGCCAAGTCGATTCTGCTGATGAGTCCGTGGGTGGTGCAGCGCGATCCGCGCTGGTTTCCTGAGCCCGAGCGCTTTGATCCGGACCGCTGGCGTCCTGAAGAACTCGAAGAGCGTCCGAAATTTTCCTTTTTCCCGTTTGGCGGCGGCACCCGCGTCTGCATTGGGGAGCGCTTTGCCTGGGCGGAAGGAGTGCTGGTGCTGGCGACCATCGCCCGGCGCTGGAAGATGCGGCTGGTGCCCGGCCATCCCGTGGCCACCCACCCGGTGATCACGTTGCGGCCAAAGCACGGGATGAGGATGACACTGGAACCGCGTTAGCTCTTACTTCTCGTCTGGTTCCAGCGCCGCGGGGTCCAGCACCGCGATGTAGCCCAGGTTGCGGTAGAGTTGCTTGTAATCCAAGCCGCAACCGACCACGAAGCGGTCCCCGATTTCAAAGCCGCGGAAATCCACGGGCACTTGCACGATGCGCCGCGACGTGCGGTCGAGCAGCGTGCAGATTCCCAGCGACCGCGGGCCGCGCCCGGCGAGCGTTTGCAACAAGTAGCGCGTGGTGAAGCCGGTGTCGACGATGTCTTCGACCAACAAGATGTCTTCGTCCTCAATAGCGTCGTCCAGGTCCTTGGCGATACGTACCATGCCCGGCGTAGAGCTTGTGTGTCCGTTGAAGCTGGAAGTCGCCAGGAAATCGATCTTCACGGGAATCGTGATGGCCCGCGCCAGCGCGGTCAGGAAAAATACGGAGCCCTTGAGGACGCCGATCAATTTTAAATCGCGTCCGGCATACTTGGCGCTGATTTCGGCGGCGATTTCCTGAATGCGCGTGGAAACCTGTTCTTCGGTGTGGAGGACACGCTCGATGGGCTCCGGCAGGTTAGTCATCACACCGCCATTTTAAGACTGTACTTGGATACCAGATCCTGGAAGTCTTTTTGATAAAACACCTGAATATTGATGTGCGGATAGATGGCGCGGAGCAGCTTCACTTTGCGATTTTTCCTGGTCACCAGCGATTGCTTCATGGTGGTCAGTTCCACGTAAAGGTCAAATTGCGGCAAGTAGAAATCGGGCGTGAACGCTGCGGTCACTTCTCCCTCCTTGTTCCACTGTAGGGAAAAGGTGCGGGGCTCGTACTCCCATTCGATCCGGTAGAAATCCAGGAGGTTGGCGAACATCTTTTCGCTGGGGTGGCCGAAGGAAGCGCGCGCGGTTTCGCGATCCGCGGTCTGCGCCGTGGGAACGATTGCGCGGCGGGCCAGTTGGAGGCGCGCTTCAAACAGCCATTCCTCCGCCAGGGCCGCCGGCAGCATGCCCTGGTGCTCCAGACGCTTGGCTGCCGCGGCCGCCAGGATGTCTGTTGCCACCGCCACGTCCATGCGCGCAAGATTCAGAGTGAGATCCCAGGGCGAAGGGGCGGCCGCGATCTTTCCGAAGCGGGCTTTCCGCAGGCGCTTCCGCGCGTGGTCCAGGTCCTGAAGACACGCCGAGGCTTCCACGCTCTCCAGCCGCCGGTCCAGCATGAGATTGCCCACTCGCAAGGCGCCAGGCGCCTCCACGCGAACGCGGAACACAGCGGGCGTGGCGCTGAACAGTTCCTCGGCGCCATCCACCGCGACGACCAGATGTTGCTCCCGGGCCGGCGGAGCCAGCACGCATATGGCCGCGGGAGCCCAGGCGCGCGCCGGTATCGCTATCTCTCCGAATTCCCGCGCGAGGCCCTGGGCCAGGCGCGATTCCGTGACCAGTTGAAAGCCCAACAGTTGCGCGGTGCCGTGGGCCACTTCTTCCCAGCGCGAGGCGGGAGAGCCCGCAATCGTCAGCAATGCCATCGGCTACAGTGCCAGAATATCAGCACTGGCGGTTGTTAAAAGCCTCTTTGTGGACGGTAGCCGGGCCGCGCCTGCACGCGGTACTTCTTGCCCGCGTCGGACGTAACTTCGACGCTAATCTTGCGGAAACCCTCATTGGGGTTGGTCTGCGGATAATACGTCACGGTGTAGGAGTTGCCCAGATCTTCGCGGATGGCCTCGAAGGCTTCCACTTGTTTCTGCCAGGTCTTGGCGAAATAGGATTTGCCGCCCGTGCCGGTGGAGATGCGCTTGAAAACGTTGGAGGATACGGGGTCCTTGGTCACTTCGGCGGTCGAGATAACATAGATCGGGATGCCTTCATCTTCGGCGACGGCGCGCACGTCGTCGGGAGCCACCATGCTGGCGTTGTCGGGTCCGTTGGAAAATACGATGACGACTTTGCGTCCCGGTACGCGGGCCGCGTCGCGCAGAGTGAGCAACAGCGCGTTGTAGAGCGCCGAATCGTCCCCGGCCACCGCGTTGCGCAATCCCGACACCGCGTCATTGCGTTCCTTGGTGAGCGCCGCCGCGCGTGTCAGGTTGCGGCTGTAGGTATAAACGGCCACGGAATCGGCGCGGTCCAGGCCGCGGATAAAATCGGCGATGGCGTCGGAGGCATACACAAAGCCCCGGTACATGTAATTGCTGGTGTCGAACAGCACGAAGACGTTGGTGCCTATCACCGCGTCGGGCCGGCCCTCGGTCTTGCCCTGTTCGGAAATCTGCATGGGGCGCATGGACCCGTCGGGTTGAACCTCCATCGGCGGTTTGTTGCCCTCGGCAAAACTCGCCAGTTTTTGCGCGATGCCGTTTTCGGAGATCTTGAAATCCTTCGGTTGCAGCCCGTTGATGTAGTGTCCTTTGTGGTCGGTGATGGTAAACGACAACACGACCAGATCCACCTTCACGCGAAATGTCGGCCGGTCCTGCGCTACCGCCAGGGCCACCAACAAGAAGATCAAAGCCAATCTGCGAAGCAAAATGTTCTCCTCCGTAAAGTCCCCGCGCTAATTCTGAGCCACCGTCAATTTTCTTGCCTTCTGGCGCACATCTTCTCCCACCAGGCGCAGCGAGCGCAACAGCGCCGGCCAGTCCTCCAAGTGCGTGGCGAAGATCCGCTCCACCGTTTGTTGGGTCCACTCCGGTACGCGCAGATTCAAATCCGCCGGGCGCAGGTGCAATTCGTCCGCCAAGGAGGCGTAAAACAACAGATTCGACTCCCAGCTCTCCGCCATGATGCGGCTGGAATAACCCATGAGCGTCGGGAAGGTGCGGAGACTGAGCAATTCCGGCTGGTAGGAAGTGCTCAGCGTCGGTTTGGGAGTTCCGAAGGCGTGGGAAATCGCCGATGGACTCAACTCCTGGGCGGCCGAGGCGGCCAACGCGCGCAATTCCTGCGCCAGAGCAGAATCCTGATCGGCTGTGGCCAGCTCGCGGGCAGCCAGGTACATCTCAGCGGGGACTACATTTTCAGAAGCGCCGCGCACGTCCCCCGCGGCGAGGTAGCGGTCGACTTTCTTCATTCGCGCCGGAGGCATGTAGTGGTCCAGAACGGCTCGCACTTTCTCCCGCACACTCCCATCCAGCGCCGCGCGGGCCAGTAAGCTGTCGGCGTACGCCATATTGAGGCCGACCCAATGCAACTGGGTAGGAGTCACTTCCCACCAGCGGGGGACCACCGCGCTGAGGATCATCTGCGGAACCAGGTCGCCCCAGATCAAAGCTTGTTCGCGCGAGGGGATCAGGAAGTTTTGTTCAGCCGCCGCCAGTGCGTAAGGCAGGGAAATCAGGGAGCCGGAGAGGCGTCCGCCCGCATTGGCCGGCCAGCCGGTGCCCATTACTTCTGTCGCCTGCCAGGTGCGGATGTGGTCGTTGGTACCGTAGAAATCGTGGCCCCGCACGAAAGCCGGATTGGTGAACAACACCTGCGCGCCAGGCGGCGCGTAGTGCACGTAGTTGAGACCCACCAGCGTGTCGCGCAACACCGGCACGAGGGAACCGCGCACATCGCGAAGCTTCTGTGGATCGGCTCCCGCCCGTTCGATGGCCTGCCGCAAATTCAGGCGGCGTTCCGTATCCACATGGCGGTCGGCGTAATAACCTTGGGACTGTTCCGCGCGCTCCCGTGTAGTGAGCGCCGTGCGCGGCAACTGGATTTCCGTGATGCGTCCGGCCAGACGATTGGCGGCCGCCACATCCGGCTTTGCGCCGCCCGCCGCGGCGGCCTCCAGACGGTCGGCGAGGCCGAACAAAGTATCCAGCGACACCAGACGCTGGGCTTCGAATACCTTGGTCATGTCCTGCAGCATCTGTTGATGCGCGTCGGAAAGCCTCGCGCTGCCGGCGGGTTTGGTGCCGGCCAGCAGATCCATCAGATGATCCTGCGCGGATCCTGCCGCCGGAGCCCGCGCCGCCGTGAGCAGCGTCTGTACTCCCTTTTGACCGGCATCGAAGATTTCACGCTGGCCTTGCATCTTGGCGAAGGGCTGAATCAGGGCAGCTAGGGCGGCGTCGGCGCCGTTTGCAGGAATGGTGTGTTGGCGGACGAAGATCTGCCAGAAACTGGCCAGAGCCTGCAGCGTGCCCGCGGCATCGGCGCGCAGAGGGATGTCTTTTATCTGAGATATCGCGCGCGCCGCCTCCATGTACGCGGTGATGGTGGCGTCACTCAGCACGGGGGCTTCGGCAAACAAGGAATACTGCGAACCCAATTCGTGGAATTCCCTCACCAACAGATCGATGGTATTGGTTTCCAGCGGTTTGACGCGATTGCGCTCCACGTCGGTGAGCGCCATGAATATCTTCAGCGGCTCGTTTTCCGCCATTTTGCGCGACAGGCCGAACATCGCCTCCAGCACTTGCTCGGATTCTTTCCAGCCCGGCGCGGCTTTGGCCAGGACCGGATCCATCTTGGCCAGGTTTTTGCTGGTAAATAGATTTTTCCAGACGTTTAATCCGCCGGGCAGATGGGGACGCCCATCCGCATCCAAGCGCATTCTGGTGGTCAGCAGCACCAAGTCCGTGTTGGCGCGGAAGACAGGGCGCGCCGGGCCGGGGCTGGTCACGCGTCCACGCATCGCGGTGTAGAAACGTTTCAGATGGTCGGGTTCGGTGAGATAGGCCTGCACAGGACCGCTGATACGGGCCAGCGAATCGAAGTATGACGCCAACCATCCGTCATCCTTTTCCACTAGACGTTCATAAAAGGTCACGCCTTTATCGGGGCCCACGCCCAGCAACTCGGTCCACATCCGCTCCGAGCGCGCACCGCCGGGCACTACCGCGCGGCCGTCGCGCAATTCCAGCATGGAGCCGAAGAAGTCCCAAACATGGGCGTAGATCTTCGCCTTGGCGGCGGGCAGGTCTTTATGAAGCTGATCCGCGGTATCCGGATCGAGCGCCGACATCGCCGTATACAAGCGGCACAGAGCCGGGTCGCCGATAAAGAAGTCAATGAATTCGACAGGCTTCCCTCCCGCGGGGTGCCAGTAATCGGCGCCAAACATCACGGGAACACGCGCCGGATGATAATCCAGCGTGAAGGGCCGGTTGGTGCGCAGCGCGGCTTCCAGCGCGGACAGAGGGAAGCCCGAATCAATCGTCAAGAATGCGCGCGATGGGTTTACGGTTTCCAGCGCCAGATCGCCGCCGCAGTTGCCGCGCATGCGGTAGCCCAGAATGCGCAGCAGGTCGCCGGTCTGCGCCGATTCGCAGGTCTCGATTTTCAGAATTTTTTCGGGCCCCGCCAGCTTTTCGATTTCGCGCGCCTGCGTGAGGTAGCGCATCACCAGCTTTAGATATTCGGTGGGCTCCAGCGATTCACTGGCCCGCAGCGCGGAGTAACCGTTCAGCGTGATGTTGTGGGACAGCGAGGCCATCACGTCCGCCGGCCCAATATCCGGAGAGACCGCCGACATGCGGGCAAACGAACGCAGGGGACCCGGAATCTCAATGTAATCGATGCGCGCCGCGTCGCTTTGCGAAGGAAGATTTAAACCCTTGCCGCCCAGAGCGCGGTACTCTTCCAGATGTTTTTCGGCGGCGAGGCGGTCGCCCGCGATGAGGTCAAGTTCAGTCAGGCGCCGCGCGATTTTGGCGCGCTCGCTGGTGCTCGCTCCATTACGGCTGAGGAGTTGGCGCAGCTTTTCGTGCGCGGCCCGCGCGCCGGGATCACGATGATGATCCAGAAACTCGGCATAGGCTTCGAGCGCGAGCGGATCATTGGGATTGGCGTTGGCGGCGCGCTGCAACTGCGTGCGCGCTTCCGCGCCTTCACCCTTTAACTCTAGCCCCCAGGCCCTCTTGGCCAAGTCCTGAGCCCCTAG
>CAMAVI010000095.1 GCA_945861625.1 Candidatus Sulfopaludibacter sp. SbA3
TCATCGAGTTGCAGCAACGTCAGTGCCCGTAGCACCACCCGCACTTGCTGGATGCCTCCGCTCAGCATCCGCTTCAACTCTTTCCTGTCTTGAGCTTTCAAGTGGAACGGCTTGGGTGGGCGTGCCATACCCAAGTATACGGCACAACAGGCTCGATCCGAAATGTTTATTAGGAATATCTTTAGGCGGTCAGAGAACTAGTGTAGTGCGGCAAGCAGATCAACGATTATCCAGCACGGCGCGGGCCCGCTTGACCTTCTCCAGAACATCGGATGCTTTGGCGGTCCAGACAAAGGGTTTGGGGTTGTCGTTGTGTTTGTCGATGTAGTCGCCGATGGCCATGATCAGTTCCTCGACGTCGCGGAATATGCCGCGGCGTAGCTGATTCTGAGTGAGATCGCGGAAGAAGCGCTCGACCATATTGAGCCACGAACTACTGGTCGGAGTGAAGTGCATGTGGAAACGCGGATGGCGTGCCAACCACTTCTGCACCTTGGGATGCTTGTGCGTTGCGTAGTTGTCTGCGATCACGTGAAGTTCTTTGTCAGGCGGCGTGACATCGTCGATCACACATAAGAATTTCAACCACTCCTGATGACGGTGCCGGTCGTCGCACATGCTGATCACGGTGCCATCCAGAGTGCTCATGGCCGCGAACAGCGTGGCGGTTCCGTTGCGCTTGTAGTCGTGGGTCATGGTTCCGCAACGACCCTTCTTCAGCGGCAGACCAGGCTGCGTGCGATCCAGCGCCTGGATCTGGCTCTTTTCATCGGCGCACAGCACGATGGCGTGTTCCGGCGGGTTGAGATAGAGCCCAATGATGGCCTCCAGTTTTTCGGTGAACCGGGGATCGTTGCTGACTTTGAACGTACGCGCCAAGTGCGGCTTCAGACCATGCTGACGCCAGATCCGGCGCACGCTCTTTTCGCTGAGGCCAGCGGCTTGGGCCATGCTACGCGTGCTCCAGTGGGTGGCGTTGCTGGGTTTCTCCTGCGTCGTTTTCCGGATCACTTCCTGGATTTTGGCCGGCGTGATCGTGGGTGTTCTTCCCGGTCGAGGCGCGTCTTTGTCCAGCGCCGCCAAGCCGCCGTCCAGAAACCGGTTCCGCCAACGAGCGGCCTTCTCCGGCATGATTCTCAACTTGGCTGCGATCTGCTTATCTTGCATGCCGGCCGCAGCCAGCAAAACAATCCGGGCGCGCTCCACGCTCCGCGCCGCAGCCCTCCGAGCACGCGCACGAGACTCCAGCATGTCTTGCTGCTCGGCACTCAGCACCACAGGTCGCGCCACACGCATCGTCTTTGCTCCTTCCATTGTAAAGACGACGCGCGGACGATACTCGTTACTATTTAGGCCGCACTACATTAGGTCGGTAGGGTAGTGAGTTTCGAGCAGAGTCGTAAGCTTCCGCCAAACCGGGGCCTCGGCAGTCTGCCCTGTCGAGCACTTGATAGTCGATCGACCACGATTCCTTTCCGCGACCCCAAGCCACAACCTCAACTTCGATCCGGTCTTTTTGGATGTCGACCCCCGCGGTGAGAAATAATCCACCATTTGGAACGGTTCCTATGTTGTAGTCTTCTCGACGTTCGTAGAGCCGCTGCCACTCCGGGGCGTCGCCGCGTAAGGCCCACGTTTCTCCCAGTACCGTGTTAATAAAGACTTGAAGCAGCGCCGGATTCTTCTCCGCTTCGACGAACATTTCCGCCGCATCCGCCCAACTGAACCAGCCGACGGGACTATAGAGGCTCGAAAGATGAAACCCAGCCGGTTTTCCAGATCCAGGTGCCTCCCGCCGCCACTCCCCACGGGGTAGCATCCAATGTTTTTGGTGATTCTCAATCTCACTCTGGCAATAATCATAGACGTACACGGCTACCTCAGGCTTGCCTTTGGGCCAGCGGACCTGTGCGAACTTCAGTGTCTGATGCTGATCGCAGTAGGGACACGGCACCCAGTAATGACGCTGATCGCTGTCGGCGAAGGCGGACTCAATCCGGCTGCGGCCCGTGATCTTCGGAGTCGAGATCTTGAATATCTTGCGCCGGGCAAACGTGCGGGTTCTCGCCAGTGCCAGGTTGACAGGGTCACCTTCCCCATCCACGTCTCCCGGATAGGCGTCCACCTCATCGCAGAACAAGTACCGCGCCGCCATGGAGCGAAGTCCGACCGCGCTGTTCGCACCGGTCATCACCAGGAGGCCGCCTGGAAATTCTTTCGCGAGCATCGTGTTGCCGGAATCGCGGGATCGCGGATCGCTCACCAGTTCTCGAAGCACATCGCTCTCCTCAATCAAGGAGTCGATACGCTGCTTCGAGTTGCGCTTGGCCATCTCTACGGTGGGCTGGACTGCGAGCATCGGGCCGGGCGCCTGGTGAATGATGTAACCAATCCAGTTATTGCCACATTCGGTGCCACCTATTTGGGCACCTTTCATTAAGACGACCGTCTCGACCAGCGAGGACGGGGACAGGCAGTCCATGATTTCACGAAGGTAGGGCGTTCGATCGGTTCGCCAGGGGCCTGGCTCGGCTGATGCTCGCTGCGAAAGCGTTCGATACTTATCCGCCCAGTCCGCCACACTCAACACAGGATCGGGACGCGCCCCTTGTGCAGCCGCCCGCCCGTAGATGTCTTCAACCGTTGGCATCTGAGAAGTCCAAAAGCGCTGCGCGAATCTCGATCGTGATGAGTTCGTGAACGCGCGAGGCCGCGCTTTCGGCAGCTAACTCCGCTGCAAGGCGATCCGGGATATTCAGCATGCGGTCGCGAAACTGCCTGAATTTATTGAACGCGGCAACTTGCACGTCGTCGCGGCTGACCAACTTGCCCGTGCGTTCCTCGAAATCGATCTTGGTTAATCTAGCAAGATAGCTTTCACGGACGGCGCGGGCTCGCGAGTATTCGAGGCCCGTTTCGAGCTTGATGGGATCGTTCGATTCCCGAGTCGGCACCTCGGCGTGGTGTTGAACGCTATGGTGTGGCGAGGTGGGCGCGGGCTTCTGCGAAGTCTGGGGCCGCGGGCCCGTGTTGCGCGCCCAGTTCACATCCGATACGTCTGGATCGATAAGCCCGTCGTCGCGTTTGGTAATTCGGCCAGACGCGAGCGCCTTCTGAACTGCCTTCAAAGAAACACCACGGTGCTTAGCGTAGCCTCGCAGGCTCAGAGGCTCCATCTTCTATGCCAGCCTGGCGGCAGCGATTTCATCAAAGCTGCGGTCCGTGCCCGCCAACACCGCACGCTGGCCAGTGTAATCTTGCCAGCGCTTCAGGATTACGTCCGTGTACTTCGGATCGAGTTCCGCCAACCGGGCATTTCTGCCTCGACGTTCGCAGGCGATCAACGTTGAACCGGAACCGCCGAACAGATCGACGACGCAGTTGCCGGCCTTGCTGCTGTTGAGCAGTGCGCGTTCGATCAGCTCAATCGGCTTCATGGTCGGGTGGAGGCGATTGGCCGCTGGTTTCTTCTCGTGCCATAAAGTCGATTGCGACTTGTCGCCGTACCAGGCGTCGCTCTGACGCGCAACGTGGCAGTAGAAGATGGGCTCATGTTGAAACTTGTACCGGCCATGGCCCCACGCGAAGGTATTCTTGCCCCAGATGATCTGACAGCGCACCTCGAACCCGGCCCCTTCGAGAGCGTTCTGAAATTCCCGCTGCCCAGAAGAGGCGTGGCAGACATAGAGTGACGCGCCTGGTTTCACCGTCGCTCGATAACTGGCGAAAGCACCGCGCAGGAATCGGTCAAACTCCTCTGGCTTCATCCGGTCACCCTGAATCGTTAGCTTGTCCGCCGTGTATCCTTCGTAATCCACGCCGTACGGGGGATCGGTGAAGACCAGGTCCGCGTGCTCACCTTCGAGCAGGCGCCGGACCGCTTCAAGGTCCGTTGCGTCGCCGCACAGAACCCGGTGCTTTCCCAGTACCCAGAGATCGCCGCCTATGCTCACCGGGCGCTCTGGTGCTTCCGGTGCCGCGTCCTCATCCGTCAGGCCGGGGCTCACTTCGTCGGGATCCGCCAGCAACTCGTGCAATTCCTCGTCGCTGAACCCAATCACGCCGAGATCGAAGTGCTCAAGCTCCAGATCCTTCAGCTCGAGCCGCAGCAGATCGTCGTCCCAACCGGCCAGTTCGGCGAGCTTGTTATCAGCAAGCAGATAGGCCTTTCGTTGAGCAGGAGTGAGGTGGTCCAGCACGATCACCGGCACTTCCTTGAGTTGGAGGGCTTGCGCGCCGAGCAAGCGGCCGTGGCCGGCAAGGATGCCTGCTTGGCCATCCACCAATACCGGATTTACAAACCCGAACTCGGCGATGCTGGCGGCAATCTGCGCGACCTGCGCATCCGAGTGCGTGCGCGGGTTGCGCGCGTAGGGAATCAGCTTGTCCACCGGCCAAATCTCGATTCTCCTCGCCATTGCTTCAGAAAACACGCGCCAACCTCCCGGCGACGACCCGACGACCATGGGTGACGACCTCTTCAAATTTCATGGCGCTAGCGATTTCGGGCACCGTTCCCACCCGCCCGCGAATAAGCTTCAGGTAGGACCCGAAAACCCTGTGGCACAAGGACTTGGGCCGCGTGCCTGGTGCTCTTGAGATACGCGGTGGGCGACCGAAGGCACCCCCGACTACCCTTCCTCGCGGGGCGGCGTGCCAGTCAATCATCATTGTGCGCAGAGCGAGGAACCGCCCGATGCCGCGAGGCCTTGCGCGGCGCCGTTGACGAAGTCCAGTTCCAAATGCAGCTTTCGGAGGTCGCCGATCCAGTCGGGCGGAACCGGCTCGAACACCCTTTCGTCCTGCCCCGTCCGCTCAAACAAGACCTGGGTCAGTTCCTGTAAGACGTACCCGATCTGTCCGGGATCTTGAGAGCGCGCACCCCGGCTGGCTATTTGCATGATCAGCCTGAGACATCGCTTGGCCAGCTCGTTGTTGGCGCTACCAGCGGAACGAACAGAAGTTTCTTGCTCCATAGATGGTCCTTCCTTTCCTTAGGTGCGGGTCGCGTGCGTAGAAGACGAACTTGTCGATCGGCCACTGCTCGCTCGTCGCCATCGCTTTGCAAGATAGAGATCTCCTGTTGAGCTCTTCAGCTTTCGTCCCCTGAATACCAGTTCTGAAAATCATTCGTCAACAGAAAAGTTCGCGACCTTCACTCGTCCACCTGAAGTTTGAGTGCCCGGGCGACTGCCAGAGTAATCGCTCGTGGCTTGCGTTGATCCCGCCCTTCGCCAGTCGTACCTCCAATTCGCACCCGCACCCAGAAGGGACCCTGTCCGATGCGGCCCATTGTGTACTCTTGCGGCGCGGCCTCCTCCAGAAGTCGAAAGGCATCTTCAAGCCTTTCCTCCGGCTGGAAACGCCAGCGCGGGATCCATGTGCGCTGGCCTAAGAGAAAACGCTCGGGCGCGACGCCCCAACGCATGACGCGCTGGGCCAGCAGGGTAGTCAGGTCTTCGGGCATGGTCGGTTGTGAATCAGTAGGCCCGCACGACACGGGCGATCAATCTGCCGATGTGCGGTAGCCCGGCTCACACTGGTGGCATTACACAATTCGTTCGGCGCGAACGTCTGCGTCCCAAACGTGGCTTCGAGTTGGAGCACCAGCGGGTAAAGGGCGCCGCCTTCGAGCACGGATTCGTGGTCCTGCCCAGCGGCTAGTTTGCGGGCACGCTCGCCGTTCGCCACCCTACGGGTGTGGCGAACTAGCGAACTGCAGCAGTGTGCCGGTTCGCCGGGTTCGCCGAAATGGTCGTGGCGAACTAGCGAACTCAAGGCCTGCAATAAGATACCGGGTTCGCCGTTATCCCGGTTCGCCGCTGATTTCAGTTCGCCGAACATTCTGCCGCCTTCTCCACGAGACTGTATTTTTTTGCGTTCGCCGCTCCGGGCACCACGCTGATCGTGCCGGCTGAAACACCGGCGTTCAAGAACGACCTCGCGCGTCCGCGGGAGATGTGGAATTGCGCGGTCTTCTGCTCGAAATCTCCGGCGTTGATGCCTGGGTTGGTTCTGAGCAAGCCGGTGAGCTGATCCGCCTGCGCCGGCGCAAGCGGTCGCTCCTCGCGGACGAAGAGCCCCCCGGAATAGTGATACGTGATGTCCCCGACCAGCCCGTACCTGGACTTGAAGGGCCTTAGTTGTAGGATGTCCAAGAGGCGGTTCCCGCTGATGTTGGTGACTAAGAAGCCCTGGTCTAGGGCTGGCCCGAAATCGCTCGATCCCCGGTAGTTGCCTCCGTTCTTCCCGGTGTGGTGCTGCACGATGACGCCGGCCCCCAGGCTGGCGAGCTTGCGTGGGCCATTCATGAACTGGCGCATGAGCGTGGCGTCGTTTTCGTCTCCTCCATGAAAAGCAGATAGCGAATCCACGATCACCATAGGCGGACGCTGCTGACGCTTCACCCAGTTGACGACCGAGGCCGACGCCGGATCAGGAGCATCAGGGTCGCACCAGGAGCCCCACCATCGCAGCTCCGGGCAATCCGCGAGTCCTACACGGCCCATGCGATCGAGTACGACAGGGCGTGGATTCTCCCGGTCGAGAATAAGAACCGGATGGCCCGCCTCGATTGCATCCCGCGCCCATGCCGTTACCAGTGTCGATTTCCCCACCTCGGTCTCGCCAGTCACCGCCACCACGGAGCTGGCGGGCACTTCCGGCTCGCGGATAAAGCTGATCGCTTCTTGTGTGGCACCAACTGCCGGAAGGTCGTCCGGATCTACCGCAGCCGTGCCCCCACGGTCCGCGCTCAAGACGCATCCGCAAAATTCCTCCATCAAACTGGACCAATCGAGATCCAAGCGCGTGCGGCCGGTCCGTTCGACCAACATCCGAGCCCAGTCCGCCCGGGCTCGCAGGCTTGCGACAGCGAGATCTGCGCGGGCGATGGAATACTCCGTCCCGCGCAGGGTGTAGCGCACCGAGAGTTCACCCGCCAGGGCGTGACGCTCACGCCGCACACGATCGAGGTCGAACGTAGTCCCTTCCGGCAACACGAGGCGATAATGGTCTTCGCCCAGGACGCTAAATTGTCGCGAAGGTCCACGCTGATCGGAGGATGGCACTTGGGGCGCGGTCGAGGCGTTTCCGTTCCGGCCCGCCCCCAGCTCCGCGATCGCACCCGCCCGTCCGAGCATCGCGTTCACCCGTAGTTCCTCGGCGTGCACACTGATCAGGGGCATCCGGAGCACCGCGCTCATTCCTCCTCCTCCCCGCGCCATTCTGCCCGCCAGTTCTGTGCGGAGATCTCGGCCGCGGACGGCTTACATACCGCATGACAAGGGGGGCCGTCTGCATCCCGCGATGCGGTGGTGTCGTCGTGAGCAGGGCATCGTGCTACCCAATCCGCAACCGACTCTCGCCCGCCGAGCCTCCTGGCGATTTCAGCGGCGGTCACGGTCGGCCTCCTTTGTAGATCGCATTTCTGCCTCCTTTGAAAAGGAAAAGGCACCGCTGGGTAGCGGCGCCTCTTGGTGCTTATCTATCGGTTAACTGCTAATTACTTTGGCCGGGTGTTGCCGGCCCGGAGACGTTCCAGGCGCTGACGGCAGAGATTCGCGGTCGGCTTTCTACACGCGCGCTGCCACCGCGCTGCCACGTCGGCCTTCCGTGGCGCTCGTGGGGGACATCACTCTGTACGAGGTGAACCCAAACACAACCACTTAGACCGAACTGGACTGTACTGAACTGGCTCCTAGCACGTTCGATTCCCGTTAGCGCCACCAATCTTTACCCTTTTGTTCCCATCACTTTCCTCTGTCTGATGCGTGCTCCATGTCACGCCATGTCACGCCAGCGCAGGTAGTCGAGAGCTTCGACAATCAGTGGGTGCGCGCGTTCCGTTGCCGCCTGAGCCGGCTTGAAGAACTTCGGCAGGCCGTCACCGCGGTCCGTTCCACGAGCACCCTCGACGAGTGAGTTGGCCTGTAGCATGGCTGCGTATGCGTCCTCAATACGCTTCCGCAGGTCGTCGGAGATCCAAGTGAAAGTACCATCAGCGATCGCCCTTCGGAACTGAGCCACTTCGAACAGCGCCCCGACTTGCTGAAGGGTGCCCTTGGCGTAGTTGGCAATTCGGAGGTTGAAGGTCATCTCGTTGGCAAGCAGGCGGTGAAGATGACCCGGCTGAGTTGCCACAAGTTCCGGTCCAACGAGGTGCGCTTGTGGCTGACCAGCATTGCCTATAATCTGGGGAACCTGTGGCGGCGCTTGGTATTGCCACAGAGGATCGGGCACTGGTCTTTGACGAGCTTGCAGCAGCGGCTGGTCAAGACGGGAGGGAGGCTGGTGAAACATGCCCGCTATTATTGGCTGCTGTTGGCAGAGGGCCATCTGACCCAGTGATTGTTCGTTGCCATGCTACGCCGGATTGGCGCTTTGTCGCTTCCAGCCGGATGGCGTTCCTCGTTGTGACGACAGAGAACCCGGTCCCGAAAACACTTCGCACGTAGCGGTGTCTGAGGAATCCGGCTTCAGGAGTGGTGGAAACGGGTCGCGAGGGCTTCGGGAAGGCCGGTTCTGAGCCGATGGACCTTTGGGAGAAAAAATCGTGCTCGGCCGGAAGCGAATGGGTGTATATTTTCAATCGCCGGAAGGCCAAAAAGGAAATCTCGGCTGATCACAACCAGTGGACCTGTTCCCGCGCCGTCAGCCGCTCATCGAAGCAGGATAGCAGGAGAAACGAATGCGAAAGAACCGAGCGAAACAGCAAAGTGTTGGCCCGCTCAACATGCGAGGCGGATTTGTATTATGCTGAATTCGTAGTAGCGCGTGCGATAGGAGGCAACATTAATGAAAAGTCAATTCCGTGGACGTTTGTTCGAAGCGAAACACCTTACCGGACTGCTGGTCGCAGCAGCTACGGTCGCCGTATTCCTTTACATGGGAGTTGCCGCCGGTGGACAAAGTGTAGGATCGGCGCTGTCGCAGACTCCGCAGGCGCCCAAAGACAACCCGACGACCGCAGCAAGAGCTGCGCTGGGAAAGCTGCTGTTCTGGGACCCGCTTTTGTCAGGACCCCAAGACGTAGCCTGCGCGTCGTGCCATCATCCCAAAAACGGCTATGCTGAGGACCGCGACCTGTCGCTCGGCACGACGGGCATCGGCCTGGGCAGCAGCCGGCACCAAGCGCCCGGCAGTACGATTCCGATCGTCAAACGCAATAGTCCGACGGTTCTGAACATTGCTTTCAACGGCAGCGATCCATCGGGCAGCTACGACCCGGTGACTGCGCCGATGTTCTGGGACGCGCGCGTCAAGAGCCTCGAAAAGCAGGCGCTCGAACCGCTCAAGGCGCATGAGGAAATGCGAGGGAACACCTACGCGGAAGATCAGGCTCTCGACAAAGTAGTGGCGAAGCTCCAGGCCAACGCCGAGTACCGCCGCTTGTTTGCCGGAGCCTTCGGCGGTAAAAAGCCGGTCAACGCGGAGAACCTGGGCAGGGCGATAGCGGCGTTCGAGCGTACGCTGCTGGCCAATAACTCGCCGTTCGACCGCTACATGCGCGGCGACAAAAGCGCCATGACGGAGGAGCAGGTCAGCGGAATGAAGCGCTTCGAGAGCGTCGGGTGCGTCAAGTGCCACAGCGGGCCCATGTTCTCCGATTACAAACTGCATGTCATGGGCATACCCGACAACCCCGCTCTGCCCGCCTCCGACGATGGCGCGGAGAAGACCTATGCCTTTCGCACGCCGACGCTGCGAAACCTCAACTTTACCGCCCCCTACGAGCACAATGGCATGTTCCGGACGCTGAGCGCCGTCGTGGGGTTCTATGAAGACGCCAGCGGCGGGCGCTCCCGGAACCCGAAGGTCAGCAGCGAGAAGCTCGATCCGCTGCTTCTCGAGTTGAAGGACTTCGACGAGGAGGACGTGGATCTGGTCGAGTTTTTAAGGGCTCTGAGCGATGACAAGTTCGACCGGACGATCCCCGAGCGCGTACCGAGCGGCCTGCCCGTCGGCGGAAAAATTCAATAGAGCAGCGTACGCACCGTTGTGATATACTGCCACTGGGTTTTCGACACCCAAAATTTTGACGCATAACGATTGGAGAGACCACATGAAACTGATTTCTTTATTTGTACTCGGCGCGCTGGCGGTTTCCACCACTGCGGTGGCGCAGACCACGGACCCCATCAAATTGGCGTTGCTCGCGGCCCCGAACGCGGCCATGGCCAAGGACGCCACGGTCATTAAGTGGAAACCCGACTTTACGTATGAAGTGTTGAAGAAAGGCAGCAGCCGTATGGTTTGCTACGCCCTGACCGGCTGGCCCGGAGAGCGGCCGTTCTCGGTGGAGTGCACCAGCAGCGAGGGCAATCTGCCGCGCGTCGCGCAGAATCGAAAGCTCGCGGCGATGGGGACGGCGGGGGCGAGCAATCGGGGAAAGATTGACGACGCGGTTGCGGCCGCCGCGAAAGACGGAACGCGCATCATGTCCGAAGTCGGGTCCATATGGTATAAGTTCTGGGGCAACAGCGAGGCGACCGCCGTCCGGCACTCGTTTATCGCCATGCCGAGCAAAACGGGGAAAGATGCCGGACTGCCGGAGGTCCGTGACGCAAACGGCTCCTGGGTGATGTTTCCGGGCACGTCAGAGGCCCACATCATGTTGCCGGGACTATAAGAGGCACCAGTTTGTTCGGTGATCCTTCGATGATCCTGCGATCCCTGCGTCCGCTCAAAAGACACAAAGGCGGCGGCACAAGCCGCCTTTGTGTCCGCACGCTCGTAGCTCGGGCCGCGTCTCGACAGTCGTTATGAAGCGTCTGATCGTGTGTCTTCTAGCGGTTGCTGTGTTGTCCGCGCCGCAGAGCAAGCCGACCTTCACCGGCACCATTACGGACGACGAGTGCCCCCGGGCCGATCATACGCGAATGCGAATGGGACCGACTGACCCCGCGTGCGTCCGGGCCTGCATCCGCGACCATAGCGGCTCGTACGTGCTCTATGACGGCAAAGACATCTACACGTTGAGCGACCAGGAGGCGCCGGAGAAGTTTGCGGGACAGAAAGTCACCGTCGTAGGCGCGCTCGACGCCAAGACCAAGACCATCAAGGTGGAGTCCATTACCGCGGCGAATTAGCTCTCTCCACCAGCTTCGCCCATTCCGGTTGGTGATCCGCTGTGGATTCCGGACCCGGCGTTGCCTGTGCTCCGCAAAAATTCAATCCGGCATCAGGCGGCCTCCTTTTCCAGGCGATATTCGTGGTGCAGCCCTCCGAGAATCGGCATCGATTTGACGCTGTCACCGGCGGGAAGCCTGTGCCTATGGACGCCAGCCGGAACCTTAGCCTGGGGCGGCTCCGGGATGCCAGGTCCTAAGGAGGAATGAGGCCGTCCCCGATTGTAGTGGCCAACCCACTCACGGAGTATCCTCCTCAAGTGACCTTCGCCAAGTGGGATCAGAAAATCCAGACATTCTCGCCGAATCGTGCCGATCAAACGTTCGCAAAATGCGTTGGCTTTGGGCGCTCGCACCGGCGTCTTTAGAACACGAACGCCGAAGCCTTTCAGCGCCGCGTCTAAGGCCGAAGAGAAGATAGCATCGCGGTCGTGGATGACGTAATGGTAGGGATGATCGAAGGCCAGGAACTCACGGAATTGCTGAATGGTCCACTCGGCGGTCGGGTGTTGCGTGACGTTGCAGTACAAGATCCGGCGTGATCCAACTTCCATTGCGACGAGGACGTACAAGATGCGAAAGTTCACCGTGACCGAAACGAAGAAGTCACAGGCGACAACGGCGTTCGCATGATTCCGAACGAAGGTGGACCAGCGCTGGCCGGAGCTTCCACGAGGCTGGCCACCCTCCAGATACTTACCGACGGTTCGCGGCGAGACTCGAATGCCCAACTTCAGCGAGAGCTCATCCGCGATTCTCTCTTCACCCCACATTGGATTTTCAAGGGCCATCTGGCGGACCAGTTCGCAGATATTTTTCGGTAACGCCGGACGACCTCGCCTACGAGACCTCCATCGCCAGAACATCTTGAACGCAGTCCGATGCCATTAAGGAACGTCTCTGGCTTCACGACCACCAGCGCATCGCGCCAGACGAAGAACCTCGCGAGCGCCACCATCCGGAGACGAAATGAGGCCGTTGTCCGGCGTGGCTTTGCCTTCCGCTCCTGGAACAAGGCAAGCTGTTCGCGGAGGAGCAGATTCTCGGCGATTAGCGCAACGCGAGACGATGCGCCGGAGGGATGACCTCTATGCCGTAGCGCCGTGCGTCGATGTTCCAGGTGTTCCAATGCGAAAGGGCGGCAGTTTGCCGCCCTTCATGCCCGCACCTGCGTCGGCACTCGGGTTCCATCCCTGGAGAGCCCTGTCTTCCGCCCAGGCTTCGTCAGTATACCTCGGATCGACCCGTTCACAGAACAGAAATGTTTTGCAAAACCGGCTCTGGCAGGGTATAAATACTTTGTACTGGTTCTGCCCGTCGGCCGCTTTTGAAGTGTCCACGTATGGCCGGTTTTCAGGTGTCCACCGAGGCGGGGGCGGCCGTCGGTCGCGCCGGAGAAACTGCTGCGGGCGCTACTGCTGCAGGTGCTCTATATACCATCCGTAGCGAACGCCAGTCTTAGAATAAGATCGAATCGGTAGATGATTTTAACATACAAGGAGCGTATGCGAATGTGGGAAGGGGCCGGGGACTACTACCGGCCTCTACTTCGCTTGGGAGGTGATGCATGAGAGAAACCATCCGTTTAGCCATTGCTCTCGTCGCGCCGCTTGGCGCGTATGCTGTATTTGCTGGCGGGATCGCCCTGTTGGCCAGCGTGATCTGGCTTGTGATCTCGGAACGAAGGAAAAGCCGGAATAGCGAGCCTCCACTCGGACCGACTGCCGGCCCCCCCCAGAGTCGGGGATGGGTTATTGTTCTTGTTCTCACCACTGCCGTTGGTGCGGCGCTGCGTCTTTCCAGTCTAGATGCCAGTACAATCAGCCATCCAGAAATCTATATCCCCGGTCAGTACTGTCCGGCTAACGCTCAACCCGCTGGCGGCAACTGATTGTGCGGCAGGTGGTTAGGACGGCTTTTGTCTTGCCGCGATTTGAAACTCCAGAACACTAATCCGAGGCTGCCACCATGAGGGATGAACCTTGGCCGTACCGTGTT
>CAMAVI010000096.1 GCA_945861625.1 Candidatus Sulfopaludibacter sp. SbA3
CCGCAAGTACCCCGTTGGGCGCAAAATCACGGATGAAGAGTTTGCCCATGTCCATCTGAAGCCCGACACATTTCATGGCGAATGGAACTACACGATCCATCCAAGCACAACCGTTAGATGTAAAGGTTATTGATTTACGCTGCCTTACGATCCTCGCGAAGCAATGTGAGCGCAATCGCTGCTCCCGCGGCCACGAAGGTTTGTTTCGTAAAGACAGCCAGGATCACCAGCGCTCCAGAGAGCACCAGTGCATTGGCATCCCCACGTTCGCGAAACTTCAGGAACGCCGCCAGCGCGCCGAGCGAAAAACTACAGCCCAGTAAATCGACCTGTCCCGTGGTACCCCAAAACAAGATGTTCGAAGTGGATGCCGCCAAAATCACAGCCGCCGCCTGCGCGTAGCGATTGCGCGTGAGATAGCCTACGCAATGCCAGCACAGCCAAAGTGCGGTCACCAGCGCGCCGAATGCCAGGATACGTCCGCTTTGATAGGCAGGCAGGCCCAGCTTGTGGAGATAACCCGAAACGGCGTAGAAAATCGGTCCGTAGGCGGAGATGGTATACGGATAGCGATTCACGCCCCAGTACAGTCCGTCGCCATGGGCGAACATGTTCGAGTGCAGGACCACCAGCGGTTCCACGGGCGTGAACTCATGTCGCGCCCACAGTAGAACGATCAGGTGCCCGCTGAGCCCCAGGGCCACGAACACGGAAATCCAACGCAGCGCCGTGCGGCACACCTGTTCCCGCGATGACGGGACCGCAAGTCCGGCCGCGGGTGTGGTGAGGGTCGCCATTTGCTCTCCATTCCATCGGCCACAAAGGACTTAAGCTTTAAGCCTTACCTCCGTTTCCAGTTGTGATAAGATCGGCTGCAAATGAGAAAAGTCACTGCCTTGACCCTGCTGTGCGCCGCTATGTTCTGTGCCACACTGACCGCGCAATCCGATGCGCTCCAGTACACCAGTGATGGTCAGATGGTCCTGCCTAAGGATTACCGCCAGTGGGTCTTTCTCTCCGCCGGGCTGGGCATGACCTATAAAGCGGACGCCACGCCGAACGCCAACCCGCCGTTTGAGAACGTATTCGTAAATCCCGCTGCGTATCAGGAGTTCCTGAAGACCGGAGTCTGGCCGGATAAGAGCGTGCTGCTGCTCGAAGTGCGGGCCTCGGAAAGCCGGGTGTCCATCAACAAGAACGGACGAGTGCAGTCCAAAATCCTTCACATCGAAGGTCATGTGAAGGACAATGCCAAAGGTGGCTGGGCGTTCTACGGCTTTAAGGACGGCGCCCAGAAAGGCACGTTGTTCCCCAAGACGGCGGATTGCTATTCCTGCCACAGTGAGAACGGCGCGGTCGACACCACCTTTGTGCAGTTCTACCCGACCTTGGTCGATCCCGCCAAGAAGTTCGGCAAGTACAAGGAAACCGGCCACTGAGGGCATTTTCTTAATTGAAAGCTGAACCCGGCAGCCTCCGTGCCATCATAGTAGTTTGCGTAAGTTTCCCCTTCTTCCCATCTTCCTGATTGTGGCCGTGGATGTTCTCGGTCTGACGATCATGATCCCGCTGCTTCCGTTTTACGCCGAGAAACTCGGCGCAAGCCCGAGCCAGGTGGGATGGCTGGTGTCCGTGTACGCTCTGTGCCAGTTATTTTCCGGACCGCTGCTGGGGCGGCTCTCGGATCGCACCGGCCGCAAGCCTCTGCTGATTGTCAGCCAGATCGGCACACTGATTGGGTTTTTGGTGACGGCTTGGGCCGGAACGCTGGGAATGGTCTTTCTCGGCCGAATCATTGACGGGGCGACAGCGGGCAACCTGTCGTTGGCGCAGGCATACATCTCCGATGTCACCAAACCCGAGGAGCGCGCGAAATCGTTCGGCATCATCGGTATTGCCTTTGGTCTGGGATTTCTCATCGGGCCGGCGGTTTCCGGATTCCTCTCCACGTACGATTACCGCTATCCGATCTACGCCGCCGCGCTGATGTCTTTCACCAGCATCCTGGCGACGACCTTCCTGTTGCCTTCGGCTTCGAGCGTTCCGCCCAAGCAAGGCGAACCCACTGGCCCCGGCGGAAAACGTTTGTCGTTGGTTGCCTGGGGCGCCTATGCGCGCTATTTCAAACGGCCAGAGCTGGGTAATCTGTTGTTTCAGTTCCTGACGTTCACATTTTCTTTCGCGATGTTCGTCTCCGCGCTGCCCTTGTTTGTGGAGCGCAGGTTGACCTGGAACGGCCGTCCTTTCGGCCCGGAGCAGACAGGTTATGCGTGGGCCTACGCGGGCTTCATGGGAATCTTCTTGCAGGGGCCAGCGCTGGGGCGTCTGGTGAAGCGTTTCGGAGAGGCCGCGCTCACCCGCATTGGATTTGCCGCCTATGGAATCGGCTATGTCATGCTCGCGTTCTGCCACTCCGTTCCCTGGCTCGTTGCCAGCATGACGGCACTGGTGCTCGGAGGACTGGTGCGGCCGACGCTCACCAGTTCCATCACGCAGCGGACATCGCGCGATGAGCAAGGCGTGGTGCTGGGCCTCACGCAATCGCTGAATTCGGTTTCCCAGATCGTGGCTCCGCCGCTGGCCGGTTGGATGATCCAGCACAATCTGCTCACGGGCTGGGGTCTGGTGATCGCCGCCGTGTCGATCACGGGTCTCATGTTGGCCGCGCGTCCGGCGGGAGTGGCGGCACGGAATGCGTGACAGCTATTCCGGCAGCACGTCGGCGAACACGAAGCCGTCGCGCTCCACGATTTCGCCGCCGCGCACCGGAATCGGACTGGAGAACACCGGCGCGTCGTGCACGAAAGTGTGAAATTCGCCGTTCTCTCCGCACGGATCGACATTCGCCGGCAAAGTTTCCAGCAAGTCCGCATCGAAATCGCGACCCACGAAGGATTTGTCGAGCCGGGCCGGATCCACGCACGTGAGTTTGGCCCGCACGCCCGCCGCGATCATGTCGCGCGCCAGTTGCGCGGTGGGAATGCGCCACACCGGAAACAGCGGCTCGAGTCCGGTTCCCTCTAATTGCTTGATGCGGTAGTCGCGAATGTCTTCGAGGAACAAGTCGCCGAAGGCGATAGCCGTGAACCCTTCGCCGACGGCGCGCTCGCACACCGCGCGCATGCGTTCCTGGTATTCCACGTTGGAGCACGGCCAAGGCAGATCCACGTCCCACAAAGGGATGCCCGTGCGCACGGCCTGCGTCTTCACCAAAATCCGCCGCACCGCGTGCATGGCCACACGATCCGCCGCGCCATTGAACGTAGTGAGCAGCGCGGCCACGGTGACGTCCGGCTGTTGCCGCAGCAGGTGCAGCGCCCAGGCGCTGTCCTTACCGCTGCTCCAGGATAGGAGAACTTTTTTCATGCGGTGGCTCGCAAGTCGGGCCGCCTCCAGTGCACGCCTTGAGTGGGCGCGCCGAAGGTGACGCCGTGCAGGATTTCCGCGATGATTTCGGCCGTCTGCGAAATCGTCATGCCCGAACGGTTAAAGAACCGGTTGCCATCGCCGAACACAAGGTTGCCGTCGCGGACGGCGCGCAAGTCGCGCCACCAGGGAAGCCGCTCCAGCACGGGCTGCTCGCGCAAGCTGCGTTCCAGGTTGAATCCGCAGGGCGCGACGATCAAGTGCTCAGGGTCGGCCTCGCGCAGCCGTTCGGCGGGAATCGCGGCGGAATATTCGCCTTTGTGCCCCAGTAGCAATTCGCCGTTGGCTATGTCCACCAGCTCCGGACCCCAGTTGCCCATGGCAAACAGCGGGTCGGTCCATTCCAACATGACCACAGTGGGCCTGCGAAATGCCGCCGTCCGTTCGCGGACGGCCTGCAAACGCCGGCGTTCCGCTTGGACCACAGCGTGGCCGCGATCGGCCAGATCCAGCGCCCCCGCCACCTGCTGTATGCTCGCCAAAATTTCCTCGATGGTCGCGGCCGAAAGCGCGAGTTGCCGCGCGTCGATGGCGCAAGCTCCGTTTTGCAGGCCGCGTTCCAGATCGGCGGGAGTCACGGCGCACACGTCGCAATGCGTCTGCGTGATCACCAGATCCGGCCGTAACTCGCGGATTCGCTGGAGGTCGATGTGGTAAAGCGGCTCGCCCGCGGAAAGACGGCGGCGGACTTCAGCGTCTATGGCGCCACTGGAAACGGAAACGTCGAAAGCTGGTTCGCTGCACGGCGGGAGATCGCGCACCCAATCCGGGTTGTCGCATTCATGGGACCGCCCCACCAGCATTTCATCCGCGCCCAGAGCAGAGATCATCTCGGTGGCGCTGGCCAGCAGGGAAACGACGCGCACGCTCAGGCGGCCTGTTGCGCCGCCGGCTGGAACATGCCTTCCAGCAGCCGGTAGCCGCCGAACAGCGCGATCGTATAGAAAGCGTCGCCAAGCAATTGGTTCTGGTAGAAAGGAATGCCGGCTACATACGACATGGCCAGGCCGGCCATGGTGTGCGGATAGAGCCGGCCCATCGCCCACACCATGAAATTGGTAACCAGAAAGAACGACATGCCGGAGCCGAGCGCCGCCGCGGTGATCGCGCCCACGCTATTCGCGTTGCGGGTCCAGCGGCCGAGCGCCACGGGAATCAGCGCCGCCGCGTATACGTACCAGAAGCCGGAATAGAAGCCCAGTACGGCATCACTCAGCGCGAGCGCGGCGAGAGTTGCCAACGCACCGCTGCTGGTCTTCCGCGCATGATGTCCGGCGAACAAGCCGATGGCCAGGAGAGGCGTAAAATTCCAGGGATGAGGCAGCAGCCGCGCGACCGCGGCCAGCACTACCATGGCGATCCATAAACGTTTTCCAATCTCCATCACTCATGACCTCTAGAAGTATTGTAGTCTAGTCCACGCCACCACTCCGTCCGTGACTGCAAATTGTGCAGGCTGCCAAAGATTTTGGGACACTGCGCTATCTCCTGGTGCCTCTCCTTGAGCGGTTCGCAGCCGTGTCCCTCAATTCTTTGGCCACTGGCGTCTCCGCGCCGGCACCGCAGCGGTATCTCAGCGGAGGATTGCGCGTTATGCACGTTCCAGCCTCGGCAAGGAAGGCGCTGGATATTACCGCAGGGTAAGGGTTTAGTCATAATTCGGCACTTAGTACCTATCCGTGCGTTCTCCCCCCGACGATTCTATGCTCCTAAGGGAAATCACGTGAATCCAGTCAGGGTAATAGCTTGCGAAGCGCAGCCAATCGTGCTGGAAGGTCTGGCCAAAGTTCTCTCCCAGGACGCCGAATTCGATTTTCTCGGTTCGGCGTCCACTCTCACCGGAGCGCTGGACCTGGTTCGTGAGCATCACCCCGATGTTGCTCTGGTGGATCATAGCTCGGGACTGAAGCAAATCTTCCAGTTTGTATCGGACGTCAAGAGCACTTGGGCGCATTGCCAGCCCGTACTTTGGGTGAATGAACTTGCCGAAATCGATTGCTTCCGCGCGCTGCAGTTGGGGGCCCGCGGCATCCTCAAAAAGTCGGCCCCGGTCGCCCAAATGGTCGAATGTCTGCGGTCGGTCAGCAAGGGAGATGTCTGGATTGAGACCACGTTGTCGGAACATGCGTCCGGCAACCTTGACCGGCGCATAGCTCCGCGTCTGACCGCGCGCGAACGGGAAATCGTGCATCACATCTGTCTGGGCTTGAAGAATAAAGAAATCGCGGATGCCCTGACCATCACCGCCGGCACCGTGAAAGTGCATTTGATGCACATCTTCGAAAAAACCGGGGTGAAAGATCGCTTTGAGTTGGCGGTGCAGGGCCGGCGCCTGCTGGGCCTCGGCCGCATTCATGAGGTCCCGCGCCTGGAAGACCTCCAAGCCGTGGGCCACGCCGAAAAAACGCTGGCGTGAGCGCGCCGTCCGCTGGCTAAACCTCACGAAAACAGTCATGTACGCGCGGTATTGTCTAAAGTGCATATCGGGAACTGGCGAATAGGGGAGTAGGATGACACCCCAATCCACTGTCGCCGTACTGCCGTCCCGTTCCGGTAACCTCTCAGCCGCGTTGGCCGGCCGCTGGACCCGGTTGCTGGTTCCCTCGCTTTCCGACTTGTTATTCATTGCCCTCATTGCGTGGTTGTTCATGAGCACCGGCGCGCACGGCTGGCAGTCCCTGCTGGTGGATGCCGACGTGGGTTGGCACATCCGCACCGGCGAATACATCCTGGATCAACACAGCGTGCCCAAGGCCGACCTCTACTCGTTCTCCAAACCAGGAGCGCCGTGGTATGCCTGGGAGTGGCTGGCGGATGTGGCCGATGCCGTCCTGTTCCGTGCCGCGGGGTTGAAAGGCGTCGTACTGACCGCGGGCATCCTGATCGCTCTTTTCGCGACCATACTCATGCGCCGCATCGTGGACGCGGGCGCGCATCTGTTCGCGGCGCTGCTGGTGGCGCTACTCAGCGTGGGCTCCGCTTCCATGCACTTTCTGGCCCGCCCGCACGTATTCACGCTGGTCCTGCTGTCGATCTCCATGGCCCTGATCGAAGCTGATCGCCGGGGCGCCAACCCCGCGCGGATCTGGTGGCTGGTTCCCATAACACTTCTGTGGACGAACCTGCACGGCGGATTTCTGATCCTGGTGGCGCTTCTGGGCCTGGCCACCGTGGGCGCCGCCGTCGAGGCTTGGGTGGGGAAGCCCGCCGGGACGCCGGCGGAGTGGAGACCGGCGATTCGCTGGGCCAAGCTAACGGCCGCCTGCGCCGCGGTTTCCCTGGTGAACCCTTATGGCTGGGGATTGCATCTGCATGTCGTCGAATACCTGCGTTCGGATTGGATTCGCAAGGTGGTGCAGGAATTTCAGTCTCCCACTTTCCGCGATGAGAACATGCTGCAGTTTGAAGCGTTGTTGTTCATCGGGCTGATCGCCGCGGGAGCGCGTTTTCGCCAGGCCAACGTGATCGACGGGCTGTGGATTTTGTTTTTGGCCTACCTGTCGCTTTCCAGCGTCCGCCACGTGCCGATCTTTGTCACTGTCGTGGGCCCCCTGATCGCCATGGAACTCACTCACTGGTGGCGTGCGTGCGCGGACGGAGCCGGCAAGAATTCCGTGCTCGGCATCCTCAATCAGATGGGATGGGACGTGGTCCCCAATTTCCAACGAACCAGCCTGGTGTGTGTGTTTGCCGTCGCGGCGCTGGTGGCGATTGGCAAACCCATCCCGTGGCCCACCGATTTTCCGGAGGAAATTTTCCCCGCGAAACTGATTCACGCGCATGAGCGGCAGATCCTCCACTCGCGCGTGCTGACCACCGACCAGTGGGCGGACTACCTGATCTTCCTGCATCCGGAGCAAAAGGTGTTTGTGGACGGCCGCAGCGACTTTTATGGACCCCAGATCGGCGATCAGTTTCTGCATGTGATGGCCGGCGCGCCGGATTGGGAACAAGTGATGCGGCAGTATCAATTCAACTTGGTGTTAATCCCCGCCGACATCGCGCTGGCGCAATTGCTCAAGGCCCGGCCGGAGTGGCATGAAATCGCCAACGACGGTAAGAGGATTCTCTTAGTCCTAAGGGCATCCCCCGTACTAGCTACGGGAATTCCAGCCGGAAACCAAGGTTCTAAGGACTAAGAGAGAGGGGTAGTCAAGGCTAATGAAAATCCCCAACCACGCCGAAATAGAGAACGGGAGCAACAAAAGATGAAGTCGGAGACCCCTATGCCCCGCAAGTCCGGTACCTACCGAAGACACCGCGGGACGGGTCTATCTCGATTGCCGATGGAGTGGATGGACCCGCTGAGCTGGCGGCTTCCCTCGGGACAGGCTCTGGCGGAATTCGCATTGCAGACCGGATTCCTGGCGCCGTTGATGATGAGAGCTCCCAAGGTGCATAGAACAGAAGAATCGGTCGCTAAGCCGGTTGCGATTGGCAGTGATGCCATGGCGGGAAAGTCCAACGAAGGGTTAGAGGAGGCGCCAGCGCGTATGGCGTCGTTTCGGCACAACCGATGAACACGCAAGTGTGGATCGCGATTCTGGTGGGACTGGCGGCAGTGATGGATGATCTCTGGCGCCGGCACATTGCCAACTGGATTCCAGCGGCCGCGCTGGCCGGTGGCTTCGGATGGCAGATCGGGACGGCGGGTTGGCCGGGAGCTCTGTCGGCGGCCCTCGGTACGGCCGCGGGCTTCGCGGTGTTCCTGATATTTTTCCTGCTCGGCGGGATGGGCGGCGGAGACGTGAAGCTGATGGCGGGATTCGGTGCGTTGCTGGGGCCCGGACGCCTGCTGGAAGCCGCGCTGTGGACGGCCGGCGTGGGCGGGATTTTGGCGGTATGCGCGATCGGATGGAAGGCACTGCGCACACGGATGCGCGGCGGTCCGGGAGCAGAGGAACTGAGCCCGGAGGACAAGGATAGGGCAGCGTCGATTCCTTATGCCCCGGCGATTGCGTTGGGAGTTTGGTTGTCGCTGGTGACCAAAAGCTAGCGGCAGGTAGTCACATTTTGAGCTTTCTGGCCGGACAGCGGCTGGGGCTGAGGAGAACGAGAATGGATCGCAGGTTTATTACGGTACTGGGTGTCAGCTTGCTATTTGCGTTGCTGGTATCGAGTGTTTTTTATCAGATGACGGGGCGCTCCAGCCCGTCGAGGAGAGCGGACGCAACCGATCAAAAAGATCTGGTTGTGACCGCGCGGCCCTTGAGCGTCGGCATCATGATCAAGCCGGCCGACGTGAAGTTGATCAAAATTGTCTCCTCGGCGTTTCCGAAAGGGGCGTTCTCCAAGGTCGAAGACGTTCTGGACCGGCCTGTTATCTCGAATCTTCTTCTGGACGATCCGATCGTCGAAGGCCGCCTGGCGGCCAAGGGGAGCGGATTGGGCCTGGCCCCCACCATTCCGGTGGGCATGCGCGCCGTCACCGTTCGCGTCAATGACGTGGGCAGCGTGGCCGGGTTCGTGCTGCCGGGCATGCGCGTCGACGTGCTGGTGACGGGCCATCCGCCGTCAGGCGATATGGACATGACGGCTACCGCGCTGCAGAACATGCTGGTCCTTTCCGCGGGAACCACGATCCAACCGGATGCCCGCGGCCAGGCGATTCAGTCTCCCACCATCACGTTGTTGGCGACGCCTGAGCAAGCCGAGAAGCTGACGCTGGCCGGCGCCGAGGGGCGGCTCCAGTTGGTGTTGCGCAATTCCAGCGACCAAGGCTTGACCCAGACCAACGGAAGCTACATCAGCGAGCTGTATGGCGTCACGAGACGGCCCAACGCGAAAGCCGCGGGAACGGCGCCGGCTAAGCCCGCGCCCAAGCCGGTGGTGATCGCCACGGCCGCGCCACCACCACCACCGCCACCGCCGCCGCCGGCCGTGCCCGACCAGATCGTGATGATCCGCGGAACCACCAGGACGGTGGAAACGCTGCCGAGCCAATCGGCGAACTGAACGAGACATTCATTATGAACGGGGAATTTTCTTCCATGATTCAACACACCAGGAAACTAACAAGTTGGCTGAAGGCCGGTAGGCCGGTGACTCTGACAGTTCTGGGACTGGCGCTCAGTCTTAGCCCGGTCTGCGGGCAGAGCGCTGAAGATCTGCGCCTCACCGTGGGTAAGAGCGTTGTCGTCGACTATCCCGCCGATATCCGCCAGATCTCCACGAGCAATCCTGACATCGTGGACGCGAGTCCCGTCACCACCCGCGAAATCCTGCTGCACGGCAAGGGCCTCGGGAACGCGACGCTGGTGGTCTGGAGCAAGAGCGGGGAGAGGACCTTCTACAACGTGACCGTCGACCTGAACCTGGATCCGTTGAAGAAAATCCTGAAAGACTCCTTCCCCAACGAGCAGATCACACCGGATAGCTCCCGCGATTCCTTGTCACTCAACGGACATGTATCCAGCAAGGAAGTGGCCGACCGCGCCGTGGCGCTCTCCACGGGTTTTGCCAAGACCGTTGTGAACAATCTGCAGCAGCGAGCCGCGCCGATCGACAAGCAAATTCTTTTGCGGGTGAAGTTCGCCGAACTGGACCGGACCAGGGAAGAACAATACGGCGTAAATCTGTTCGCCGTTCCCGGCCAGACACTCACGGGAACCAGCACGGGCCAGTTTGGAGGCAACCCGCAAGTCAGCCCCGGTGGGCCCGGCGCGCCAGCCACCTATACCGTCGGCCAAGCTCTGAATATTTTTGCCTTCAACGCCAAGCTGGACCTGGGCGCGTTCGTGAAAGCTCTGCAGAGTAACAACATTCTGCAGATTCTTGCCGAGCCCAACCTGGTGACCACCAACAACAAGGAAGCTTACTTCCTGGTGGGCGGCGAGTTCCCGGTTCCTGTCCTGCAGGGCGGCGGCAACGCAGCGGCGGTCACCATTCAGTTCCGTGAATTCGGCATCCGCCTCCGCTTTACGCCCACCGTCACGGAAAACAAGACGATCAAGCTGCACCTGGCGCAAGAAGTATCCTCCATCGACACCGCCAATGGCGTGACGTTTAACGGTTTCGCCATTCCCGCTCTTTCCACGCGGCGCGCGGAGTCGGATGTCGAACTCGGCGAAGGCCAAAGCTTTGTGGTGGCCGGCCTGCTCGACAATCGTGAAACGGAGGCATTCACCAAGATACCGTTCATAGGCGACCTGCCGGTTTTGGGCAGCCTGTTCAAGTCCCGCGCGCAGAAGCGGAGCCGCACCGAACTGATTCTGATCGTCACGCCGGAGATCACCCAGCCTCTCGGGCCCAACGACGCGCGTCCGGAGATTGCCTTCCCGAAAGATTTTCTGGTCCGTCTGACCCCGGAAGATATCCAGGCCGCGAAGATCCCCAAAGGAAAAAAGAACTAGCCGCCAACACGGAGCCGCATCGGGTGAAGAGGAAATTGTCGGAATGAGCACACGCGTCCAGAGTGACGGGCAAATCACGGCGCTGCTGATTGCTCCCAACCGGGACTTGGCCCAGAAGTTCACGGCCACGTTGGGGCAGACCAGGGCGTTTCAGATATTGGCGGAGCTGAAAAGCTATCCGAACGCGCAGACTCTCGAGATTCGCGCGCGTCAGCTCCAGCCGCAGGTCGTGCTCCTGGATCTTGCCACGGATCTGAACGCAGCCACCGAGCTGATCCGGTCGGTGGCCGCCTTGACCCCCCCTATCCAGGTGGTGGGACTGCACACGCACAGCGATTCGGCGGCGATCCTGCAATCGCTGCGGGCGGGAGCGACGGAATTTCTCTATGCGCCCTTCGAACCTGCCAGCCAGTATGACGCCATCGCGCGCTTGCGGCGGTATTGCGTTCCCGAAACGCCGGTGGCTGTTGAAGCCGGTCACGTGATCGCCTTCTCAAGTTCCAAGCCGGGTTCGGGCGCCTCGACCATTGCGACGCAAACGGCATTCTCTCTGCAACGCATGACAGGCAAACGTATTTTGCTGGTGGATTTTGACCTGACCGGGGGGACGATCGGCTTCTACTTGAAGTTAAGCCATAACTACTCCCTGGTGGACGCTTTGCAACGAGCCGACCAGATGGACACCGCGTTGTGGAACTCGCTCGCCGTGCGCCACGGAGGCCTGGACATTCTGCCCGCGCCGGCGGCGCCCTATGCCGACCAGGTTGATGGCGGGCGGCTCCGCGTTCTGATCGAACACATCCGCCAGCTCTACGATTGGGTCATTTTGGACTTGCCGGCGGTTTTCAACCAGACCAGCCTCATGGCGATTGCGGAATGCGAACGGGCCTTTGTGGTTTCCACCGCCGAATTGCCCAGTCTGCATCTCACGCGCAAGGCCATGTCATTGATCGATCAGTTGGGATTTCCGCGCGACCGCTTTCAGGTGCTGGTCAATCGCGTCGATAAGCGCGACGAGCTGGGTACGGCGAATCTGGAGAAGCTTTTCAATTGTCCGGTGCACGCGAGCCTGCCCAACGACTACTTTTCCCTGCACCGGGTGGTGACTCTAGGGCAGCCGCTGGCCGGGGAGGGCGAGCTGGGCAAGGCTATCGAAAAATTGGCTGGACGGCTGTGCGGGGCGATTTCCGGGGACTCCCGGAAGCCAGGAGCGGCGGTCCGCGAGATGAAACCGGTCCTCAGCCAGGCGTGAGGCAGAACCCGGCCATGAAGAGAAATTGAGAGTGAGAGCAAAAACACCGTTATGTTTCCGAACATAGAAAACAGCACAAAAAACACCCAGCAGGTTTCCTGGGAGCAAAGACTGCTCAAGAACGCCGGCCGCCAGAAGACGAGCTTGAAGCCGGAATACCAGGAGCTGAAGTTCACCCTCCACCGCAAGCTGGTGGATAAGATCAACCTGGAGGCGCTGGCGTCCATCGACAATCAGCGCGTGCGCAGTGAAGTCCGTCAAGCCGTGATTCAGCTGATCGATTCCGAGCCCACGTTGCTGAGTTCGCTCGAGAAGCAACAGATTAGCGACGAGGTATTGGACGAAGTTTTTGGGCTCGGTCCGCTGGAGCCCATGCTTTCCGATCCCACCATCTCCGATATTCTGGTGAACACCTACAAGCAGGTTTACGTCGAACGGCGCGGCATTCTGGAACTCACCAACGTCAGTTTCCGCGACGATCAGCATCTGCTGCGCATCATCGACAAGATCGTCAGCCAGGTGGGCCGCCGTATCGACGAATCGACGCCGATGGTCGACGCCCGCCTCAGCGATGGATCGCGTGTCAACGCCATTATTGGTCCGCTGGCCGTGGATGGCCCCATTCTTTCCATCCGCCGTTTTTCGCAGGACAAGCTCATGCCTCCCGATCTGGTGGAGCGCAAGGCTCTTACGCAGGGAATGATGGAAATCCTGGAAGCGGCCGTGAAGGCGCGCCTGAACATCATCATCGCGGGCGGAACCGGCTCCGGCAAGACCACGCTGCTGAACGCTCTCTCGGTGTTCATCAATGGCAAAGAACGCATTGTGACCATCGAAGACGCAGCCGAACTTCAGCTTAAGCAGCCCCACGTAGTGCGCCTGGAAACCCGCCCGGCCAACCTCGAAGGCAACGGCGCGGTTCGCCAGCGCGAACTGCTGGTGAACAGTCTGCGTAT
>CAMAVI010000097.1 GCA_945861625.1 Candidatus Sulfopaludibacter sp. SbA3
CCAGACTCAGAAACATCGTCGAACGATCCAGGCCGCTGGTGATGATGGGATTCGACTCGCGGAAATCCGCCACCAGCGCATCCGGCAGCGCCCGCGCCAGTTCCGCGCGCACCTCGGCCACCGAGGGGCCCTCCGGCGCCAACTTAAACAGATACCGGTAAGCCGACCGGCTGCCGAAACCCATCAGGCCGCTGCTCTGCATCGCTTCGCTCGACATCATGATGCGCAGCCCGACGTTCCTGCTGCCCGACATGCGATCCGGTTCGTTGATGACCGCGGCAGCGATACGATACGTCCGGGTTCCGATGCGCAAGCTGTCGCCGACCTTGACGTCGAAGCGAATCAGGACGTCTTCCCCGGCGGCAAGCGTATCCGGCAACAGTGCATTTGCCAGCGGCATCGCGGGATCGAGCTTGACCTCGCCGTAGTAGGGATACTTCGTGGGATCCACCGCTTTGATGAACGTCAGGGCCGGAGTCGCGTCCTCGCTATCGGGAGCGGCCTGCGCCGAGGACGCCATCGAAATCGTCTCCGTGATCAGTGTATGCTGCACGCCGCGCCGTGCCAACGCTTCCAGCGCGGCAACCGCCAGCGGATCGGCGGGGCGGAACTGGCGCGCGGTGAGGTCCGCCGCCATCACGGTGCGCGATTGTTCGAGCAGAGTCTGCCGGAACGTCGCGCCGAAGCCCTGCACTCCGGAGAGCGCCCCCACGCCGGCGGCCACGGCGAGCACCACGAACAAGAACTTCGCCGTAGATGCTCGCGTCTCGCGCCACGCGATGCGTCCGGCGGTGCGCACGGAGAGGCTCAAGACCGGACCGCCTGCGGTGAAGACTGAAGCTCGTCGGCGACAACCTTGCCATCGCTCAACGTGACGATGCGGTCGGCGCGCGAGGCCAGTGCGCGGTCGTGCGTCACCAGCACCAGCGTGGTGCCTTCACGCTGATTGAGCGAGATCAGCAGATCCAGCACGTGCGCGCCGTTGCTGCTATCCAAATTTCCCGTGGGCTCATCGGCCATCAGAATCGGAGGCTTGCACATGAACGCGCGAGCCAGCGCCACGCGCTGCTGCTCGCCGCCGGAGAGCTGGACCGGATAGTGGTCCATGCGGTCTTCCAGGCCGACGCCCGTGAGCAGTTCGCGGGCGCGCGCCAATCCGGCGCGGAGGTCTCCACCTGTCAGCTCATGCGGCAGCAGTACGTTCTCTTCCGCGGTGAGCGTCGGAATCAGTTGGTAAGACTGGAACACGAAACCAATCTTCTGTCCACGCACCAGCGCCAATGCATCTTCATTGAGGTTCGTGATGTCGACGCCGTCGATAATGATCTGGCCCGATGTAGGAGTGTCGAGGCCCGCCAGCAGCCCCAGCAGCGTGCTCTTGCCGCTGCCCGAAGCGCCCATGATGGCCACGAACTGCCCGGCGGGGATATCCAGATTCATGCCGCGCAGGATTTCCACGCGATGCGTGCCCGTGTCGATGGTCTTGGTGAGATCGCGCGCCCGCAGAATGGCCATGTTCTTTTATTATGATGACAGCAGATGCGTTATTTCGCCGTTCTCGCGCTGTTGTGCTCGCTCAGCCCCGCCAGCGCCCAATCCCAGACCCAGTCTCCCGCCCGCGAAGACAGTAAGAAGGTTCTGGTGGTGTTCGGCGACAGCCTGAGCGCCGGCTATGGCCTGCAAGCGGGCCAGAGCTATCCGGACGGATTGCAGCGCGAGTTGAACGCGCAAGGTTATCCCTGGCGCGTCGTGAACTTGGGCATCAGCGGCGACACCACGGTGGGGGGCCTGGCGCGCGTTCAATCGGTTACGGCACTAAGACCGTCTGTGGTCCTGCTCGAACTGGGAGCCAACGACGGCTTGCGCGGAATGCCCGTCACCCGCACGCGCGACAATCTGGATCAAATGATTCTGACTTTCCAGCGCGCCGGCGCGCGCGTGGTGTTGGCGGGAATGACGTTGCCACCAAATTACGGCCCCGACTACGTGACCTCATTTACAAAGATCTACACGGACCTCGCGGCGAAATACAAACTGGCCCTGATTCCCTTCCTGCTTTCCGACATCATTACGCCGGACCTGCGCTACTTCCAGCGCGACGGCGTCCACCCCACCGCGGAAGGCGCGCGGATCGTCACCGGCACCGTGCTGCGCACTCTCAAGCCGCTGCTGGGCGCGGCGGGAAACTAAGCACTCAAGCTTCCAGCACGCATACGTCCTTCAGGTTGCGGTAGTCCTCCACGCAATCCAGACCGTAGCCGACCACGAACTCGTCGGGAATCTGGAAGCCGACGTAATCGGCGTGAACTTCCACTTTCCGCCGGTCCGGTTTATCGAGCAAAGCCGCGATCCGCAGCGACTTGGGGCGGCGCTGTTTCATCAATTGAACCAGGTAGGTGAGCGTGAGACCGGTATCCAGAATGTCCTCGACCAAGATCACGTGACACCCTTCAATGGGCACGTCGAGATCCTTAGTCAAGCGCACCTGCCCGGACGTCGTTGTGCCTTTGCCATAGCTGGAGATGCCAATGAACTCGATGCGCGCGGGCACCTTGGTGGCGCGCGCCAAATCCGCCAGAAACATGAACGCGCCCTTGAGGACGCCGATCAGGTATACGGGCTCGCCGGCCGGATAGTCGCGGTCGATGGTGGCGCCGAGTTCCTCCACGCGTTTTTGAATTTGTTCAGAGGAAAGCAGGACACGGAACGTGGGCATTAGCGAGATTGTACAATAGCAGTAGGAGACTTCTTCCACCTGGCACGAGCAAAACGCGTTCTTCAAACAGTAACTGTACCGGAGCCGGACCCTTTCTGGCTGACTGCCGTTCGCGCCGCCGATTCCAAGCAAGCCAAAGATATTCGCGTGCTGGATCTCCGCGACGTGAGCAGCTTCACCGATACCCTCATCATCTGCAGCGGCGGCAATTCACGGCAGGTGCAGGCGATTTCCGACGAGATTCAGGACCAATTGAAGTCGCGCGGGGATATTCCGAGCGCCGTCGAAGGTTACACGTACGCCGAATGGATCCTGATGGACTATGGCGATTACGTGATCAATATCTTCACGGACAAAACGCGCGCCTACTACGACCTGGAGCGGCTGTGGCGCGACGCCAAGAGCGTGGAGGTTCCGCCGGAACCGCCGCCGGTCAAGCGCACGCGGAAGAAGTCCTCTACATCTACTACTTAAAATCAACGGTCAGGTGGCCCGCCGGCCCCTTGTAGATCAGCCCGGCGTCCTTGGACTTCAGCTTCTTGGTATTCAGGGAAAAATACACCAGCCCTTCCACGGAACCGTTGGGCTTGGTTTCCTGGTCGGGCAGTTCCTTGGCCTTCAAGGACTCCAGCAGCGCGTTGTCGAGGGGCTTGTCCGCCTTGGCGACTCCCTGCACACCGGTGAAGCCAGGCTCGTTCTTCTGTTGTGCATAGTCGCGTCCGGACCGGTCGCGTTTGATGATGAGCGTGCTGCCTCCGGCCAGTTGGCCTGGCGCAAGGGCGTCGCCGCGGTCCCCATCCCGGCGGGAGACGGCGGTGAAATCGGCCGGTCCGATGCGCATCGGGTCGCCGGTCTTGTTGGTGGCTTTCACGCGAAAGACAACGATGTTCTCGCCCAGACCGGCGCCGACGGCCTGCTGAATTTCAGCCGGGTCCAGCATCACGCTGGCGGAAAGCTCGATGTTATCGTTACCCGCCTGGCCCGGGAAAAACTTCTTTTGTCCGATCGCGGGGATCGCGAGCAGAACGATGATACAGATGGTGGCGGAAAGTTTCATAGCATTGCCTTATAACATCGCCTTCACTCTGCCGACAAACACAGGGTCCATCCAGTTTTGGTTGCTGATGATCTTCTCGCGTACTTTTCCGGCGCGGTCGATCACGTACGTCTCCGGAATCTGGAACGTACCGTAGCTGCTGCTGAGATTGGCTTCCGGATCGCGCGCGGTGGGGAATGTCACATGGAAGCGGTCGAGAAATTGTTTGTAGCGCTTTTCGTTGGTGTCGATACTGACGGCCAGCACCACCACGCCGCTCCGCCGCATTTCCTCGCCGAAAGCCTGTAAGGAAGGCGCTTCCGACACGCACGGCGCGCACCAGGAGGCCCAGAAATTCAGCACCAGCACCTTGCCGCCAAAATCCGCGCGCGTATAAGTGCGGCCGTCGTCGCCGACAATTTTGAAGTCCGGCGCGGTGTCACCGGCGTTGACCACCCGATCCTGCAAGGTTCCGGAAACCACCCACACCAACGCCACGGCCAGTAAGACAATGGCGCCCACGAAGATACGGTCGGCGCTGGGGCCTTGATCGGCACTTTGGCCTGACGGGGGGCTGTTTACGGAATCCACGCTATCATTTTACTAGGAATGGGAATGGCGGTGGATCGCGCACCCCGTTCCCCGCATCCAATTAGCCATGCTTCTCACCCGAAAAGCAGAATTCTCCGCCTCGCACGTATGCGCCAACCCCGCGCTTACGCCGGTCCAGAATCACGCGCTGTATGGCGCCAACGCCAATCCGAACGGCCACGGCCACAATTTCGTGCTCGAAGTCACTATCGAAGGCGATCCGGATCCGGTTACGGGCATGGTGTTCGACCTGCGGGAGCTCAAGGAGATCATCAACCAGGAGGTAGTGGACCCCATGGATCACCGCTTCCTCAATTACGAGGTTCCGCCCTTCGACCGCGTGGTGCCGACCACGGAAAATATTGCGATTGAGATTTGGAATCGTCTGCAAGGCCGCTTGACGGCATCGCCCGCGCGCTTGAAGAACGTGCGTTTGTTTGAGACCGCCGATCTCTACGTGGATTACGGAGGCGAGGCGTGAGACTCTCCCGCCGCTACCGCTTTGCGGCCTCGCATCGCTTGAACACCGACGCGCTGACTGCCGAAGAGAATGCCGCGCTCTACGGCAAATGCAACAACCCATTCGGCCACGGCCACGACTACGTGGTGGATGTGACGGTGGAAGGGCCGGTGGACGCCTCCGGCCAGGTAGTCGATCGCCAGGCGCTGGATTGGTTGGTGCGGGAACACGTATTAGCGCGCCTGGATCACCGCAACTTGAACTGCGACGTGCCGGAGCTGCGCGGCCAGGTTGCCACCACCGAAAACTTGGCGAGCACGGTCGCGGCGATGCTGACGGTACGTTGGGATCTGCCGGCCCGTTTGGCGCGCGTGCGCATCTCGGAAACCACCCGCAATACTTTCGAACTGGAAACCGAACTGGAAACGAAATGAAAGCGAAGTCAAACGTAAAGATGATCTCCGCGAGCGGCGGAGAGATCGCCTCTCGCGTGCAGGATGTGCTGCGGCTACTGGGTGAAGATCCACACCGCGAGGGTCTGCTGGCCACGCCGCGGCGCTGGGAGCATGCCATGCAATTCCTAACCAGCGGCTATAAGACCAGCTTGCCCGAGGTGGTGAATGGAGCCTTGTTCAGCGTCAAATTCGATGAGATGGTGCTGGTGAAGAACATCGAATTCTATAGTCTCTGCGAACATCACCTGCTGCCGTTCTTCGGCAAGGTGCATGTGGCCTATCTGCCGAAGGACAAAGTCATCGGCCTGAGCAAGATTCCACGCCTGGTGGATATGTTCGCCCGCCGCCTGCAAGTACAGGAGCGTCTCACACAGCAGATCGCGGAAGCCATCACCGAGGCCGTGTCTCCGCGCGGAGTGGCGGTTCTGTGCGAAGCCCAACATTTCTGCATGATGATGCGCGGCGTGGAAAAACAGCATTCCGGCACCGTGACCAGCGCCATGCTGGGCAGCTTCCGCAAGAATAAAGCCACGCGCGACGAGTTCTTGTCCCTCGTCGGCAGAACTTAGGCGTTGCGCTAGAAGCCAAAACGGATGCCGCCGTTGAACACGCGTCCGTCCAGAGGCGCCCACGCATCCACCGTCCAGCGCCCGTCGGCGGCGCGGTCCGGCCGCAGCAGCGGGTTCCAGCGCGTTTGCCGCGCGTCGGTCAAGTTTTCGGCGTTGAGAAACACGCGTAGAGGACCGAAACGCCGCTCGATCAAGAAGCCGGTGCTGACATAGGCTTCGGAAGTGCCGCGGTAGGGGTTCTGCTCCAGGCGTTGGCGTCCGGTGTAGTAAGCCTCCACACCGATGCGCCAAGTGTTCTCTCGCTCCCACATCCCGGTGATTCCAAAACTATGGCGCGGAGTGAGAGGCGTGTCCACGCGCAGCCCCGCATCGGTCTGGCGGGAACGCACGTACGTGTAACTTGCCGTGGCGGAAAAAGGCGCTTTCCGGTAGGTGGCCAGCAATTCGGCGCCGCGATTGCGCGCCGGCCGCGGCGCATTCACCAGAGTGTACGTCGCGCGCTGCACCTGGATCGGGTTGCGTACGCTGGAAGCGAAGAGCGTCGCCGTGACGGAAACCGGGCCTACTCGGCGCGTCAGATCCCACGATGCGCTGCGGCCGCGCTCGGCCCGCAGTTCCACCGGCACTCGGAGACGCGACAATCCCGCCGCCTCGGTTTCCTCGGTCAACGGCGTCGGCGCAAAAAATCCTTGTCCGGCGGAAAGACGGCTGATCCAGCCGCTCCTGCGAAACAAGGCCGACAGACGCGGGCTAAAGAACGTTCCATAGCGGCTCTGGAAATCGGCGCGCCCGCTGGCGGAAACAGAGAGCCAGGAAGCAATTTCCACATCGTCCTGCAGGAACATGCCAGGAGTCGCGTAGCGGTAAGCGAAGCGCGAAACGTCCGTGGGACGATACGCATCCCGATCGGCGGCAACACCCGCTACCCAGGTGTGGCGGCCGCCGGCGCCCAGCGCGCCGCTGCCCCGGATCGCTACTTCGCCAAACAGCATTTCGTGACGGTCGCGTTCGAGTATTTCACCAAAGACATGCCGGTGCCGCTGCCAGGACGCGGCAAGACGCGACGTGACGACATAACGCTTGTGGATCAGAAATTGAAAATTACCGCCCGTATCGTAGCGGAGGGTATCGAGCGCTTCGATATAGGGCGCGCCGGTGGCGGCCAGCATTTTCCCCGGCAGCGTGCCTCCTTGCCGGTCTTCATAAGTAACACCGGCGGTGAGCAAGGCCGAGCTGCCGTCTCCGCCATCCCAGAAGAGGCGCGGCCTCATCACACCGCGCGTGTAGCCGGCCAGATCCGCCCAACCATCGCCGTCGATGTCGTTGCGCGTCTGCCAGTCGCCATTCCCCAGGAACGTTACGCCCCAATGGGAACTGAGTTTGGACGCCGCGAAGAGGGAAACGTCGGTGCCGCCGAGCGAAGTCCGGTTGACCAGGAACTCATGCACCGGCTCGCGCCCTGGGCGCCGGGAGAGGAGATTGACAACACCAGCCATGGCCCCCGCGCCGTAGAGCGCGGACGAAACGCCCTTAATCACCTCGACCTGGCCTAAATCGACGGGAGGAATTTGCAGGAGTCCGAGGCCGCCTCCCTGCTGGCCGAACAGAGGAAGGCCGTCGGCCAGGAAGCGCGTATAGCGGCCGCGCATTCCTTGGATACGGACACTAGCCGCGCCCAGAGACGGCGACGTGGTCTGCACGCGCAGACCGCCCATTTCATTCAGCATCATGACGATGTCGCCGGGCGTCATGAGCATCTTTTCTTCGATTTCTTCGCGGTCGAGAACTTCCACGCGCGTCGGTATATCTTCCAGACGCGTGTCGGTTCGGGTAGCGGTGACGGTGATTTCCTCCGTTTTGATTTCTATCGGAGGTTGCTGTGCAAGGGCGGCAACGGCGAATAGGAGGCTGGCAATTAGGCGCCGCGGAGCGCAAACGACCCGCGTTCTACCGGTGCCCATCCCTCAGTTCGTGCTCGGCGGGCGCTTGTATTTTTCAAGCGTGTATTTAGAGGCTTCTTCGAGCGCGCCCTGGGTGTTGTCTTTGGTGCGGGTCGCCTGGCGGTACTCGTTGACGGCGCGCTCGCGCTGGTCGGTGATGTCGAAAATCTTGCCCAGATTGATGTGCGTCCACACTTCCGTCCACTTGGGTTCCAGATCGCCATTGAGCGCCTCGCGGAACTCGTTGGCGGCGGATTGGTAGTTGTTTTGCAAGAAGAACAACTCGCCCACGCGGTAGTGCGCCAGGGAACTGTTGCGCTTCACGTCGATGGCCTTCTGGTACTCTTTGAGCGCTTCGGGGAAGTCGCTCACTTCCGCGAACTGTTCGCCCCGGCGGATGGCCACGGCCACGCGCATGGTGTCGTCAAAGCGCAGCACCTGGCCCTTGGGATCGAGCGTGATGGTCTTGGGCCTGCCGAATGTTTCCATGGCGAACTCGGAAGACGTACCGACCACTTCGATGGTTTTCTCTTCGGGATTGCCCTCGGTTTCCACATGCAGTTTCACGGGCATGCGGAAGGTGTCCAAATCCTGAGCGACCTTGCCCATCACGCGGAAACCTTTCTGGGTGCGGAACACGGTGTATTCCAACTTGAACTCCGGAGCGCCGCTCGACTCAATCCATTGCACGAAGAAACCCTGAAAACTTTGCCCGCCGAATTCTTCCGCGACCTTGCGAACATCGTCGGTATTGATCGATTTGCCCGCGAAGCGCTCGGGCAGAGCCATCAGAATCTTCATGAACGCTTCATCGCCCACGCTCGAGCGCAACATATGCAGGACGGCTGCACCCTTATTGGCGGTGGCGGCCCAGAATTCCGGCGAGTAATCTTCCATGCGCGCCGCTTGGATCAGCGGAGGCTGCTCCACCGTCAGCGCCTCAATGTAGGTGTCGCGCAACTCCACATCCAGCGACGCGGCTCCGTTCAAATGTTCCAGATATAGGATCTCGGAATAGCGCGCCAAGCCGTTCTCAATCCACAGGTGATTGCGCGTCGCGGGCGAGACCAACCCGCCCCACCACTGCCGGGCGACCTGATTGGCCACCAGCTTCGGATTGACCTGGGCGCCGATCCCGCGCGGAGAAAGAAAGACGATGCCGGGCGCGCCGTAACCGTTGGGGGTTCCATTCTCGGTCTCGATCACGATCAAGTCTTTGCGCAACGGCAGGCCGAAGATCCCCGTGAAATAGTTCATGGCCTTGCCGAATTCCTCGCCGTACGACTGCGCCATGGCGGTCGACTGGCGGAAGTAGATCTGCGTGGTAACACCCTCGCCGGCCACGCGGCGGGGCTCTCCGCGCACCACGGCGATACTGCCGGGGAATGACGCTTGCGTGAACTCGAAGCGCTCCGTGCGAGTTCCGGCGGCGGCGTTGGGATCGGCCACTCCGTTGCCGCTGGCGATCACGTGGTATTCAGCGGGCACGGTGATCTTGAAATTGGACGCAAAACGGTCGACGGTGTAATCGTTGACCGGGAACCAGCGCGCCGGGTACATGAGGTAGGCAGAGTCGGACGTGATGGCGGCGAACTTTATGCCGAACACGGGAGATTCCTCTTGCCCGGTAAGCTTGCCACTGTACACAAAGGTCAAGGTCGTCGCGGTTCCGCGGGCCAGCGGCTGCGGCAGGTTCAGGCGCACGCTCTGGTCTTCCTGATATCGTGACGCGGAAATCTGGCGGCCTTCTTTATCCGTCACCTTCTGCAGGTCCAGCGCGTTGTTCAGTTCAAAAACCACGCTCGATGTGTTGTCCAGCGGGACGAATGTTACCTGCGCCGACGCATTGATGGACTGCGTCCGCGGATCAATCTGGGCATCGATCGCTACCGTTTGCACGTCGATACGCGGACGCGCCTGCTGGCGTTCCTGGGCCACTGCGGTAACGGCCATCAGGGCCGTGATGATTGCTAAACCCAGCAGTTTATTTCGCATGACTTTGCTCCGCTTTCACGCTATCTGCAAAGATTTTCTCAATGCACTCCGCCGCTGTTTCCATCGGATCGCGCTCGCTCGACAAGTTTCTCTTCACTTCCTCGAGATCCGCCCGCATGCTCCGTTGTTCGGCCTCGCTACTGAACAGCCGCGACGCCTCCGCCGCGATCCGCTCGCCCGTCATCTCATGCTGAATCAATTCGGCGGCAACCTTGCGCCCTGCCACCAGATTGACCATCGACAGAAATGGCGCTTTCACCATCCACCGTCCTAACATCCAACTTAACGCGTTTACGCGGTAAAAGGTCACCATGGGCGTGCCGAGCAGGGCCGCCTCTACGGTGACCGTGCCGCTCGCCGCCAACGCTACCTCCGACTGAGCCAGGCAATCCCACGTGAAACCTTCAATTACTTGGATGTGCGCGCGACGAACCGGTTCCCAAAAAGTTGTGTTTTCAGCGCCAAATCCGGGCGGAAACGCGAGCACAAAGCGCACAGGATGAGCCTTCACGATGCGCTCGGCGGCGTCCAGCAGGTAGGGCATGTGGCGGGCGACCTCGCCGTGGCGGCTCCCGGGAAGCAGGACGACAATGCGGTCGGAGGCGGAAAATCCGAACTTTTCGCGGAATTCCGCGCGGGAAAGCGATGGCTTCACAATTCGCGCCAAAGGGTGCCCAATGAACGTCGTGGGAACCCCGCGGCTCTGGAAGAACTCTTCCTCAAAGGGGAAAATGCACAGTAGCCGCCGGATGGTTCGCCGCATCGTCTGCACACGGCCCTGCCGCCAGGCCCAGGCCTGCGGCGCGATCAGGTAAACCACCGGGATTCCCTGCGCGTGCAGTTTCTTGGCTAGCCGAAGGTGGAAGTCCGGCGAATCCGTTAGGATCGCAAGATCCGGATGTTCAGTTCTCGCGGCACCGACGAGCTTGCGGAATTCCCCGTAAATGCGTGGGATGTGCGCCAGGACTTCAACAATCCCTACCACCGCGAGCGAACGCGAATCCACCACGGTGCGGACACCGGCGGCCTGCATGCGCGGCCCGGCGCAGCCGAAGAACTCGGCATCGGGATGAATCCTGCGCAGCGCTGTGACGAGGCGGGACGCATACAAGTCCCCGGAAGCCTCCCCCGCCGAAATCAGCACGCGCACAGTTTCCAGTGTAGCGGGTGCCGCGTTTCATGCTACGCTGGACCAGATTTTCTGGAGGTAACCCATGCGATCGAATCACATCCTGTTCTTGGCATTTCTGAGTGCGTCCGCGCTCCTGGCCCAGCCGAAACCAATCGGCACGCCTTGGCGAGGCGCGGGCGTCCCCCCTTGCGTGGGTTCCGACAGTGGAGTATTGCCTTGCCCCACGGCGCAGGGCGTGAGAGCAGTACGCGCGGGGCGCTTGTTCGATAGCAAGACCGGCCAAATGCTGACCAAGCAGGTGATCATTACCACTGGGGATCGTATTACCGAGGTAGGCCCGGAAGGTCAGGTCAAGATTCCGGCGGGTGCTCAGGTGATCGACCTGCGGGACGCCACCGTTCTGCCGGGCTTAATTGACGCACACACACACATGTTCAACTCGCGCAAGCCGGGCGGTACCACGGAAGACTACATGCTGATCGGCGTACAAAACGCGCAACTCGATCTGCGGGCCGGGATTACGTCGGCACGCGACATGACCAGCCATGGCAACGGCTACGGCGACGTGGCCATCCGCAATGCCATCAATGAGGGGCGCATCGACGGACCGCGCTACCAAGTAGCGACGCGCGGCATCATCTGGGGCGAGAAACCCAAGGACCCAGTGGTTCCCGAAAATCCGCTCGCCGCCGCCGTGGTTCGCTCGGCGGAAGAAGCGCGGGCGGCGGTACGCGATCAGATCTCCCATGGCGCTGATTGGATTAAGCTCTATCCCGCCGGAGCCTACTCGTTCAGCCCCACTGGCAAGGATCAATACGTGGTGACCTATCCGCTGCCCGTTCTCCAGGCGGCGATTGACGAAACCCATAAGCTGGGCAAGAAAGCCGGTTGCCACAATTACGGCGGCGAGGGGCAGCGGAATGCGATCATCGCCGGCTGCGACACCATCGAGCATGGCTTCGGCCTGGACCAAGAGCAGCTCAATATGATGGCTGCCAAGAATCTGTACTATGACCCCACGCTGATCCGCTACACAGAGCCCTACATGGATGACAACGACTCCAAGAATACGGGCGGTAAGTACCGCATGATTCCGATATTCGAAAAAGCCGTGAAGCTGGCCGCCGCCACCAAGGGCATCAAGATCATGTCCGGCAGCGGCGTGGATGGCGCGACGTTCCCACATGGAACGCAGGCGCTGGAGCTGGAAGCACTGGTCAAGCAGGGCGGTCTCACTCCCGCCCGCGCCATCCAGGGCGGCACGATCATCAACGCGGAGGCCATGGGCTGGCAGGATCAGGTGGGATCGGTGGAGAAAGGCAAGTTCGCCGATCTGGTTGCGGTCTCCGGCGACCCGCTGGCCGATATCGGTGAGCTGAAGCGCGTCGGTTTCGTCATGAAGGGCGGCAAGGTGATCCGCCATGATCTGCACACGGCCCGAAAATAGCGTGAGTCCATAGGTTCGGTTGAACGTGGAGTTTTCTTTGCCTTCGGGTTATAATTCATCGCGATCTCACGCTCAGTCCACAACCGAGCCGCGACAGTGATGGAGCGGCCCGCTAGCCCGCATATCTCACCAACGCTATAGCAAAAAGCCTCCGATTCTGGCATAACTGAGTTTCCAGACAACAGTTACGGCCAAGAAGAAGAGGCTTTCTACTATGACAGAGTGTAGCCAAACCCAGTTCGCATTCTAAGCGCACGGCTCACGCCAGGTGACAGCCCAGTTCGACGGCGGAACGATGACGTCCGACGCCGGAGGCCTGCTGCTGCGGGAAGTGGACCGCAAGATGAATCTGCTGCCGCGGTTGGCCGCGTGCTTTCTGGACGGGCGCGATGCTGGG